>VMSS01000189.1 GCA_013791995.1 Desulfurivibrio sp. | reverse complement strand
TTGTGACGGTTGACTGATCGGGCGTGAACTTGATTGCATTGGCCAGCAGATTGGTGAGCACCTGCCTGATTCTGTCCTCGTCGGCCAGCAGCGGCAGGTTTTCCGGCAGCAGGCTGGTGATCCACACCTCCTTTTCCTCGGCAAGACAAGCAAGTCCGACGACCGTCTCGCGGATGACCACGGCCAGATCAAATCCGGCATAGTGCATGGACGAGGTCATCCCCATCTCGATTCGTTCGATGTCAAGCATGGTGTTGACCATGCGGATCAGTCGGTCGGTGTTTTTGGTGATGAGCTGGAAAAAGTCGCGGAGTTCCTCCTGCGGGCAGTTGCCGGCCTCCTGGGGAGAAAGGCGAGCCAGCCGGGCGGTGACGTATTCCATGGAACCCTTGATGGAGGTGAGAGGGGTCCGCAGCTCGTGGGAAGCGCGGGCGACAAAATCAGATTTCCGGTCACTTGCGGCACTGAGCAGGCGATTGCTGTCGAGAAGTTTTTGGTTGATTTCGGCAAGATCTCTGGTCGCTTCTCGGATCCGGTTCTGGAGATCGTCATGGTGTCCGGTGAGCTGGGATGCCATTTCGGCAAAGGAGTGGGACAGATCCTCGAATTCATCGCCGGTGGGCAGAATCTCCACCGTCTCGTAATTGCCCTGGGAAAATTGCCGGATGGAGGAGGAGAGCCGCTTTATCGGACGCAACACCAGATGCCGCATCATGAAAATCATCGCTCCGCTCAGGGCGCCCACCACCAGAAGCATGGAGGCGAACATTCTGCGCCGGTTCCGGGCCGCTTCGCTAAAGGTTTTGTCCAGCGGCAGGGCGACGCTGATGGCGCCGCGGACATCGCCCAGCTTGTAGCCCTGTTCCAGATGGCAGTTCAGACAGGCCTCCTCGACATACAAGGGGGAGATGTAGCGGAGATACGCCTGACGGTCGATGGTTTCGATGGAGATGAATTCCCGCAGATTTTCCTGCTCAAACGCCAGCAGAGCCTGGCGCTCGAAGGGATCTGGCGCATTTTCCGGGTTGGTCAGTTTGAGGCTGGTGATGTGGAACCAGAACAGTCCCTCTTCCCGGGAGTACTTGGCCAGTTCCTTGGTGACCATGGCCGGGGTTTGCTTGGTGTATCGCCGTCCCTGACGATCGAGAATCTCGGCCTCGGCAAGGTAGGGGGATGGTTGGGAACGCGGCAGTCTTTCCACAAAAACACCGCCATGGTCGGCGATCCATTTGCGCATCAGGACGATTTGGCGGAAAACTGCTCTGGCCTCATTTTCCGCTTGCCGGATGATGAGTTGCTCCTGGCGCTCGTTGAAAACGTAAAAGGTGGCGCCGAGGGTGGTCAGCAGGGTAAGGCTACAGCCGATGATGAATTTGAAGCTGAGACTGAATTTCATAGCCGCGCCGAACTGCCTGAACCATGGGCCAATCATCTTCAAATCAGGTTCTCCTTTTTGAGATACACCTGGAGAATGGAGATGGCGGCAGGGGTGATTCCGGAGATCCGCGCTGCCTGACCCAGAGTCCGCGGCTGAATCTTGGTGAGCTTTTCTATCACCTCACGGGAAAGGCCGGACATACCCTGGTAAGGAAGATCCTCTGGCAGGAGCACGGACTCCATTCGCCGGAAGCGGTCCACCTGCTCGTTTTGCCGCTCGATGTAGCCATGATATTTGATGGCAAGTTCGACTTCCCGGGAAACCTCTTCTCCGGGTCGCGGCAGGGTGATGCCGATGAGCTGGGTCACGGCGGCAAGATTCATCTCCGGCCTCCGCAGGAGGTCTGCCGCGGTTACCGCAGTCTTGAGGGTGGCGCTGCCCATGGCGACAAGGCGGTCGTTCAGTTCCTGTTTGGGCCGGATGGTGGTGGTATTGAACAGGGCCAGAGTTTCCTCGATGGCCTGTTTCTTGGCAACAAACAGGCGGTAGGTGTCGTCCTCCACCAACCCCAAGCTTCTGCCGATCTCTCCCAGTCGTAGGTCAGCGTTATCTTCCCGCAACAACAGTCGGTATTCCGCCCTGGAGGTAAAGAGCCGGTAAGGTTCCTTGGTGCCCCTGGTGACCAGATCGTCGATCAGCACCCCGGTGTATGCCTGGGAACGGTCCAGAATGAGGGGTTTCTCCTCGCGTACGTATTTGACCGCGTTGATCCCGGCGATCAGCCCCTGGGCCGCAGCCTCTTCGTAGCCGGAGGTGCCGTTGATCTGCCCGGCCAGGAAGAGGCCTCTGATCCGTTTGGTTTCGAGAGAAGGATGCAGCTCCAGCGGATCGACATAATCGTATTCAATGGCATAACCGGGCCGGATGATGGCGACATTCTCCAGCCCCTTGATGCTGCGGAGCATGGCGGTCTGCACATCCATGGGCAGGCTGGTGGGCAAGCCGTTGGGATAGACCTCCACCGTATCCAACCCTTCCGGCTCCAAAAAGATCTGGTGCCGCTCCTTTTCCGGAAAGCGCATGACCTTGTCTTCCACCGACGGGCAATAGCGGGCGCCCACGCCTTCGATAATCCCGGTATACATGGGAGAACGGTCGGTGCCTGCCCGGATGATCGCGTGGGTGGTTAGATTGGTGTAGGTGATGTGGCAAGGGCGCTGCGGCAGTACCGGCTGCTTGCCCCTGTTGCTGAAGGAAAAAAGATTGGGCGGCTCATCGCTGTATTGGGGTTCGAGTTCGCCGTAGTCAATGGTGGTGGAGTCCAGGCGCGGGGTGGTACCGGTTTTCATCCTGCCCATGGCAAAGCCCAGCTCTTTGAGATGCAGGGGCAGCGACAGCGACGGGACATCCCCCATGCGGCCGGCTGGGAAATTCTTCAGGCCGATGTGGATCAGGCCGTTTAAAAAAGTGCCGGTGGCGATGACCACGGTCCGGGCGGAGATCTCTTCTTCCAGGGAGGTGAGCACCCCGGTGATCTCCCCGTTTTTAATAAGCAACCGGTCGGCGGTTCCTTGTTTGATATGGAGGTTTTCCTGTTGTTCCAGCACCGATTTCATCCGTAGCCGGTAAAGGAGCCGATCGGCTTGGGCCCGGGAAGACCAGACTGCCGGACCCTTCCGCGTGTTGAGGCGGCGGAACTGGATGCCGGTGGCGTCGATGTTTTTAGCCATCTCTCCGCCGAGCGCATCGATCTCCTTGACCAGATGGCCCTTGGCTAAACCGCCGATGGCCGGGTTGCAGCTCATGGCGCCGATGGTGTCGACATTGACCACGAGTACTGCGGTGCGGCAGCCCATCCGGGCGGAAGCCAACGCTGCTTCGCAGCCTGCATGGCCCGCGCCGATCACGATGACGTCATATTGAGAGGAGTTCGGCATGGCTATGATCTGTAAGGTGCGGAAATATTTGAAACGGAAGTTTTGGCCATCTGCCAGCGCCACACAGGTTTTCGCGCCATCTGCCAGAAATCAGGGGTGAGCAGCACCGCCACCGTATACAGCTCCAGGCGGCCGGCCATCATGCAGAAGCTTAAGATTGCCTTGCCCATGGGAGGCAGGTGGCCGAAATGCTGGGTCGGGCCGACCAGGTTGAGGCCCGGGCCGATGTTGTTCAAGGTGGCGATCACCGCCGTGGTGCCGGTAATGATGTCCACGCCCAGAGCGGTAATCATCAGGCTGGCCATGAGGAAAACACCGATATGCAGGGCAAGGAATCCCAGGATGGCGACCATGACCTCCTGCGGCACCTTGACCTTGCCGAATTTCAAGGTGCCGACCGTGCGGGGATGCACCAGATTTTTGAGCTGCAACCGGGCGAATTTGAAGAAGAGCAGAATGCGCACCACCTTGATGCCGCCGCCGGTGGAGCCGGCGCAGCCGCCGACAAACATCAGGGAAACCAAAAGGATTTTCAGGGCGGGCGGCCATTGCTCGAAGTCCGCCGTGCCGAAGCCGGTGGTGGTGATGATGCTGATAACCTGGAAGGCTGCGGTGCGTACGGTTTCGCCAAAAGTAGCATAAACCTGGTGATACGAGTTCACCGCTACAACGAACAGGGTGGCTACGGTACACAGGCCGAGATAAAAACGGAACTCTTCATTGCGCCAGTAGGCGGAAAGTTTTCCTTTAATGCCTGGGTGATGCAGGGCGAAGTTGGTGCCGGCCAGAAACATGAAAATAATGATCACCGTCTCGATATAGACGGAGCCGAAGTACCCCACGCTGGCGTTATGCGTGGAAAAGCCGCCGGTGGCCAGGGTGGCAAAGGAGTGGCAGACCGCATCGAAGAAGCTCATGCCGCCCCAGACCAGGAGCACGGTTTCAACTGCGGTAAAAAGAAAATATACCCCCCAGAGGATGCGGGCCGTATCCTGAATACGGGGGGCGAGCCGGTCCTTGGTCGGTCCCGGCATTTCGGCCTGAAAAAGCTGCATCCCGCCTACGCCCAAAAGAGGAAGGATGGCCAGGGAGAGAACGATGATGCCCATGCCGCCCAGCCAGTGGGTCATGGCCCGCCAAAAAAGGATGCTTTTCGGCAGAACTTCCACCTGGGAGAGCACCGTGGAGCCGGTGGTGGTAAAGCCGGACATCGACTCGAAAAAACAATCGACGAACAGAGGCATCTTGCCGCAGAGATAGAAGGGCAAGGCGCCGAGAAAGGCCATGCCCAACCAGCTTAAGACCACCACGGCAAAGCCGTCCCGGTAGCCGAGGTCCTTTTCCGGAGCAAAAAGCGCCAGAAGCACAAGGCCGGTGATGGCCCCGAAACCGGCGGAGAGCAAAAAGGTAGAGGTCATGCCATCGTGAAAATAGAGGCTGAAAGGGATCGGCGTCAGAAGACAGAATGAAATCAGGATCAGCAGTTTGCCAAAGATATTGAGAACTCCGCCTGTACGCATCGCTTGCGGTGCTCCTATGCTTCAAAGAGGCTTTCCAGAGCGGAAAGCGCCTTCTGGGTAAAGAAGACCACCAGATTGTCGTTTGGCTGCAGCTTGGTGTCCCCGGAGGGGATGATCACCTGGTCATTTCGGATGATGGCGCCGACAATGGAGCCTTTGGGGAAGTCAAGGTGCTTGAGGGGGAGGTCGATAAAACGGTCCTGCTTGGGAACCTTGAGCTCGATGACCTCGGCATTACTGGCCATCAGGGTGGCAACGTTGACAATCTTGCCGCCACCGCGCACAAAGCGGAGGATCATGTTGGCCGCAACCTGGCGCGGACTCAAAGGGACATCGATCCCCAGTTTGTCGAGCATGGGAATGAAGCCGGGGCTGTTGATGTGGGTGATGCACTTTTTGGCGCCATGGTGTTTGGCCAGCAAGCTGGAAAGAATGTTGGTTGTGTCGCTGTTGGTAACGGAGATAACCAGATCTGCCTGGTCGATGCCTTCGTCGAGCAGATCCTGGGCTTCCAGCCCATCGCAGTTGAGGACCACCGCGTTATCAAGCTGTTCGGACAGATATTCACAGCGGTTTTTGTCCTGCTCCACTAAGCGGACATTGATTTTTTTCTGCTCCAACTGGCGGGCGACCAGATAACCGATGATGCCGCCGCCCACGATGAAAACATTTTTCGGCATCTGGCTTTCGGTGTTGAAGAGCAACCGTTCCACTGCCGGCACATCGCTTTTGCGCATGACCAGATACACCTTGTCGCCGGGCTCAATGGTGTCTTGTCCGTGGGGGATGATGGTTTGATCATCCCGGGTGATGGCGACGATGACAAAGTCGTAGATCCCTTGCATTTCCCGGAGTTTCAGCAGGGTAGAGCCGACACAGGGGTGACTTTCCTGGGCGACATAGCCGAGCAATTCCACCTGACCTCGGGCAAATTCCGCCACCTCAAAGGCTGCGGAAACATTGATGAGATGCATGATTTCTTCGGCCATGGCCAGGTCGGGGCTGATCAGCAGATCAATGCCCAGGGACTTCTCGGCCTGGGAGGTGCCTTGAGCGTAAAAATCGTCGTTGCGCACCCGGGCTATTCTGGTTTTGACACTGTAATTTTTTGAGATGATGCAGGCGATGAGATTGACCTCATCGCTGTCGGTTACGGCAATAAAGAGGTCAGTTTTGGCGATGCCCGCCTCCTCGAGGACGCGGGCTGAGGCGCCGCTACCCCGGACGGTGAGGATGTTGAGATCCCGCTCTATGCGGCGGAGCTTGGATTCATCCTGATCGATGAGGACAACTTCTTGTCCTTCCACCGAGAGCTTTTCACTCAGGTGGTAGCCGACCATTCCCGCTCCGACGATCATGATACGCATGGGGTGCCTCTTCAATGGAAAATAAGGCGCTTGAGCAAGGGGAGAAGCGCCGTGCGAGTGTGCGCCTGTTTCAAGCGCCAGAATGCAAATAATCTTGTAAAAAAGCGATGTTAGGCGATATTTACTGGAAAAAGTTCGCCATTATAGCTGGCTTGTCGGGAATTTGCAAATGCGCCTTATTTTTGCCACCAGATCAGAGCCCACCGAGGCGAGGTCTGCCTGGCGAGTTGCCAGGAATTGTCACCGGTTTGGTTCAGGCGCGCATCCACATAAGCGATCAACCGTTCTTCTTCCGCATCAGTAAGCTCATCCGCCATCCAGCGGTACGACTGCAGGGCTTCTTCCCGGGAGGTGTATGTTCTTTTGCTGTCCAGGGTGATAAAGTCGATATGGGCATGGATGCCAAGGGTATAGAGAAGGTTGACCGTGAAGATATAATCCGGCCCGGGTTGGAAGTCCCGACCGATGGCTTTAAAAAGATCCGGGTCAAAAGGCCCGGCCCCGACCCGGTCCACGATGTACACAGCCTTGGTGGCCCAGTCGTTCAGTTTGCGTAAAGCTCCTTTCAGGTCGTCCACCGACAGGGAGCGGGAGGCAATGGTGATCTCGTGGCGGGGTATTCCCATCGTCTGCCAGTCATCGGTCCAGGAGGCCTGGATGGTTGTGATGTTCTCTTGTCCAGCACCCTTGGCGCGTTTGTCCAGTTCGTTAAGCATGGCAGCGGAATAATCGACGGCCGTAACACTGCGTACCCGGTTGGACAACGGGATTGCCAGGGTGCCGGGGCCGCTGCCCACGTCCAGGACGGACCACTCCGGCTCGATGTGAAGATGGGAGATGAATTGAGCGACAAAGGGCGAGTCGATGTTGCGCTCGGCAAACGAGGAGGCCCTGCGATCCCAGTCGCTGCTTTTCTTTTTTTTCCAGGACTTGTGGGCTCTGGCTTCCCGCCACATATCCTCCCAGTCGATATCTTGATAGCGCATTGTTTTATCCCCTGCGGGTAAGCCGGTTGACGATGATGGTCAACTCCTTGTCAGCGGCGCGCATTGTGCGGGTGCTCACCGCGATTTCGTATTCTTTTTCCGCCAGCAGGAGGAACTTGGGCAAACTTTTGCGGCGGACATCGTGGGCCAGGTAGATGACTCCGTTTTCCGCAAGCAATGCGCGGAAGATGTTCAGAAGCGGCGTAAAAAAATCTTCCCTGAAGAGGATCTCCGCGCCGATGATGGTGTCGAAGCGCGACAGGGTGGGCGGTTTCAGCCAGTCGAGCAACCGGCACTCCACTCCTTTAAGGCCGGTGGCTGCGGCACTGACCCGCTGAAAATCGAGAATGTGGGGTTCGTAATCGGTCAGGGTAACGCGGTGTCCGGCAAGGGCTGCGGCAAGGCCAGGTGCCCCGAGACCAGCGCCGAGTTCAAGCAGGGTTTGCCCCTCTTTGGTCGGAGGGGTGGTGAGCATGAAATCCGCCAAAACCATGGCGGCTTCCCAGAGTTTTACCCAGAAGGGAAAGTCTCCCACATCCTTAAACGGATCTTTGCCTCCAAGGAGCGGTTCGAGGTCGGTGACCTGCAACAGTTGAATTTCCTTGTCGCGCAAGCGCAGCGGTTCGAAGTCCACTGTGTATGTTTTTCGAATTTCCCGGAGCCGGGCATACTGTTTTTCAGGAAGCTGCGAAGGATCCATCAGGGTCTCCATGGTGGCGAAGGACGCCGGCGATCATCGTTCTAGAAAAAGGGCGATAAAGACCAGGGCCGCAACTGCGAAGCGGTAGTAAGCGAATATGGCAAAACTTTTGGCCCGAATGTATCGCATAATAAAGGAAATAAACAGATAGCCGGAGATTGCCGAGGCCAGAAATCCGGCGGCATAGAGCGTGGATTGGCCATCCAGTAAACCATTGTTGAGGATATCCGGAATTTCGTGCACCCCTGCTCCGAAGATGATGGGGGCGGAAAGCAGAAAGGAAAAGCGGACCGCGGCCTGCCGGTTGAGTCCCATGGCCAGGCCGCAGGTGATGGTGCTGCCGCTCCGCGATACTCCGGGGATAATGGCGCAGGCCTGGGAAAGTCCGATAAGCAGGGCGTCAACCAGGGATATTGCTTCAAAGTTGCGGGAGCGTTTGCCCGCGCGATCCGCCAGGAGAAGCAGCAGACCGGCAACGGCCAGCGCCGTCGCGACCAGGGCAGGGTGCCGAAAATAGGTTTCCGCTGTTTTTCCCAGCAACAAGCCCGCCAGGGCGCCTGGAATGGTGGCAATGGCGATGAAAAAAGCCATTTTGCGCAACCGCAGTGTTTCTGTGGGCTCTTTGTGGAGGCCGAGGACGGCCTTGCCCATCTGCAGGAAATCATCCCGGAAATAGGCGAGGATTGCCAACAAGGTGCCGAGGTGCAGAGCCACGTCAAAGGCCAGGTCGGATTCCTGGGCCCCGAGAAAATAATGGGCCAGGGCCAGATGACCGGAACTGGAAACGGGCAGGAATTCCGTGGCGCCCTGAATGATGCCGAGTAAGAGTGCTTCTATGATGTTCATGGGATGGCACTATACGAAAGGGAAGGGGAAAAGTAAATACCGATGGATAATCGATGTCTCTGGATAAAAAAAAGCCCGGCCAGAGGCCGGGCTTTTTAGATGAACCTGTAAAAGGTCATCAAGAGGGATTAGCAACCCTCGATAGCTTTTTTCTTCTTTTTGGTTTCAATCTTGCCGTCTTTTACCATGACCTTGTCGCCAACCTTGGCTGAACCCTCTACGGTCTCCATCTTACCAGCGCAATCTACGGTTACCTTGGAGCCTTCTACTGCGGTTACGGTGCAATCGCCAGCGAAAGAAACCGCTGCGCCGCTTACTACGAAAGCCAAAGCCATTGCCAAAGAAATCATTTTCTTGCTCATCTTCATATCCTCCTAAAGTGGTATTTGGGAAATATTTTCTGTTATGCGAAACAGAAAATTAATGAATGACAGTTCAGAAACTATACGACAGGATTACAGAATGTCAACCGGAAAATTCCCATTTTCAGGAGCCGTTGTGGACTACAAGCAGGCCAGAAAGCTCCGTAACGGCTCCCCGCACCGCTTCGCTGCTGCCGTTTGTGCCACTCAGCCGGTAATAGTCGTGGTGCACCGGCTTATTTCAGGATGGCGTTAAGATCATTCACCAGGGTCTGGTGGTCGACATAGCCGTCATACCGTTTAACTATATTCCCTTCCTTGTTTACCAAAAACGAGGTGGGTATGCCGAGGATGCCGCCGAAAGCCCTGGGTACCGCTTCAGAATCGCTGAGCAGAACCGGGTAGTTGATTTCCATTTTCTGGGCGAATTTGTCAACCAGAGGCGCACCGCTCTGATCGGTGGAGATGCCGATCACGGTGAAGCCTTTTGGCCCGTATTCTTTCTGGAGCTGGATGAGCGAGGGAATCTCCTTCCGGCAAGGTGGGCACCAGGTGGCGAAGAAATTGATGAGTATTGCCTGGCCTTGGTAGCTGCTGGACGTGACCATGGAACCATCTTTTACGGACGGAAGGGTAAAGGCCGGCATCTTGGTGGCGGCCTGGGCGGTGTTGGCCATCAGACCGATAAGGACAAGGGTGACGGTGAGAATGCGGGCTTTCTCCGCCATGGCTTTGATGATCTGCATGCGCTTCTCCTAAGTTGATGTATGCCGTTGGCATGGTCTGTAAGCTTTTACCGAAACAGCTTCTCTTTACCCTCTTTTTCAGGGAAACAAAAGGGGAAAGATTGGGCCTGCGGCTCGGGTGATTTAAGAGGACATGGGTTCCCGGCGGAGAAGCTCGCCGCGGGCGGAGATCACCACCTCCTGAGCAGGGATGGCCTTCCCGGAGCGGGAAAGTGCTTGGGACACAATATGGCGCATGTTGGCGCAACAGGGCACTTCCATGATGGCCATGGTGATGCTCTTGATCCCGGACGAAGCAAAAATTTCTGTTAATTTTTGAATGGCGCTGTCCATCTCGTCGAATTTTGGGCAGCCCAGCATGACGACCTTGCCGTTTAGAAGATCGCTGTGAAATCCTGCATAGGCAACGGGCACACAATCGGCCGCAATCAAAAGATCGGCTCCTTTGAGAAAGGGCGCGCTGGGCGGTACCAAGCGGATCTGCACCGGCCAGTGGCTCAGGGCGGAACCGGTTGCAGCGTTAAGCTGAACCGGTGCATTGGCTGCCTGGCAGGGGGTGGACGGAGCGAAAGTCTGCAATCTGGCCGAGGGGCATCCGCCAACGGGCGGAGCAGGGTGGGGCTTTGCCTCGTCTCTCTTTTTAAGCAGTTCTTCCACCGCCTCCTCGTCAAAATCATCGGCTTCTCGCTCGATGATGCGCAGGGCGCCGGTGGGGCAATCGCCCAGGCAGGCGCCCAAGCCGTCGCAATATTTTTCTGCGAGCATTTTTGCCTTGCCGTCCACGATCTGCAGGGCGCCTTCCGCGCAGGAAGGCACACACTCGCCGCAGCCGGTGCAGAGGTCTTCGTCTATTTCAATGATTTTTCTCATTATTTTCATGGCGATGTCTCCGTTATTCCTTAAAAAGCGTCTTGGCGGCCAGAGCGGCTCCTGTCTTGGTGAGGAAGGAACGGTCGATGACTTTCTGCAGATGTTCCCGGCTTGAGGGCGCATCCTTTTGTTTTTCTTCCAAGTTGGTGATCAGGTCCGCATCGTAAAGCACCTTGAAGTTCATGGTCTCTTCCGGTCGCGGCAAATGGTGGTGGCCGATGATGTCGCAGACCTCGTCGATGAGCGGTTGCGGTGCACCGAGTCCGGTGAGGATATCCCTAGCCACTGGCGGGCCCTCAATATGCTGGTATTTAGGCGACGAGTTGTTGTATTTGCGTTCCGACTCCTTGATGCCGATGTCGTGGAGATAGGCAGTGATCGCCACCACCGCCGGATTGCACTCCTCCTTGGCTGCAATATCTCCGGCATGCCGGGCCACCCGACTGGCATGGCCGATGCGGCGGGAATCGTCACCAAAGTAACGTTTCATCTCCACGGCCACGCGTTCCTTGAGCACTTCCTGCTTCTTGGCCAGCAGCTCCGGGGGTAAAGAACCCAGGCATTGTTCGGCATAGGGGCAATAGGAGGCGCAGCCGAAATCGTTGTTGGGATTGAGCATCTTGGTCCCGCATTTGCTGCATTTGCGGGTGGAGTCATCCTTGAAGAACTCGACATTGTTGCCGCATTTCGGACAGGTTGTCTCGAAAACGGCATTGGCATCCCAGTAGCGGCTGTCTTGGCCGGGGCACTGCATGGTTAGCTCCTTCTGTGGCACGATTTGGGCGGAGGGGGAGAGGCCTCCGCCCAAATCGTTTTGTTATCCGAGGATGGCTTTCAAATCCTCGGCCGGGGTGGTTACCGGCTTGATGGAAAAGTTTTTCACCAGCACATCCAGCACGTTGGGGGTGATGAAGGCAGGCAGGGAGGGTCCGAGCCGGATGTCTTTGATGCCTAAGCTCAACAGGGTCAGAAGGATGACCACCGCTTTTTGCTCGTACCAAGAAAGGACCAGGGAGAGCGGCAGGTCGTTGACCCCGCACTCAAAGGCCCCGGCAAGGGCCACGGCGATCTGGATGGCCGAGTAGGCGTCGTTGCACTGGCCCACGTCGAGGAGGCGAGGAATGCCGCCGATGTCGCCCAGTTTTTTGTCAAAAAAGCGGAACTTGCCGCAGGCCAAGGTGAGAATCATGCAGTCCGAGGGAATTTGTTCCACGATCTCGGTATAGTAGTTACGGCCGGGCTTGGCGCCGTCACAGCCGCCCACCAGGAAGAAGTGGCGGATGGCCTTGGCTTTGACCGCGGCGATGACCTTGTCTGCCACCCCCAGAACGGTGTTTCTTGCAAAACCAACCAGGACCGAGTCCTTGTCCAGAGTATCGGTGAAGCCGGGCAGAGCCAAAGCCCTATTGATAACCGGGCTGAAATCTTTACTTTCGCCAATGTGTGCCACCCCGGGCCAGCCGACCAGACCGGTGGTGAAGACATTATCCTTGTACGAGTCAAGGGGCTTCTGGATGCAGTTGGTGGTAAAAAGGATGGCCCCCGGGAATTCGGGCATTTCTTTATGCTGGTTCTGCCAAGCTGTGCCGAAGTGACCGTAAAAATGGGAGTGCTTTTTCAATTCGGGATAGCCGTGGCAGGGCAGCATCTCGCCATGGGTGTAGATGTTGATCCCCTTGCCCTTGGTTTGCTCCAGGAGCATGGACAGGTCTTTGAGGTCATGGCCGGTAACCAGGATACATTTGCCGGGAATATGGCCGAGCGGCACCGGGGTGGGAACCGGATGGCCGTATGTCCCGGTGTTGCCCGCATCAAGCAATTCCATGGCTTTGAGATTCACCTCGCCGCATTTGAGGGCCAGGCCCACCAGCTGGTCAAGGCCCAGATCTTTGCGGGTCAACTCGCCCATGGCTTCATGGATATAGGCGTAAACCGTTTCGTCTTCCTTGCCGAGGATCGCAGCGTGATCGGCATAGGCGGCAAGTCCGCGCAACCCGTACATGGTGATTTGCTTTAACGATTGCAGGTCCGGGTTGGCATCCAGAGTGTTGATGAAGTTCAGGGCTGCACCCTGTGCTTCCAGGCCGCTCAGGGTATCGGCCGGGGAAAAGGAGGCTGCGGGTGCGGTGGAGTCAATCTTGCCGCCTGCGGCCAGGACTTTTTTCTTCAAAGCTTCGCGCAACTCGACGGTTTTGCGGATCAACGCCTCAAAGCGGCTGGGGTCAAAATCCACATTGGTGAGGCAGGAAAAAATCGCCTCGCAGGTGAAGCGGTCAACGGCGTTGTCAACAACCCCGACCTTGCGACCGGCGGTGGCCACAAGGCACAAGCCTTGGACAGCATGGGTAAGCAGGTCTTCGAGCCCGGCTACTGCTTCGTTTTTTCCGCAGACTCCGATTGTGGTGCATCCGGTTCCCTTGGCGGTTTGTTCACATTGGTTGCAAAACATGGCGATTCTCCTCTGTTGTGATGTAAAGGTTCGTGTAACCCGTGTTGGCGCATTTGTTAAGGAGACTATAGCGATAATTATCTCTCCCTGCGTTGACTTAAATCAAGAAGAAAGATATTTTTGGTCCGGTTTGATTTTATCTTTCACAAAGCATGGCTGAAAGCTGTGAGCAGACAGCGGATGAGAAAAATAAGAATGAAAAATCCAGCCCTGCGGGATAGAGTGGTGACCGCAGACGATTTCTTTCATTCTCAACATGTGGCAGGGGTGGCATGGAATATCTCTTGGTTGTCGGCTCATATCTTATCGGCTCAATACCATTTGGGCTGGTTTTGGGAAAAGCTGCCGGCGTTGATGTACGCGCTGCGGGCAGCGGCAATATCGGTGCCACCAATGTCACCCGTCTGGTCGGCAAAAAACTTGGTGTGCTTACCCTGGTTTGCGATGCACTTAAAGGTGTTTTGCCGATGCTGGCCGCTGCCTGGCTTGTGGAGGAGGGCAGTCGCCGGGAACTGTTGGTGGCGCTCTGCGGCGGGGCGGCTTTTCTGGGGCATCTCTACCCGCTGTAT
>VMSS01000104.1 GCA_013791995.1 Desulfurivibrio sp. | reverse complement strand
TCAGCCAGCCCACGGGATGCATGTGTTAACTGCCTGATAATTCTTAGTTTATGTCAATATCTTGCTTGCGAACAAGTTATTCCGGCGGAGGCCGGAATCCAGGAAAAATGGATCTAATTCCTCTGGATTCCGGCCTCCGCCGGAATGACGGAAAAAGCTGGCTGAAGATTAGTGGTAATCAGAAACCAAAAAGTAAACGGGCACAGAGCAGTGCAGATGCGCGAAAGAGGCCTACGAAGTGTGCTATTGCACACGAGCAGGCCGATGACAAAGCAGATGCGCTGCTCTGTGCCCGTTTACACTAGAAAAGCTTGCCGTCGCGGCTATGCCTCAGAATAAGCTGGCGAAACATCTCGATAATGCCCCGGGCAAGCAGGTTGATGGATTGCGCATTGATATTCTCCCCGGCCGAACGGTCGAGCAAAATGTTCAATTTCGAATCAAATCCCTCTTCCGGCTCCCAGTAGTTGATCAAAAAAGGCACCTTGGGTAAGGGCAGAATCACAAGGGTATGATCCGCCCCGCCGGATGAGGGAAGGGTCTGTGCCCCGAAAATATCGAACATTTCAAAAACCAGCTCGCGATGGGCATCGGCAAGCTGTCGCAACGGTTCTTCGCAGCGATGACTGAAATACTGGCTCCATTCGGCAGCGCCGGGCAATGTCCCATAGTCCACCCATTCGCCCTGTGCCTCTTTCCCCTGACAGACAATGCAATAGTGCAGCAAAGGCACATAAATCCAATGATTGAGATGACAATCGGAAACCATTTCCCCGGACGGGGTGATAATAAAATCCTTGCCCAGGCAGTTGATCGCCAGATTCCCGTCCACCAGTCGCGCCCCGAGACGCGGCGCGACTTGAGCAAAATCAAGAGCAGCCACTTCCCGTTGCAGCTGGTCGATAGCCTGTTGATGATCGTCTTCCAGGGAGCGGCGTTGAACAATTCGCCGACTGAGTTGCGCAACAACTTCCCGGTCGAGATAGGGGCAAGCACCTATTTTTTTCTGCCCCTGAAGCACCGCCGCGGCAAAAGCCATGCACGAGGGAACCCCGCACTCGCCGCAGTTTGTTTTCGCCAGGGCCGCATATATTTCCAAAGGGTTTTTTAACTCGGACATAGCCTGTGCTCCCGGAAAGAACTTTTTTCTCACTCTACTGTGTTGATGCCAAAAACAAAAAAAGAGGCCGACAGGCCCCTTTTTTCACATCCGCCCTGTCACCCGGAACAATCAGCCAATCCTGCTCCAGCTCGCTGATTTCTTGAAACTTCCATCTTGAGCGACGACAAAACATTCGCATCCCGGCTGACTGTCGGCAAAGCGAATACCTTCCGCCGGGGACATAACCATGATACCGGTGGCCAGCGCATCGACGTCCATGGCTGAAACACCCTTCACGGTCACACTGGTAGCAAGCCTCGGCGAATGGCCGGTCCTGGGGGTGACGATATGGTGAAACATTTTTTCCCGGTCATAAAACACCTCGTAGCTGCCGGAGGTGGAGATGGCCCCACCGCCCATGGTCAACACCTCGGGATAGGCTTTTTGCTTGGCAGGGTCCTGAATGGCCACAGTCCAGGGTTTGCCGTTGGCCGCCGTTCCGCTGGTCCGGATATCGCCGCTGCAATTGATCAGATGATTGGTGATCCCTTTGGCCGTAAGAAGCGCAGAGACCCGGTCAACAATATAGCCTGGGGCGATGCCGTCCAGGGTGATGCCCATGCCCTGCCGGGCAAAGGAGATGTCACCGGCACTGAAACGGATCTGCTCGGAACCCACCCGGGGCAGGAGTGCGCTGATGTCGGCCTCGGAAGGTGTTACGCCGGCAGCAAACCGCTCCTTAACAAGATCAACCAGGGGCTTGACAGTAATATCAAAGGCCCCGCCGGTCTGCTTGTTAAGATACAGGGACCTGGCAACAACCTCGAGCACTTCCATCGGCGCCTTGTGCAGACTGCCTGTGGTATTAAGGTGGGAAACCGGGGTGGAGGAATCATGACGGCTCAACAGCCTGCCCAACCGGTCAATTTCCTCCCAGGCAAGGCCAATCGCATTTTCCGCCTCATCCCGCGAAGAATGAATGGCGGTAATGGACAAAAACGATCCCATGGAAAGTCTGGTCGAAGAAACCTTGTATTCCCTGGGGCCAAAGAGAACCGCTTCCGCGTATGGTGTCGGCAACAGGACCGCTGAAGCCGCGCCAACACCAAGAAGGGTGGAAAGCTTCAAAAAGGATCTTCTCTGCTGGTTGCACTGATTCGACATGTCTGACTGTGTCTTCATTTTTCCCTCGCGACGCGATAAAAAAGGATCAGAGGCTACTTCCCTTTCGCCTTTCATTATAAACTTTGCATTCTTCATTTTTCACTGTCTCAGGAGGCCATCTTCAACCCTTCCGCCTGTCGGGCAATGGCTGCTCTTCCCGCATATTTCCGCATGATGTTGCGGGGACATTTCTCCACGCATATTTCCTGACATTCCGGGCCATAGGCAATGCATTTCGGGTGGTCGATTTTGATCAACCCCTCTTCATAGGCAATGGCTTCGGCCGGACATTTCTTCACACACATCTGGCAGGAGATACAGCCCACCTCGCACACCTTGCGGACATTCTTGCCAATATCCTTGGTGCTGCAGGGCACATACACCCTGGCCTTGAGACTCATGAGTTCGATGATCCTTTTGGGACAGGAACGGACGCAGGTGCCGCAGGCCACGCACTTATCCGGATCCACCACCGGAAAGCCATCCATCATGGCAATGGCGTCAAAGGGGCAGCTTGCGGCGCATTCCCCAAGGCCGATGCAGGAATAGTTGCAGGCCGACGGTCCGCCGAAGCCAAGGTTGGCCGCGGTGCAGGAAGCAAAGCCGATATATTCGTGCTTGTGACTGACCCGACCCTCCTTGCGGGAGCAACGGACCAGGGCAATCATGTCCTCAACCTCGGTCATCTTCTTGCCGGTGAGCTGAGCAACCCGCTCGGCTACCTTTTCCTTGCCGGGATAACACAGGTTGGGCGGTACTTCGGGGTTGGTGACCACCGCGATGGCGTAGCCCTCACAACCGGGATACCCGCAACCGCCGCACTGAGCGCCGGCCAGGGACTCCAACACCTCTTCGATCAGGGGATTTGCCTCAACGGCGAACCTGTGGGCCGCCAGGGCAAGACCGATCCCGAAGAAAAGGCCGATGCACCCCAGGAGAGCGATACCGCCCAAGGCAAGTTTAACTAAAGCTGGATCCATTTCCACACCTATTCCGGATACAAGGAACAACCAAAAAATCTAACGTAAAGAGTCGGAGTCCCGCTCTGTCGCTAACCTGCGCCGTTACCTTCCAATTTCCCAACGGCTTCTAAAAAAGGCTCAACCCGGAGAATCCCAAAAACGCCAGGGCAAACTGTCCGGCAACAATAAAGGCAATGGGCACGCCCTTAAAAGTCTGTGGGATATTGGCAAGCTCCATCCGTTCCCGCACCGAACTCATCAGGTAAAGAGCCAGAAGAAAACCGCCGCCCGCCCCCAAGGAAAGCATGAGGGATTCAAAAAAGTTGTATTCGTTGTCCGCAAGGATCAGCGGCACCGCTATGATCACGAAATTGGCGATGACCAGCACCAGATACACGCCAAAGGCATTGAACAGCGCCGGGTTCACCTTGCGCAGCACCGTATCCACCGCCTGCACCGTAAGGGAAACCAGGCCGATAAAGATCACGATCTGCAGGAAGTTCAAATCAAATGGCTTGAGGATGAACTGATAAAAAAACCAGCTCATAATGGCGCTCACCACGATGACCATGGTGAAGGTTAACCCCATGCCCTTGGCCGTGTCCTTACGCTTGGAGGTCCCGAAGAAAACGCACAGCCCCAGATACTTGGTGAAGACAAAGTTGTTGATCAAAAGCGCGCTGATCAGAATGGAAAGCAGGTACCCTAGATAGGGCTGCACCACCTTAAAGGTGGTCGCACCCCCGCTTTCAACAAGGCGATCAATGGATACCACGTGGCCCACCCTGACGTTGAGGGGCTCTGCAAAGGTCAGGGTGGCGGTTTTCTGATCATCGGACAAGACAACGGTCACCAATTCCAGTTTGATGTCCGGGTCCGGCTCCTCGTAGACCAGATAGTTTGCCGGGTCTTCAACCACGGCACGGTCCACGGCCGCAGCAAAGGTGACGACGATCTCGTTATTCGCCTTGCCGAAACTCTGGTCGGCAATGAGCCCCTCCGCCTGCGCCGAAACCGGCACAGCGAGTACAATTGCAAAGAAAAGCAGTATCCGTCTGATCGTGTGCATATTCATGGCTCAGGCCCGCTTGGCTCGCTTGTAGACAATCTCGATATAGTTGAAAAAGGCCATCATCAGGCCGACGCAGAAGAACCCGGCAAAGGGCAGCACAAAAAAGAGAAGCGGCTTGAAGCCCAGCACGTCATAGCCAAGGATGGTGCCCAGCCCCAGCAGCTCCCGGACAAAGCCGAGGGCCATCATCCCAAACATGAAGCCTAACCCCATGCCGATGCCGTCCCAGAAAGAGGCATTAACGCTTTCCTTGGAGGCGAACATCTCAAGACGCATGGTGATGATGGCAAAGGCCACGATAAGCTTGACGAAGATGCCCATCTTGGCATAAGCCTCGGGCAGGTAAGCCGCCAGCACCATATCGATCACCGTCACCCAGGTGGCAATGGTCAGGGTGTAGGTGGGGATCCGGATCCGGGGATGGATGAAATTTTTAAACAGAGCAATGGTACAACTTGAAAAGACCTGGACAAAAAGAACGGCGATCCCCAGCATGAAACCGTTCATCACCGTGGTGCTGATGCCCACCGCCGGGCACATGGAAAGCACCAGCCGAAAAATGGGGTTCTCGTTCAGTATCCCGTTGACCACCAGTTGAAAGCTTGTTTTGTCAGTCGCCACTGTCACATTCTCCGTCTGCTAAAAAGGGACCGCAATATGCTGCTCTGCAAGAACCCGGTCAAGAATTTCCAGCCGGTAGGCAAATTTCTTCACCATCGCCTTGACCCCGTTGGTCACCGAGGTGCTTGAAATGGTCGCGCCGGTGAGGGCATAGATATCGCTGTCCTTGTACTGCTCCTGGATGCGCGCCACTTCTTCCGCATCCAATCGCTCGCGCCTGGATGCCTCCAAGACCATGAGATACTCCTCCGGCAGGGGCGTTTTCATGACTTCCAGTTTCTTGATCGTTTCAAGCGGCTTGCCCTTGAACTGATTCTTGAAATAATCCTGGACGATTTCGCCTCCAAGACCGGGATCTTCCTCGTGCTCCATGATCTCCAGGCCGAGAATGGAGAAATCCCGGTCCAGGGCCAGGATCGTGGTGATGAAAGTCTTGAAGCCGGGGAATTTGCCGGGCAGCAGATAGGCCGTTCTCTTTCCGGCATTGGTGACCACGATGGTCTGATCGGCATATCGGATGGTTTTTCCCGTGCCGATGGAGGCTGCAATCGCTTGGCTACGCTCACCTTCCTCGGTAATCTTCTCCGCAGGAATGCTCACGGGGTTCTGGGCCACGAAGGCGCCGGCCAGATCAATGGTCACAAAGGAGAAGGAACCGTCCTGCAAGGGCAGGAGATAACCCATGCTCAGACTTTCGCCCTCGCTGACGATATAGCGATATACTTCATGCAGAACCACGGTTTCCGGCGCGGGTTTTTTTGCCGAATACCCCAGAAGACTGAACATCACCTTCTGCTCGTTGACATGCAAATTGTGCTTTTTCGCCTTGTCGGTGAGGATAAAGGCAGCGCCCATGACCAGACCGGCCAGCAGACAGGCAACGGTAAGCCGAAAAATAATGGTGAGAATATTTTTCATTTTGCCCCTCCCTGAAGAGGCGCAAAGCGCTTGGGCTTGAAAAATCCGTCCAGAACCGGGCTCACCGGGTTCATGAGCAGGATGGCGTAGCAGACACCTTCCGGATAGCCGCCCTTGAGACGGATCAGCACGGTGAGCGCCCCGATACCCAGACCGAAGATAAGCTGAGAGGTCTTATTGGTCGGGCTGCTCACGTAATCGGTGGCCATGAAAAAGGCCCCCAGCAGCGCCCCGCCGGAAAGAATGGCCAGAAGCGGATCACAGCTGAACAAGATCTCCCCGCCGAAACACCAGGTAAGCAGAGCGATGGTTCCCAGCATGGAAACTGGGATATGCCAGGTGATATAACCACGATACAAAAGATACAGACCGCCCAGCACAATGAGCAGGCCGGAGGTCTCGCCGATGGAACCTGGCCGCCAACCAAGAAAAAAGTTGGTGTACAGGTTGGCCGCTGCGCCGAACTGCTCGGTAAAGGCGGCAAGACCTTGATTCTTGAGCACCGCCAACGGGGTAGCGGTGGCTATGGCGTCGATGGGGGTACCCAGATAGGAAAAAATCGCCATATCGGAAAGCGGCGGCAGCCAGGCCGAAGTCATGGCCACCGGAAAGGTTGCCACCAGAAAAGCCCGACCCAGAAGCGCCGGGTTAAAGATGTTGTAGCCGATCCCCCCCAGCAGATGCTTGCCGATGGCAATGGCCATCACCGCACCCAGCACCGGCAACAGCGGCGATACTCCGGGGGGAATGACAAAAGCGATCAGCATCCCGGTGATAACCGCGCTCCCGTCGCCAATGGTGATCTTGCGGCCCAAGGCCTTCTGGGTTGCGGCTTCCACCGCCACGCAACTGGCCACGCTCATCGCAGTGATGAACAGGGTCTGGATCCCGAAAATAAACACCGAAAAAACCAGGGGCGGCACCAGGCAGGCCACCACGGTCCACATGATTTTTTCAACCGACTCGCCACTCCGTACATGGGGGGAAACGGAAACCTTCCACAGATGCGGTGTT
>VMSS01000240.1 GCA_013791995.1 Desulfurivibrio sp. | reverse complement strand
GAAAAGAAAATGGCACAATGTAACCATGGCGGTGGCCAGGGCAAACTGTACGTTGTCGGAACGGGACCGGGTTCTGCACGACACATGACCCCAGCTGCGGGCGAGGCTCTTGCTGCGGCCGAAGTGATTGTCGGCTACCAGACCTACCTTGATTTGATTCCTGAGTTTCTTGCGGGCAAGGAAGTTATTGCCTCCCAGATGATGAAGGAGGTCGACCGATGCCGCAAGGCCCTGGACTTGGCTGCGGAAGGCAAAACAGTGGCCCTGGTTTCCGGGGGAGATCCCGGCATCTATGCCATGGCCGGGCTGGTTTTTGAAATGGCAAAAGAGCAGGGCGCCGCCGTGGAGATCGAGGTGATCGCAGGCATCGCCGCACTCAATGCCTGTGCTGCCCGCTTAGGCGCACCGCTCATGCATGATTTCGCCGCGATCAGCCTTTCGGATCTGTTGACTCCGTGGGAAAAAATAGAACAACGGCTTAAAGCTGCTGCGGCAGCGGATTTTGTCGTGGTTATCTATAATCCGAAATCAAAGAAACGGGCCGAGCATATTGTCAAAGCCCGCGCGATCCTGCTGGCACATCGCGCTCCGGAAACCCCGGTGGGTATCGTCACTGCCGCAACCCGCGAGAATGAACGGATCGTGCTGACCACGCTTGAAAAGATGTTGGAGAGCACGATAGACATGCAAACCACGATTATCATCGGCAATTCCACGACCTTTGCCTGGCAGGGGTTTATGGTCACTCCCCGCGGATACGCTGCAAAGTACGCGTTGTGAGGCCTCCTGGGAGCCCTTGACGGGGAAAACATGATGTCAACGGCAGAGACGAATATATCTATATCCTTCGACAGGCTCAGGACGAACGGAAAAAAGATGAATCAATTCAGACAAAAAATCCGCTCGTTCTGAGCCTGTCGAAGAACTGTATCTTGCAGGGTTTTTTGAAATTGTAATGGTGACCAGAAGCGTATCATGCGTCCTTGATTGCCAGCAACGGCTCCATCCGGGCCAACCGCAGAACGGGAAGGGCTGCGCCGACCAGGCAGATGGCGACGCCGACTCCCATGGCCATGAGCCCGATGGTGATATTCCCGGTGGTTATGGACGAGACTGCGCCCAAGGTGCGGAGCAGGCTGAAGTCCTTGGCCAGGTAATGAATCAGGGAATGTCCCATGATCACTCCGACAAGACCACCCATGGTGCTGATCAGCAACGCCTCGGCCAGAAAGATTTTCATGATGTGAATCTGGTGGGCGCCGATGGCTCGAAGAATGCCGACTTCGCGCCGCCGCTCGTTGGCGAGCACGGTGAAGGTTGACCAGGCCAGGAGCAGGGCGAGCAGCGAAGAGATCAGGATGGTTATGGAAAAGACCCGAAGGATATCGCTGAGGGTGTCGCGGACATCCGCGCCGATGTCGCCCCTGGTCATCACTCCGATCATGGGATTGATATTGCGGATATCCGCAACCACCTTGCCTGGAGAAACCCCGTCCTTAACCTTGATGAAGATAATCGAGATTTTACCGGTCTGATATCCCCCTGTTGCTTCCGGAGAGATTTTGCTCAGGTCGTCCAAACGCATGAACACCCCATGATCAAGACCGGTGCGGGTCTGCTGAAGATGACCCACTACCTTGACTCCCTTGCCAAAAAGACTGGCCGTGTTGATCAGGCCAAGAAAATCGTAGACATAGCTTCCCACATACACTTCGCCCGGCTGCAATTCTTTGGGTCCAACCTCCAGCCACGGGGCGACCACAAAATCGTTATCCTGATCAAAAACGATGACCTGTCCCTCATCGATACTGCAACACCCGGAAGTGAGGGTGTTGAGATAGATATGGTAGGTTGCCTGCTTGATATCGGGCAGATCCCTGATGTCGTCGAAGACGAACTTGTCCATGTAAAAGCTTTTGATCTTGCTTTCCAGGATAAACTCTTCTGCGTTTCCCTTGGCCTCGGGGGGGACAATGACAATGTCAGCACCAAGCCGCTGGCTTGCCTCATCGATATCGTCTTCAACCGCTTTGTTAAAAAGCATGGCAAAGGTCAGCAGGGCGACAAGAAGACCAACCGCCAGCATCAGGATAAGATTGCGGAACATCTTCCGGGTAACGCCTTTCCAGGCAATGGCGAGTATGGTGTGGACGTTGCGTGATTTCATAGGTCTTTGGCTGCTGTGGGGAAGTTATTGATTGAAGATCAAATACAAAAAACCGGAGGGCTATAAAGCCCCCCGGTTTTTAAGTGAAACAAGAAAAGATGAAGAAGGGAACTTATTTCTTCTTGGCACCTTTTGCTGCCCAGTTTACATCAAGACCGCAGAGAATGGCGTGCGGAGCGCTCTCGTCGGTTCCGAGTTGCTCGTCATGGCATTTCAGGCAGGTGGAGCTGGCCTTGCCGATCATCTTCTTGGCAGTCACGTCAAAAAGACGCAGCTGGCCGTCCATGCGCCATTCGCCATCAGCAGGCCTTTCCGGATCCTTGCAACCGGGAAGAACAGCCTTGGTCCGGGTGGTGATTATTACATACTTGCTGTCCGGAGTGAAAATGGCGTCGTGGGTTTCTTCCAGGTTAGCCATGGTCACGGAAGAGACGGTTTTTAAGGTTTTTGCGTCAACAATAAAAAGGATGTCGCCGGTGGCGTTGGCGATGTACTTGCCGTCCGGTGAGTAGTACTGACGGAAGCTCACGGTCTTCTTGAAATTACCGTCTGCCACGCCTTTACGCAGAACTTTTACCTTGCCCTGCTCAAGGGATTTGGAGTCAAGAACGAACATGTGCATCTTGCCGATGACATCGCCAAGCTCCTTGTCGTCCGGAGCAACGTTGGCCTCGTTGAGGGTGATAAGAATTTCCTTCATGTCAGGAGAGTTAACGCCGTGGGTGTACTTGACGCCACCCTTGATGTCGGCCTCAGTGCCTTGCAGAAAGACATTGTGCTTTGCTTCCATGGTCTTCTTGTCGATGATGGTGATATAACCGGGTTTGTTCATGGAAATCGGCATGAAGTAGTCTTTGGTCTGGGCGGAGGCGCAGTAGCCGGCCTTGGTGCTCAGAGTATTGGCCGGTACCGGGAAGGTTTTATCAATAACAACATTGCCGCTCTTGAGATCGGTTTTACCGTAATGGTACGCGTTGTTGGCGCTGGCATCAGGTTTGTAGGTAGACCAGTAGATGGTGTTACGGTCTTTGTTATCGATACGGGCATCATGGAAAGGATGGGTCTTGCCGTCGCCGATGTCGATTTTGTCCAGCTCTTCAATAATGATGGGAGTTTCTGCCTTGGGGTCGATCTTGAATACGGCCTTTGCAAAATGACCACCCATGCCTGCAACGTATGCAGTGCCGGCATAGTCTGCCGCGTTGGCGGTTACGGCCGCGCCCATCAGGCCAAGGGCGAGGGTGCCGGTGATAAGAGAGTTGCGCCAGGTAGCTTTAGTGAATTGCATGGTTTTCTCCTCATTGTAAATGACCGCAGATCAATGGATCATACAGGCATCCGACAGCTGGTGACTGTCTGTTATAATGACCCGGAACCAGTTGGTCAGCTCACCAAAGTTGCTCCGGGTTGACTTCACTGGTGCGACAAAATGCCCTGCGACAAAATGCCGCATTCGTCTTTACGATATTACCACTCAGTGGTATATTGGCAACCTCATTTTTATGTTAATTGCAAATTTTTTTGCATCAGATGGCCATCTGGACGCTTGGGATATTTCCCGTTTTGATCAATATTGAATTTTACATTGGGGACAACCGTGATCATTGAATGCAAGGATCTCACCAAGACCTACCCTGTGGAAAACACCATGGTTCATGCCGTCAACACGGTAAATCTTTCCGTTAACAAAGGCGATTTCCTTGTTATTCTGGGGCATTCCGGTTCTGGCAAAACAACGCTTTTGAGTCTGATCGGCGGGTTGACCGGACCGGACAGCGGGCAGGTTTATATTGATGGGGTGGAAAACTGGCAGCAATCCGACCAGGCTCTTTCCACCATGCGCAACAGCAAAATCGGCTTTATCTTTCAGTTTGCCAGCCTGATTCCCACCCTCTCGGTCATGGAGAACATTCTGCTTCCTTTGAGTTTCGGCCAGAATCCCGCAGGCAGCCGGGAACTTGCCCTGAACATCCTCGACCAGGTCGGTTTGGCTGACAAGGGCAAGGCCTTTCCCTCGCAGCTTTCCGGCGGACAGCAGCGACGGGTCGCCATTGCCCGCTCCTTTATCAACTGCCCGGATATCATTCTGGCCGATGAACCCACCGGGGACCTGGACGAAGAAACAGAAAAAGATATCCTTGCTCTGTTCAGAAGATATAATGAACAGGGGACAACCTTCGTGGTCGTAACCCACAACAGCGATCTTGCAGCCACCCAGAAGGGTGCCAGGATTTTTTCCATGCGTCAGGGAGTGCTTTCCGGACAGACGGCTTGATCTTTCCTGGATCCCATCGCTTAACCGGTTTGACTTTTATTTTTTAAAAAAATCTCCACATCTTCGACAGCTTCGGGCGGACGGTTTTCATGTCGAAT
>VMSS01000201.1 GCA_013791995.1 Desulfurivibrio sp. | reverse complement strand
CCTCGGCCAATCCTCTTGGTGGCGGCGGGGGAAGCTGCGGCAGCTCCTGCGGCAGCGGCAGCAGCGGCGGTTCCTGTGGTTGCTGATAATTTTGCCTGAAATTGCAGAATAAAAAAACCCCGGCCTCGGCCGGGGTTTTTTTATTCTGATTACCTCGAACTACAGCAGGCACGCGGCAGATACCTGCCTCAGTCATCTGATCGTCAGGGTTTTGTGTCAAAAGCTCACTTGCAAACAAGTCATTCCGGCGAAAGCCGGAATCCAGAGAAATTAGCTATCCTGCCTGGATTCCGGCTTTCGCCGGAATGACGGGAAAAAAACTGGCTGAAGATAAGTGGTAATCAGATTTTTTATTGGGGCTTCTCGCTGTTCTCTTTGATCAAGACAGACAGGTAGGCTATGAGGTCCTGCATATCCTCGCCTTTTTCCGGAATTGCTTCTCCGCGCAGAGCCACCTCGATACAGAAATTGATGACTCCGGAAAGATTGGCAACGGGGTTGCCCATGATAGTATATGTCGGTCGGGTGAGGGTTTCCGGGCTGAAATCACGTCCATTTTCATGGCAGGTAAGGCACGTCTTGCCTGAGGTGCCGCCTCCGAGGGCAGGGCTTTCAAAGAGCATTTTTCCGTGCTTGGCGTCTGCGGCAAGGCAGTTGCCGGCAGCGAGCGCGATAGTGACTGCCGCAATGAGTGTGGTGATTGTTTTCATGCCGTATAGTTCCCTCCTGGAATCGTTTTGTTTCTCCAAGGCCATTTTTGCATAAAAGGGCTATGATTTTTGTAGTTTTCAAAGATATTGTACTATGAACAGGACTGAGAAAAAAAGTAAAAGGAGGAGTTGGTCATGGCAAGGCATGAAGGCTTGACACAAGAGCAGGGGAAAGCGTTGCTCTGGCTTGCGCGTGAGACTATTGCCCGTCAACTTGGCCTTGAGGCTCGGGAGCCTGGACCACATGCGGCCCGATTGCTGGACAGTGAGCTGCAGGACAAACGGGGCACCTTTGTCACTTTGAAAAAAGATGGTGAGTTGCGCGGGTGCATCGGCAGTCTCGCTGCCGTTGATTCCATTGTTGAAGGGGTGAAGCGCAATGGTCTTCATGCCGCATTTGAAGATTCCCGGTTCAGGCCGTTGGAAAAGAAGGAGCTTGCCTCAATCGAGGTGGAAATCAGTATCCTTACCGAACCGAGGCCACTGATCTATGCAAATGGGGAGGATTTAATCCGCACCTTGCAGGTCGGGATCGATGGAGTCATTATCCGAAAGGGTGTTCAGGGCGCGACCTTTCTGCCCCAGGTTTGGGAGCAGCTGCCCCGGCCCGAAGATTTTTTGAGTCATTTGTGCCGGAAGGGTGGATTATCTGGCGACGCCTGGCAATCAGAACACCTTGATGTGTCAACCTATCGGGTGCAGCATTTTTCGGAGCACGGCTGAAGAGGGTGTTAAAAAGGCGGCGGGACACGAATGGTTTGGCGGATGGCTGTTGATTTTTACAGGGTGATATGGTACACCGCCGTTTGATTTGAGCACCACGCCTGGGTGGCGGAACTGGTAGACGCAAGGGACTTAAAATCCCTCGGGGGCAACCCCGTACGAGTTCGATTCTCGTCCTGGGCACCAAACACATCAAAGGGTTAACGGTTATACCGTTAACCCTTTTTTTGTATGCTTTCAGGCCGCCACCAGAGTAACTCATCGGGCCGTATACCAATTCCAATGAGATGAACCACATGGAGTTAGTCGGTAATATGTTCCTCAGCGAATTGGGCCAGGAGTTCATGGATCTTGTAGGGCGGGCGGACCTGGAAATAGTGATCCGCAACAATATGGCCGATCTCGTGGGCCAGCACCTTCAAGTTCACATCATCAACCGACAGGTAAATGGTTTTTTCGCTTAAGGAATAATAGGCAACGTGGTTAACGCGTTTGCCGTATTTCTGCAAATACACCTCTTGTACTTCCTTGGAAGAGGGAAGCAGGACTATTGTGACGTACAGCTGGGCTGGAAACATGTCGAGCACGGTTTCCACTTTTTCCACAATGAGATTGAGTTTGTTGTGTAATTCATCCTGGATGGTGAAAGCCTTCTGCTGGTGGAGCTGTTGACTCAGTTGCCGGCCAAGGTAGATCTCGTCGTTAAATTTTTGCAGAAGATTGATGTCGTCATACCGCACCGAGGCATAACGTGTTTT
Organism: Desulfurivibrio sp.; assembly: GCA_013791995.1. Lineage (GTDB taxonomy): Bacteria > Desulfobacterota > Desulfobulbia > Desulfobulbales > Desulfurivibrionaceae > Thiovibrio. The sequence goes on along the minus strand of VMSS01000201.1, from coordinate 772 downwards.
TAACTCCTCGCACAGGGCAGAAGAACTTGTTCCGACATGCAGGAGAAAAACTATAACCAGGGTGATCCATACTTTACTGGTCATTCACCACCGTGAAAAATCGAGCGGACTGCTGCAGGTTTTTGCTCAACGCCTCAATTTTTTGCAGCTTCACCTCGGGGTCTTCTGTTCCGTGTGCACTTTCTTCGATCTGTTGCGCAAGCAGGGAAATGTCGCTGATTTTCTCCGCATAGAGTGTGTTCAACGCATTAATTTTTTCGGCGAGATCCTTGCAATGGTCCTTCTGGCGCAGGTAAATTTTTTCGCCTATTTTTCCCTGACACATCTCGTCCATGGTCTTTTCAAGCTTGAAAAGGGGGCCGGCCATTCTGTGGGAAACCAGGATGGTTCGCAAAGTAATCCAGATACCGCCGGGAATCAAAAGAATCCAGGCGATCAAAAGAATCTTTTTTAAAAGAATCAGCGGAGTGCGTTCAAGCTGCAGGTCGCTTTTGGTATAGACTATGGTCAATGCATCGGAGGTGAAAAAGCTGAAGAGGCCAACAAAGAGGACGATTACTATCAGCGCCAGAACATAACTGTTGAATACGTGCTGGCCCTGGAATTTGCCGTCGATGAAATAATGCCTTCTTTTGTACGTTGGTTTCATTTGGGTGCCTCTGTCTTGGGAGTGTTTACCTCAACGTGAGCTTTTTGCACAAGTTCGGCGATCCATTTTTGCAGCATCTGTTCCCGATTGAATTCTTCAATGAGGGATGCGGCCTTTTCGCGG
>VMSS01000068.1 GCA_013791995.1 Desulfurivibrio sp. | reverse complement strand
CCAATTGATTAAAGATATGCCGTCTCATGGTGCGGTAACACAGACGTACCAGTTCAACCTTGCCAATACGCTCGTAGAGATGACAATGGAACAAATCATTGCAGAGCGGCTTCCACCGGACACGTTCAACATCGTAAGCGGTAAGGAGAAGCTCGGCTCAATACAGTATCAGAGCTGGCAGGACGGTGGAGTCTTCATCGTGCGCGGCAAGTTCCCGATAGACCCGTTTTTCATTTTCCTAAATTCAGTTATCCCCGGATTGTCAGCGAAAGACCTCCAATACTTCCGAGGCCCCGGTGTACAGATTTCATACGTATTGCCCGTCAACCAGCGACAGTTCCTTCAAACCCTGTCATTGTTTGAGCGCCGCTCTTCGAACATATCCATCCAGAGAGAAACAGCCAAGGTTCTCATGCAAAAGATTGGGGACGAAGGAGCGAGCTCACCATTTGTTGCGAGGCTGATGCTTGGCGTAATGCAGATTCGAGACGCAGTGTATGACGATAAAACGCGCCTGTATTTTGACAAGCTTTACGGCCCCGTTTTGTCCGGCCTTCAAAACGCCCGAGAAACAGGCCAGGACATCGCCAAGGAATGGGAACAACACCGGGCTAAAGTGGAATCGGGGGCAATCGTAAGAGCAAGTGGCCGTATGGTTCATGTTAGCGAGAGCATCGATCGTTCTCAGAAGCGTGATCTGGAGAGCTTTCTGAGTACAGCTGTTCGCACCATCAAGAATTCCCTTCAGATTCTCGCTAGCGAGTTGGGTGTGAATATCAGTTTTCTTTTCCAGAGAGAGTCGACCTTTCAAACGGGGATCACTACGACGCGAGCGTTCGATCCGATCTTGGCTGACTATCTACTCGCTACCCGTCAGTGGTCTGAGCCATTAGTTTTTATGAGGAATGAGCTGGAGCATGGCACAATCCCTGTACCAAAAGTCTCATATATGCTCGATAGCTCTCCGGTAAGAGCCGATGAACCAAGGTTCAATGGACGGCCGATTACTGAATTTACAAATGAGGTACTAGACCGCATCTGTTGCTTCGTCGAAGATATCACCGTCTACTGTCTCCGGAAAAAACTTCCAAGGGGTTTTGAGGTCACGGAATTGCCGCTCGCTGATCGTGACCTGAGAGCCCCCGAGAGGTTTCACATAACGGTGACGCCGGGAGGACGGCAGGCTTGGGTATTGTCCGCGCACACCAGAAGTTTCACCGAAACCTGAAAGCCTAGCTGTTTTGGGGTAGCCTTCACTATCCCAAGTAGTCAGTTCGAACGGAAAAGGGGACAGATTTATTTTTTAGGACTCCTGCCCACCCTCGAACCCAGGAGGGGGCAATTTATTCTTCTCCCCCCAAGCATGGTGGGTGGCCAACAGTTTCAGATACTTGGCCTCATTGGCCCGCAGCCGTTCTGACAGGGTGGTGGCCAGGTTCCGGTAGAGCTTGAGGCAGAGCTTTGGGTTGTTGTGGCGGAGTACTGTTTCATTCAAGACCAGGGCCACGGTTTTTTTGAAGGCCACCACCGAGGCGGAGCGCGGCATGTGGTCGATCATCGACATCTCTCCGACACAGCTGCCCTCCCGCAGGGTTTCCAGTTCCACCCGCTTGCCTTCGGTTTCGGTGAGCACAATAACCGCTCCGGAAATGATGATGTACATCTTGGTGCCGGAGGTGCCTTCCTGAATCAGGTAGTCACCCATGCCAAATTCCTCCTTTCTGGAGGCTTGGAACAGTTCGTATAACTCCTCTTCGCTGAAGTCGGCAAAAAAGAGGTGGCGTTGCTGCAACCGTTCGACGATCTCCTTTTTATCAAAAGAAAACCCCGTTTTTTCCCCGCCTTTTTTCTTTTCCAGTGCGTTGAGATAGAGTTCCAGAGCGTCCCCGAATGCATCGGCGCTCTGGTAGCGCTCGGCCCGGGCTTTGGCCAGGGCGCGCATCATGATCTTGTTGATCTCCGGGTCGATGCCGGGGAAGTCACTGAGCGGTTTCGGATTGTTTGTGAGCACTGATTGCAACCGGGCATCCAGATCTTTGCCCTCGAAGGGCTTTTGCCCGCTCAGCCATTCATAGGCGAGAATCCCCAGGGAGAAGATGTCGCTCCGGGTGTCCAGCTCTTCGTTGCGGATTTGCTCCGGCGACATATAGAGCGGGGTGCCTGGGATCAAGCCCTCCTCGTCGATATTGTCTTCGAAGCGGCCGAAGGAAGCGACATCCAGCACCCGGGCAATCCCGAAGTCGGTGATCTTGGGGAGCCTGCTCTGCCTGACGATCATGATGTTGGCTGGTTTGATATCCCGGTGGAGGATGCCCCGCTTATGGGCAAAATGCAGGGCGCGGGCCACCATGGCGATGAGGCGGAGTTTTTCCTCGTTGGAAAAGAGGGTCCCGCTCTCGATCAGCTCCTTGATGTTGTCGCCCTCAATATACTCCATGACGATGTACGGGGCATTGCCACGGACCCCGATATCGTACACTGCGGTGATGTGGCTGTGGTCCAGGTTGCCGACGATCCGGGCTTCGTGCAGAAAGGACTCCATGACTTTCTGCCGGGTTTGCTCATTTTTACAGCGATCGACCCGCATGCACTTGATGGCGACCTTGCGGTGGATGAGTTCGTCATGGGCAAGATAGACCTCGCCCATGGCTCCCAAGCCGATTTGACCCATGATCCGGTAACGGCCGATGGTTCTCGGAATCTCTGTATTCACCGTGGCTGCCTGCTCCTGGCTGAAATTGCTTAGCTGTCAGATTAGGATATCTACCGGTCGGACGCATGGCAAGAGTTTTGCGGGGTTGGTCGGTGCTTCGTCAGCGAGAAGGCCGTGGGGCAGAAGAGGAATTTACATGTGGATGTATCGAGGTGGGTAGGGATCATCTGCCCGGCTATCGGTCACGGAGAGAATGCGGCAGCGTAGGGAGAAGTTTTCAACCATTCTTCCAGTTCTTTTGCCGACAGGGGCTTGCAGATATGATACCCCTGTGCCAGATCGCAACCCAGTTCCCGAAGTCGCGTTATTATCTTGGCTGATTCGACGCCTTCGGCGATTACGTCAAGCCCCATGTTTTTGGCCAGATCAATAATGGCCCGGACAATGACTTCGTCGTTGTCGTCTCTGAGCATGTTTCTGACAAAGGATTTGTCTATCTTCAGTTCTTCGGCAGGCAGCTGCTTGAGGTACGCCAGCGATGAGTAGCCGGTGCCGAAATCATCGATAGACAGCCGTACGCCCAGGGCGTGGAGGTTTGAGATAACCTCGTAGGTCCGGTCCGGATCGAGCATCATGCTGGTTTCGGTGATTTCCAGCATCAGAGAGGACGGCTCCAGTTGATATTCCTTGAGTAAATCCTTGATCAGCAAGGGAACGGAGATATCCTGCAGGTCCTTGATCGAGAGATTGATGGAAACGGGCAGGTTGAGCCCCGCATCCCGCCATGTTGCCTGCTGTGCGAGCGCGGCATTGAGAACCCATTTGCTCAACGAGCGAATGATACCGCCCTGTTCCGTGAGAGGGATGAAATGGTCCGGCGGGATCATGCCCAATTCCGGATGGTTCCACCGGAGTAATGCTTCAACTCCTTTGATCCGTTTGCTCTTGATATTGATTTTGGGTTGAAAATGGAGAGTGAGGTGCTCATCCTTCCGGATCGCTTCGCGGAGGTCGGTCAGCAGCATCAGGCGGTTGAGGGTGAACTGGTCCTGGGTAACGTTGTACACCGCGTAATGGGTTTCGCTTGACTTGGCCGAATACATTGCGACATCCGCGTGCTGGAGCAGGGTGTCACAATCGGTTCCATGCTTGGGATAGGAGGCGATGCCGATACTGATGCCGATGTTGAGGCTGTGGCCTTCAATAATGAACGGCTGTTGCAGGGCCTCGGTAATTTTCCTGGAAACGAGCTTGGCCTGTTCGGTGTCCACCGCCAGGACCACGGAAAACTCGTCGCCGCCCAATCGGGCCAGGGTGTCTGACTCGCGGAGGACCTCCTGGAGTCGCTGAGCGACCTGCTGCAGGAGGAAGTCGCCGTAATGATGGCCCAGAGCGTCGTTTATTTCCTTGAAGCGGTCCAGATCCATAACCAGAATCGCCAGCGGTTGCAAGTCCCGTTTGGCAAGTAGAATCAACTGTTTGATGCGTTCAAGCAGATGGGTTCTGTTGGGCAGGCCGGTGAGGTCGTCGTGGAGGGCGTTGTGTCGTTCCAAAGCAGCAATTCTGTTGATGTTGTCAATGGCGGATCGGCTCAGGCGGACAACGATAACAACAAAGATACTGCCGCCGAAAAGGATGAGAGAGACGACAAAATCGCCGAAGGTGATGCGGGTGCGCGTTAGGAAATAGCAAAAGGTGGAGTAGCCCAAGACAAAAAAATGGATGAGAACGAACAGGATATTCCAGCCGGTGCGGTTATCCTTGTCGAGACGACAAATCTGGTGGACCGGAAGCAGGGCGCTGGCCAGCAGGAGGATGCCGACAGCGACCATGAAAATGGAAAGAATTTGTTGGATCATGTGTTGGGCATGTCCCGGTTTTTGGTTTCGTCCGCTTGCTCCAACGGTCAGGATGAGCGCGGGGCACCGTCACGGTTGGCAATTATCCATGCCGGAAAAAGATATGTGACTACAGGAGGAAGCTTAGACATGCATGTGAACGTTTGGGTAAATAAGATAATCGGGTTTGTGGAAAGAACAAGCAAAAAGGCGGTAGGAAAGAGGGGCGAGAAGTGCGTCCTACCTGTGGACTTCGACGGTGAGATGGTTTGTGCGCCGGTGAGGGATCATACTCGAAGAAGAAATGTTTGGGGGGCGTGGAAATCAGGCTTCTCAGCCGGGTGGGCCAAGGCCCAATAGCTCAGCCGGTTGTCCTGATGTTGGATTACGGTGCTGATCCCAACCAGAAGGGGAGTCCGGGTTGCATGGAGATTGGCAATTTCCAGTTCGGCGGTCAGGGAAAAGGTGTCCGGCGTGCGGGCTGTGGTGACAACCGGTGCACCAATCCGATCTTCCTGGCGCATGCCTGTCCGGTAATCAGTAAAGGCATAGATATTCCAAGCCCCGGTCGGGGCAAGGTTCAATTCCCAGTAGTTTTTCTTCCCCTCTTCACCCCAAAACATCTCCAGGCATGTGGTTTGCCAGAGGTTGTCGCATCGTTTCGGATCAGTTGCAGCCGGCAGGAAAATATCGCTCGTTTTTCCTTGCAGCAGAAAGGAAAGGGTAATGGCCTGATCGGTGCGCTCGATGGTGGTGTGGATGGATAATCCTCCGGAATCTTGTCCGGGGAATGGATGCAGGCTGAACCCGGTCATGGTTTTTGCAAACCCCTGACAATACCTCTGATCTCGGTCTCCTGGGCCTCGATGCTTTGGCAGAGGGCGAATTGGACCGTGGCCCGGAGCAGATTCTGGCCCGGTCTCCTGATCTTGAAATAGACATCGCCGGCCAGATGGTCGGAAAAGAAACGCAGACCCAGCTCAAAGGTGATGAGGCGGACTGCGTCATAGATATACTGGTAATCAAAGCTGGAAAAAAACGGGGCGACCTGGGGCAGGTATCCCCGGAGGATCGCCTTGCAGTAGTCAAGGTTGAGGGAGATTTCGGCAGGGCCCGCTTCCTCTCCGGCCGGGTTGCAGCAGGAGCGGAGGCAGTCGCCGATGTCGTAATGGAGAAGCCCTGGCTTGACGGTGTCGAGATCAATAAGGCTGACGGCCCGGCCGGTATCGCGGGCAAAGAGGATATTGGCCGGCTTTGGGTCGCCATGGATCGGGCAGGGGTGCAGTTCGCCCCGTGTTCGTGCGGCTTCGAGCACCCCTGCCGACGTTTTGCGCTCATCGATAAAGCGGCGGCAGAACAGTGATTCCGGCGAAGAATCGGGGTGGGGAGGTGCTGCCCCAAGCACGGTATAGCGGTCGAGATAGCCGGGGGTGACATGGAAACCGGGCAGGGTGTCGTGCAGCAGATGCACGGGCAGGTCATGGATCAGTCCATGAAAAAATCCCACCCCGCGTCCTGCCTCTTCCGCCTGGGAAACGCTGACGATTGCGGGGAAACTCTCGGTGCCGGCGACAAAGCTCTGCACTCGCCAGCAGGCACCGGAATCATCCCGGTAATAATCGGCACCATTGCGAGTGGGGGTGATGGTCGGCAGTTCCCAGCGGTGGTCCGGGCTGGCCAGTAGCTTGGGGCGAACATGGTCGTCAAGAACCCGCAGGTTGTGCATGATCTGTTCGGGTTTTAGGAATACTGTAGGATTGAGGCGTTGCAGGATGAATTCCGACACTCCTTGGCCGCCTGTGACTTGGACCAGATAGGTGTCGTTCACATTGCCGGAGCCGTACTCGTTTACGGAGAGCACTTCGCCGGGAAAGGCGAACTGTCGGGCGATGGCGGAAAGGTCGGTCACGGGAAGAATCCGGAAGAGACCGCTTTAGCGGAACAGGTAATGCTTG
>VMSS01000157.1 GCA_013791995.1 Desulfurivibrio sp. | reverse complement strand
GGGAAAAAGTGGTACGAGAACATGGCCAATTACACGGCCGAGGTGTTCCACCAGGTCAATTCCGAACAAAACCTTCTCCGTTTCCTGCGCAACTTTTCCAAGTCGCTCCGGGATGATGTCGCCACAGCTTCCCGCTGGCAACGCCGCTTCCCCCGCATTTACCGCTTCATCGCCTACCCGCTCCTCTCCCGCAAGATGGAGAAAACCCACTTCGGCCAAATCGTGCCGCTGGAGGATATAGAAACGATCCTCTCGCAGGTTGAGCACATCGTGCGGCTCCCCTGCGTCTGCCGGAGGGTCTCCCTCGGCACTGAAAAACGGTACTGCTTCGGGGTGGGAATGGATCTGACTCCGATCCTCAGTGAAGTGCCGGACTTTGCCGCCTTCGAGTACTGGACCCGTGATCAGGCCATCACCTTTATCCGCCGACTCGATCAGGAGGGCAAGACCCACAGCGTCTGGACCTTCAACACCCCTTTTATCGGCGCGATCTGCAACTGCGACCAGGACTGCATGGCCTACCGGGCCCAGATAACCCTGGGGGTAACCCGCACCATGTGGAAGGCGGAGTACGTGGCCAAAATCGACCCGTTGCGCTGCACCGGCTGCAATCTCTGTAGCAAGCGCTGCTATTTTGATGCCATCACCTTTGACCGCGACAACAAGAAATGTGAAATCAACGTCACCGCCTGCTACGGCTGCGGAATCTGCCGCCCCGCTTGCCAGCACGAGGCCATCCGCCTGATCGACCGTGCTGCTGTACCCGCTGCGGCTGCGAGCTGGTAGCCATCGAACGGCCAAACAGTGGATATCGAAATGATGTTCTGCATTTTCATGCCGACATCCTGCCTCAGTCTCTCTTTTTGTCCTTTTTCTGCTTATCTTTTTCCTTATTCTTCATCTGTCCCGGTGGATATTTGCCTTTGTGTCCCTCAAAGTCGATGTAAGGACTATCGTTGTCCATCTCGATTTCCACACCATTTCCAAGGCGGGTTTTTAATTCATAAGGCAAGGAACTGTTTTTCTTCCAGTTATTGCTATCAAGATAAAAATACACCCCCCTATCCAAATCGAAATACACATAGGCATCAGGGTAATAACGGTAGCGAAATTTTTTCCGATAACCGTGCGCCGGCGCATGGTCAGGAGGACCGCCGCGGTCTTTTTCCATCCGTTCTCCAGGCATATTTACCGACACATTTCCTCCGGTGGTTTGGCAGGAAGGAACAAACATCAACAGGACAATGACAAGCACCCATTTACCGGTCGCCATGCAAATATCTCCTTTTTTATGATTCAGTTCCTGCATCATCATTTGCTGCTGCCATCGTCTGTATCGTCACACGAACAAAACTGGTCAGGAAAGACCCAGTGCCTTCCTCTTGCTGATAATCCGCTGGTCTAACAGCTCAGCCGCCTTAATCGGATCGGGCTCAACGACAAAGCTGGCTCCCACCAGGGCTTCCAGCCCATTCAAGGCCAGATCGGTGACTACCTTGGAGCCGAGGATGTTGGGGGGCAAACCCAGATGGGTATAGATGCCGCAAGCCACCGCATACAGGCCGATGGCCGCCGCCTTTTCCGAGTACCACTCGGGCGAGGAAGCGCACACCGGCAAGTCGGAGATATCGACCCCCAATTCGTTGGCGATCAACGCACAAAGCTGGAGGATCCGCGCATTGTCCACACAACTGCCCATGTGGAGGACCGGCGGGATGCCAAGAGAACCGCACACCGCCTTGAGGCCCGGCCCGGCCATGGAAATCGCCTCGGGCATCAGCAACCCGGCCTTGCCTGCGGCAGTGGTCACGCAGCCGGTGACCAGCACCATGATGTCCTTTTCAATCAACGCCTTGGCCAACCCGACATTACAGGAATCCTGCTGCAATTTAGGGTTGTTGCAGCCGACAATGGCGACAAAGCCCCGTACCTTTCCTGCTTTTACCGCATCAAGCAGCGGGGTAAGGCTACCGCCCAAGGCAGCAAGGATCGCCTCGTTGCTGAAACCGGTCATGATCTCCACCGGCTCTCCAGGAATCTCCACCCGGTTGGGGTCGCGCTTGCTAAATCCATCCACCGCGATATTGACGATCTCCTTGGCCTGGGCCAGGGCGGTCTCCGGATGGACGCTGAAATGGATGGCCCCGGTGAACTTAGCCTTGTCGGCAGTGGTGATGAATTTGGTGTGATAGCAGGCGGCCGCAGGGATCAGGCTCGGCATGATGCACTGGTAATCGACAACAATCGCCTCCACCGCGCCGGTGACCACCGCCAGTTCGGTCATCAGATGGTTGCCGGCCATGGGGATGCCTTGGCGGGCCAGGATCTCGTTGCCGGTACAGCAAAGACCGGCGATGTTGATGCCTGTGGCGCCGAGCCCCTTGGCCTTTGCCAGCAATGCCGGATCCTGGGCAGCGGCAACGATCATCTCGCTCACCACCGGATTATGGCCATGGACCAGGATATTCACTTGGTCTTTCCTGATTACCGCGAGGTTCACCTTGGCTTTCCTGGGGGTGGGGGTGCCGAAGATCACGTCGGAGAGTTCGGTGCCGATCATCGATCCGGCCCAACCGTCGGCCAGGGCGGTGCGCGCCGCGTGGATCATGGTGTTGGGCGCGTCGTTGTCGCAGCCCATGTGGGTGCGGTGCATCATCTCGACGATTTCCCGGTCAACGCCGCGCGGGGTCATGCCGAGCTTCTGCCAGATTTCACGGCGCTTGGCAGGCACCCGGCACATGAAGGAAACTTCTTTCTTGCGGCTGCCGAAATCACCATAAAACACATCCAAAACATCACGGGCGATATCGAGAATCTTCCGACCCTCGGTTTTAACGCCGATCTCTCCGGCGATGCGGGTCAGCTTTGCTTCATCCTTGATTCGGTAATCCTTGGTGTTCCCTTCGACAATCGCTTCCAGCACTTCGACCAGGTCCCGGCCGTGATCGGAATGCCCGGCAGAACCGCCGGCAATGAAACGGCCGAAGTTTCTGGCCACAACCACGTCAGCGTCTGCGCCGCAGACGCCGCGTTTCATCTTCTCGCTGATCCGGCACGGGCCCATCACACAGTTGCGGCAGGTGGTGCCCAACTCGCAGAATTTACAATGCGGGGTCTGCTGCTCCAAACGATCCCAGGCCGTTTCCACCCCGTCGCGTTCGGCCTTGGCAAGCATTTGCCTGGCATCGGGCCAGATGGATTTTTCCTCTATCGATCGTTTTTCCCTTGCCATGATGCATCCTCCTCTGTGGTCACTGTTGTAATGCCTGAAACAACTAAACTCTACAGCAAGATCATCAGTTGCTCCTGCACAATATTATATCAGCTTCACGCCATTTTTCTTCTTTCTTTGGAGGCATAAACATCATGCCCTTCCCCCATAGAGAAATCTTTCAATAGTTCAAGTCTTGGCAGAAATAGCTCTCTCCTGCTGCGCTTAACTAGCACCCCAGCCCTTATCATTTCGTTGATAAGAGTCGATGCGGTTTGCCGGGAAGAGCCGACCACGGCAGCGAGTTGCTCCATGGTTAAATCGATGGTCAGAGAGACACCGCCGTCCTCCGGCCTGCCATGACTTCTCGCCTCATACAGCAGAAACTCGGCCAGCCGTTGCGTGACGTCTTTAAAAACCAGACTGGTAATAATGGAAAAAGATTGCTTGAGCAGCTCGCCAAAAATACCCATCACGGTTCGGGAAAAAACCGGGTGCAAGATCATAAAACGATGGAATTTGGCGGTGGGCATCACCAAAAGCACCGTATCATCGAGCGTGGTGACATAAGCCCTGGTGTGGGTGCTGTAGATATCACCTTTTTTCAAGATGGCGAGGGAAAACTCCTTATCCTCAAAAGCAAGATAGACTCGCACCCTCCCTTTTTTGACGATAAACACCTGGCCAGCGCGGTCATCCGGCGGAAAGATTAGAACATTGCGAAGGAATGATTTTTCGGTGAATTCAGCCCGCACCCCGCTGTATTCCGGCTTTTGCAGCTCCCTGATCAGGTCTATCGAGAAAAGATCCGTTTTCATGGTGCGCTCTCTGGCAAGGCCCGCGATTTTCTGGCCCTGCGAAATTATAGCGTAACTTTACACCCGGTTGCGAAGGTCCAACACTGAGGTCGGCTATCAAAAATGGACATCACATCATGACACTGCCAGTTGCTGTTGGTTAAAACGAGCTTGCAGGCAGCCGGTTAAATAGCTCTATTTTTCTTCTTTGCTTGTTAAGCCTCTACTATGGTTGATCAGAACTTAGGTGTCCATTTTTTTTCAGCCAACCTCAGTTGAACTACCCTGCTGTTATTCTATACACTTTTACCTAGAATGCATACTGAGCGGAGATGACCCAACCATCTCCAAAAGCCGAGGCCGAAGAGGATGAATAAAGATTTTCAGAGCCGGTGTCACAATATGAGGCAACCAGGGTAAGATCGTTGATCATCCACGCTACATGGGCTTCCCACATTGAATGGGTACTGACACCGTCACCAACCTTGGTTCCCTGAGTGTATTCCCAGCCAACAATAACATTTTCAAGTGGAATTGTTTCGATGTTGCAGAAAAAGGCCTCATCGCGGTCCTCACCAAAGCCGAGCACGCCACGCACATATCCCTTGGTGGAAAGTGCGCCGGCACTCACGATCACCGGGACCGGAAGCGCTGTAATGGTCTTTGTCGCCACTGCATAATAATCCTCGTCATTCTTGTTCGTTGCCCCAACAAAATCGGTCCTCTTATGGATAACTCCAACGGAAATCGCCGGCAGATAAGCCAGATCGAAACCGCCTTCCGGCAGCAGATTCAGCTTGGCGGAGAGATTGTCCTTATCAACTTGTCCGTGGAGCGCATCAATATCCACTGACTCGTGGCTGTAGCCGAGTTCAAGACGGTTGAAAAAACTGATATTGACCCCTGCTGCTTCCCAATTTATATCGCTGGCCGGCAGACTGATATGCCACGCGCCTATGTTTGGTTTACTGACGATGCTGCTGCCGAACAGTCCCGTTTCATCCTTGCCAATGGGATTTGCGACATAGGCAAGAGGATTCAGGGCGACACCGCCAACCCCCTCAACATTTGTCAGAGGAGGCCCGGCAAACGCCGGAGATACATTCGTAAGAACAAACAGTCCACCAACCAACAGACAAATTCCCTTTTCTTTCTTCATTTTTTCCTCCTCTCCAGCTCAATAGATTTGGTAAACCAACAATCGGGTTTTCATGCGAAACCCTTGCAGCCACCGGTTATGAGGCCTGGAACGACTATGCCCTCAGAGAACAACGTACGTTGCCCCGATAAAAAACTCTGTCAGCTTGCCGACATTTTTCTTTTATTTTTTGAGACGTCAGCGACAGTCTTTTCTCTCCCTGAAGGAAAAGATTTCAAGAAATCATTTTCTGCGCAGAAAAAGCCAAAGGCGGAATTCCCCTCTTTCCCACGCGTACTAACCACGAGTGGGTGCCGGCCTATCCGTTCTTCACACAATTTTTCCGTATCTCTTTGGTCAACAGTTTCTGACGGCTCTGATCATTTGTTGATGAGTCGACAGGGCACCTGCGGGACAGGGGGAAAAATTGTCTGCTTATTAACAACCGAAGTTACGTGGTTTTAAGAGAACCTTCACTGGGGATGACTGCAATGGCATGGGAATTGCTGAATGTAATCCGGAGTTGCGGTATTGATGCCGGGTGCATGAATAATTATTAAAAAATTTCCAAAAGGTTCAATCAGGGATGATTCGATTAGAAAGCGGTAGAAAATATTTGGTGTGGGTAATTGCCAGCGGTGTGTTTCTGACTATGACGGCATGGGCGCAGGCCAACCAGAAAGCGGTTGAACTCCTGCCCAGTGATTGCGTGAAATGTCATGATCAGGCGCCCAAGGATATTGCCACCGCCGGTGGAGCGCACAAGGAAAAAGTAACCTGTGTGGACTGCCATGTCAGCCATCCTCCCAGAAGCAACGATATCATCCCGAATTGCAGTAATTGCCATGCCGACACCCCCCACTATAAATTAAAGGGCTGTAACGGGTGCCATAGCAACCCACACACTCCGCTGACGGTAACAATTCCCTCTGGAATCACCGAACCCTGCCTGAGCTGCCATAGCGAACAGATTACCCAATTGAAGCAGGAAGTCAGCAAACACACCACCGTGGCCTGCTCCACCTGCCACCGTGAACGCCACGGCCTTATTCCAAACTGCACCGATTGTCATTCCCCCCATGCCGAAGGACAGGTGCAGAAGGATTGCTTGACCTGCCACAAGGCTCACATGCCGCGGAACGTCACCTACCCTGCAAACACAGCCTCCAGCAATTGCAGCGGTTGTCATGCCGCAGCCTATGAAAAATTGAAAAAGAGCACAGCCAAGCACACCAAACTGGAATGCGCCACCTGTCACCAGGAGAAACATAAAATGATCCCCCAGTGCCAGAGCTGCCATGGCCCAAAACCGCACGCCGCGGCCATGCATCAGACTTTCCCGCAATGCAGCCAATGCCATGGGACAGCGCATGAACTGTACAAGTAATTCATCATGTGCCTGCTGCGGCATGAATATAAGCGTTTCCGAACAGGGTTGGTGCATTTGTCACCATGGGGGAATTATACAATCATACAAAAGAGGAGAAATGCATGGATCTCTCAATCGTTAAGCCGGACCGGACCATTGATGTAAAAGGCATGTGCTGCCCAATGCCCTTGCTTAAGACCAAAAAAGCCATTGAGGCGATCACTTCCGGCCAGATTCTGGAGGTTCTTGGCACCGATCCCGGTTCCAAGAATGATCTGCCCAACTGGTGCGCGCGCTCCGGCCATGAATTTTTGGGCAACAAGGAAGACGCCGGGGTTTTCTGTTTTTATATTAAGAAAGGGTAACAGCCACCCACGGTTTGAGTGTCCGGCGCAAAGAAAAAATCCTGGTAGCAATTATGCTGTCGGGATTTTTTTTGCCATGCAGGGGAGCTACTTCCGGCTTTTAAAAAACGTACAGTCAGGAAACCCCTTTGCCTTCAGGTTTCCTGCGACACAATTTTCCGGAAGCCTGGACCACAAGCGGGAAAGCCATTGCAGTATTAGCCCCTATTCTTTATATAGGAAGGGTGTTTTTTTATAGGGTATGATTTTTACTAAATATGGCCAGGCTATGGTGTAACAGCTCCTCAATTTCAACACAAGGAAGAGTCCCTATGCTGCAGAAAATGCTCAAACCCGTGAGTTTCTTTTTGGTTTTCTCTTTTCTCCTGCTCGATTTTTCCGTGCAGACAGCACACGCGCGGATGATCGACACCAACACCGTGATTGCGGCGCAGAAAGAACGCGCGGACCGGGAACAGGTTACCGCCTTTCTGGGTCGTGAAGATGTGCGGCAGGTCATGATTCAGCAGGGTATTGATGCTGTCGAGGCGCAAAAAAGGGTGGCCTCTCTTTCCGATGCGGAGCTGGCGAAAATTTCCCAAGCCATGGAGCAACTGCCTGCAGGCGGCGATGGAATAGGGGCGATCATTGGTGCCGCAGTTTTCATCTTTGTGGTGCTGTTGATCACTGATCTCCTCGGACTCACGCATGTTTTTTCATTCGTTAACCACAAGCGTTAAACGCCAGACACAGTCGCATTTCATTCAGGCCGGTAATCGGATGATTGCCGGCCTGTTGCTTTTAACGCTGCCCATTTTTCTCTCCGGCTGCGGCCTCGTGTCAACCGGTCGGTTGCCCCAGACGGTAAACAGCCCTCCCAGGGCCATGGTTGCCGGGGTGCCTTTTTTCGCCCAGGAAGAACTGCAATGCGGCCCGGCGGCCCTGGCCATGGCGCTCCACTGGAGCGGACTTGCAGTACAACCCTCCGATCTCACCCCTGAAGTGTTCAGCCCCGGCCTCCAGGGCAGCCTGCAAAGCGGTCTGATCGGCTCAGCCCGCAGACATGGCCGGGTGGCATATCCCATTGCCGGCAGTGAATCCCTGCTGGCCGAGGTCTCGGCTGGGCATCCGGTCATTGTTCTGGTCAACCTCGGTTTCTTCTGGTACCCGAAATGGCATTATGCTGTGGTGATCGGCTATGATCAGGAACGCGGTGAGGTTATCCTTCACTCAGGATTGAATGCCAACGAGCATCTCAATTCCACGGTTTTCATGAATATCTGGAAACGCAGCGAGTACTGGGGGCTCCTGATCCTGCCGCCGGATCGGCTTCCGGCTGGAGTGACGGAGGAGGCTTGGCTTACCGCTGTTGCAGGGCTGGAAAAGGCCGAACAGTGGCGGGAAGCCGCAATCGGGTATGGCGTAGCGCAAAAACGATGGACGCAGAGTTTTGGCGCTTGGATGGGGCTTGGCAACAGCCGGTATGGCCTGCGCGATCATGCCGGCGCAGCCGAAGCCTTTCGCAGGGCAACCCTGCTTCAACCGGAAAACGGGATGGCTTTCAACAACCTGGCCCATGTTCTGGCCGAACAGGGCAAGCGAAAAGAGGCTCTGGATGCGGCGCAACGAGCCGTGGAGCTTGGCGGTCCGCTCCTTGACAACTTTCGCCAGACCTTGGCAAGAATCAAAACAATCCCTGCACCCAAAAACGGCCGGAAGCGAGAAAAATAAGGCAGCAACACCTTATTTCCCGCCAATGCTCAGAGCCAGTTCCCCTGGGGCGCAGGCGCGGACCTGATCCGTTGCAGCTGCTCAGCAAGATCGCGCAGCTCCCGCTGCCAGTACTCGCGGGTTCCGAAATCCGGCGCCACCCGACTCAGTCCTTCTTCGGCCACCTGATACCCGCACCAGGCCATGTAGTGGATATAGCGCATGGCCCGGAGCGGTTCGATCAAACGCAGACTCCTGCGGTCAAAATCACGGAAGGTTTCGTAACCTTCGAGAAAAAGGTCTATTTCGGCAAAAGTCTCTTCCCGGTAACCAGGCAGAAGCATCCAGAAATCCTGCACCGGCGGCCCAAGGGCCATATCGTCAAAATCAATGAGATAAAAGGATTCGCCGGGCCGATAGATGAGGTTGGAAAAATGGCAGTCGCCGTGGATTCGGATCATCTCGGTATTCTTAAAGAGCGGGCTTATTTCGGAGATCAATGTTTTCGCCAGCTCACCGAATTGCGCGGCAAGATCCGCGTCCATAAACTTCCCGTCGAGAAGATAGTCAACCTGCTGCCGGGTTGACTTGTCCGGACTCATGGTAATCCGTCCCTCCGGAATCCGTCCGGCTCCCACGGCATGGGTGCGGCCAAGCAACCGGCCAATCTCCAGCCACTGCTCATCGGTAAATTCGTCCGAGCTGCGGCCGCCGCATTTGGGAAACACTGTAAAATACATCCCCTCATGCTCGCCGAGGCTGCCATTGCCCTGTAAGACAAGAGGCGCGATGACCGGAATCTCCCGACCGGCAAGCTCAAGGAGAAACTCGTGCTCGTCCTGGAGCGCAGTATAGGTCCAGCGACCAGGTCGGTAAAATTTCACCACCAGCCCTTCGCCGTCCTCGCCTTCCAGCTCGTAAACCCGGTTGATATAGCTGGCCAGGGGCCGACAGAGATTGGTGCAGCGAATATCCAGCGCCTTTTCCACCAGGCCGAGAACCACATCGGGGTTCAAGCGCTGAAAGGCCGAGTGCGCGTGGGGCGTTACAATGAGAGTCATTGTAACGCAGTGAAAAGTGAAGAGTGAAAAATGAAAAATAGGGAGAAATCATTCACCCCACACCCCAAACCGCATCGATCATTTTGCTTTTTAATTTTTTTCTCCTTCAGTCTTCACTATCCACTTTTCATTTTTCATTCTGCATTGCCTCAGCCCAGCGCCACGTCAAGAACCATCATCACCGCGAAACCGACCATGGTCGCCATGGTGACGATATCAATATGCTTCGGATTCTGCTGCGATTCCGGGATAAGTTCTTCCACCACGACAAAGATCATGGCTCCAGCCGCAAAGCACAGGGCATACGGCAGAACGGACTGCATACTCAGGACAAAATAGGCGCCCAGCACCCCGGCCACCGGCTCCACAATGCCAGAAGCCTGACCATACATGAAACTTTTTCCCCGGCTCATCCCTTCCCGTCGCAGGGGCATGGACACCGCCGTGCCTTCGGGAAAATTCTGCAAGCCGATGCCGATGGCCAGGGCAATAGCGCCGCCCAGAGTCGCCGAGGGAATATTGGCTGCCACTGCGCCGAAGGCAACCCCCACCGCCAAACCTTCGGGAATGTTGTGCAGGGTAATGGCCAGCACCAGCAGGGTGCTACGCTGCCAGGAGGTCTTGACTCCCTCGCTTTTGCTGATGTCCAGACCGGGATGGAGATGGGGCAGGAATAAATCAATAAGCCGCATGAACAAGCCGCCGGCCAGAAAGCCCATGGCAGCGGTCCGCCAAGGTATAAAGCCCATCTGTTGGGCCATCTCGATACCGGGGGCGAGCAGCGACCAGAAACTCGCAGCGATCATCACGCCCGCAGCAAAGCCGAGCATGGAATCCATCATCTTCTGGTTCACGGTTCTGGTCACAAAAACCAGGGCCGCGCCTGCAGCGGTCACGCCCCAGGTAAACAGGGTAGCCAGCAGAGCCTGAAGAACCGGATTTAATTCCTGGAAAAAAATAACCATGGTTGTGCCCTGTCACATGTAGCGTGGGAATTCGTTTCAAAAAAATTCACACCGCCATTGTATGCCAGATACAGTGAAAAGTACATGCTGGAAATGGGCCGCCACATTCAAGACCTGCGCGACACAACGCTTGCTATCATCCGCCTAGGCGGATATAATCAGATTTGCTCATAACTTTTCCACAAAAGACACCCCTGAATGAACACAACCAGGAGACATATGCAAACAACAGCACAATTTTTCAAAGCCTTATCCGAAGAACCACGCCTGCGAATCCTGGCCCTGCTACTGAGCGGCGAGCTCTGTGTTTGCGACCTGATGGCCGTACTCCAGTTGCCGCAATCCACGATTTCCCGGCACCTTGCCTATCTGCACAACACCGGTTGGGTGAAAAGCAGAAGCCTAGGGGTCTGGATGTATTACCGGCTCGCCGAGATGGAGACCCCGCTTGCCAAGGAACTGCTTGAATTGCTCGACAGGAGATTGGCCGAGTTACCGGACACACAACAGGATTACAAAACACTGGAGGCTTTCCGGCGCACCAAAAAAAAATGCGCCTGATTTTTTTGCCGTACTCATCTGCATATGCGGATAAAAAGAAATAGCTAACCCCGACGACAAATTTGGGCAAGTGACACGGGAGATTTCCATGCCAAGCACCGAAAAAAAATTAAGTTTCCTCGACCAGTACCTCACCCTCTGGATATTCCTGGCCATGTTCATCGGGGTCATGACCGGTTATCTCTATCCGCCGGTCACCGAGATCATCAACTCCTTTCAGGTCGGCACCACCAACATCCCCATCGCCATCGGCCTGATCCTTATGATGTATCCGCCTCTGGCCAAGGTGCGCTATGAAAAGCTCCACGAGGTTTTTCGCGACTACAAGGTGCTGGCCCTCTCCCTAGTGCAAAACTGGATCATCGGCCCAGTTCTCATGTTTCTCCTGGCCATCACCTTTCTCTCCGGCCACCACGAATACATGGTGGGCCTCATCCTCATCGGGTTGGCCCGCTGTATCGCCATGGTCATTGTCTGGAACGATCTGGCCGGCGGCGACACCGAATATTGTGCCGGGCTGGTGGCCTTCAACTCCATCTTCCAGGTCCTGTTCTTCTCGGTCTACGCCTGGCTCTTCATCTCCGTGCTTCCCGGTTGGCTGGGTCTTGAAGGCGCGGCGGTGGACATCTCCATGGCAGAGATCGCCCAATCGGTCTTTATCTATCTCGGCATCCCCTTCCTCGCCGGGATGTTGACCCGCTTTATCGGAGTAAAACTCAAAGGCGACGCCTGGTACCAGGAAAAACTGATCCCGAAGATCAGCCCCTTCACCCTGATCTTCCTGCTCTTCACCATCATGGTGATGTTTTCCCTCAAAGGCGAATACATCGTACAACTGCCCTTTGACGTGCTCCGCATCGCGATCCCGCTCACCATCTACTTCTTGGTCATGTTCCTGGTTTCTTTTTTCATGGCCATGAAGGTGGGGGCCACCTACGAGCAATCCGCCACCCTCTCCTTCACCGCCGCCTCCAACAACTTCGAGCTGGCCATCGCCGTGGCCATAGCCGTATTCGGCATCAACTCCGGCGTGGCCTTTGCCGCCGTGATCGGACCGCTTGTGGAGGTGCCTGTGCTGATCGCTCTGGTCAATGTGGCCCTCCGGCTCAAGATAAAGCACTTCCCCTTCGTCAAGGAAACTCTGGCCGGAATCTGCCATGTTTCCTGCAAACCATGACCCAAAAATATTCATTACCTTTTAGGAGGAAAAGATCAGATGAAAACGATACAACGGTTGTCGATGGTGGGCCTGCTCCTGCTCCTTTTTTTCAGTCCGGCGCTGGCCGTCACCCTTGACGAATACCTGGCCGACTTTGACTACCAGGAACGTAAAGAAATGAAGATCAACACCAAAGAGTTGCTTGAGTTGCTCAAGACCGACAAAGCGCAACTTATTGATGTCCGTTTCCCCGAGGAATACGCAGCCTGGCGTATGGGCTTCGCCAGAAATATCCCACTCAATGAGTTACCGTCCCGCTTGAACGAACTGGACAGGAACAAAATCATCGTCACCGCCTGTCCGCATTATGACCGGGCCAGCATGGCGCGCCTGTATCTGACCACAAAAGGATATACGGCAAAGTATCTCACCGATGGACTGCTCGGTCTGGCCGAGCAGTTGCGAGGAGACAAGGCCAAGGATTTTATTGGAGCCCTTGACAAATAAGGGAAGGCGTCCATTCGGGCTATGTCCTGCGGGTTAAACAACAACTCTATGCACGACTCGCCTGCAAAAGGATATCTTTTCCCTGGTCGATGCTCTCCGCCGAGCGACCGGCAACGAGGGTGAGCGCCTTTTCCCGACAAAATTCCAGACAAAGCCCGCAACCGCTACAGCGGGCCCAGTCGAATCGCAGTTGTTTCACGCCCTCTTCCCAGATATTTTTAAGCGCACCGGTGGGGCACATACCAACGCAAGCGCCACAAAAGTTGCAATCACTGCTTACCGCAAGGGTAAAGAAGAAACGCAGCAGGGCCAGACGGATGGATTCCTCATCGCATTCAGCCAGAGTCTGGCGAAGCACGGCCAACCGGGCAGGTTGATGCTTGTGCGCGTGTTGTTCCCTTGGATTTGGATCCGCCTGCAGGGCGATAACGGTCTCGGTGGCGGCATGGAAGGAAAGCTCACGGAAGGCACGAAAAAAAGCGCGCCTGCTCAATGAATTCGCCGTCTGCCCTGCCTCGACCTCTTCCTCCCGCGTAATCAGCCTGATTACAGAGGTGAGGCCATCGCGCCCCAGTTTTCTTTCAAGAGCCTGCAGGCGCCGGACCAGAATATCCGGGACAAACGTGGCCCGGCAATCGGTGCACCGGACAAGGTTCAGGCAAACAGTTTTTCCTGCCCGGACGGCGAAGGCGACCAGATGCTCCTCGGAAAGTGCGCCCAGACAGGGAAGAATGATCTCCTCTCCGGTGCGGATCCCCTTTTCACAGCAAAAAGAGACCGCTTTCCCCGCAACCACCTTGGCTGGGGCCGCAGCCAGGCGGGAGTCGCACCCGAGCAGCGCCTCTGCCGGACAGACCGCGATACAGGCCAGACAGCCCACGCAGCGCTTCGGATCAAGGGTGATCTTCCCCGGCTCAAGACGGAGGGCCTCTACCGGACATTCCTTGGCGCAGCGGTCGCAGGAACTACCCTGAAAGCGGGTCCGCAGGCAACGGCGAAAGATAATCTCAAGGGCCGGAACCGCGCCGTTCTTGAACCGGTCGACAAACCGGTCGGCGAGGCTCATGGCCTGGGGGAAACGGCTGGTTTCTGAAGACGCTGCTGTTCCGCGCCGATAAAACCGAGCAGGCACTCGCCCAAGGCGCGGTAAAAGGTCAGCTGGGCGTGCTCCTGAATGGCCCGGCCCAGCAGGGGCGCCCATGGGGCCAGGAAGCCGTTGAAGAATCTGGTTTGAATGGCAGAAAATTCCGTCACCGCAGTTTCGTCCGCAGTTGCTGTAGCCTGGGCGAGCCGCTGCCCGAGAAAGCTCATGAATTCCAGTTCGATGGCAATATGGTCCGGAGGGCCATCGGTCTCCTGCTTCACCCCTGCTTCACCATATATTTTCTGGACCTTCATGGTCGAGTCGCCCATGAGCTGCCGTTCTTCCTCCAGGTGAACCGAACCGTAGGGCTGGGCCGGGGCGCCGAAGGGCCCCAGAAAAAGGGCGGCGTAATCCACCAGCAGCTCTTCCCGGCTGTTTTCCTGGAGACCCTGTCCCAGGCGGTGGCAGGACTCCTCCATCGGTACCGACAGCTCCACCATCAGGCCGGCCAGATTGACACAGAGATTTTCCTCAAGAAACATCTCCCGGTCCGGCTCATAAAAGCAGGCGGCAAGCAAACGGTAGGCGTCGCTTCGGGCCAGGTCAGGTCGCGCAAGATCAGTGCTCATAAAAATCCCTCAAAAAAATGTGAAAAGGTTGGGGTGTCACCCCGTCGCTGTTTTGTGAACACCATTGGTCTTAACATTGCAGGAGCACAGCAGCCCCTAAAAAAATGGGGCGGAACGCTCCCGCATCCCGCCCCCGACACAGAGCCTTTGATCTACGCATTGCCCGGACTACTTGGCAACGCTGAAGCTCCGGATATAATACACATTGGGCTTGGTGCCTTTTTCCGCCATGAGAACCGTGCCCTTGTACTTCTTGACCAGCTGAGCAACCTCGCTGTTCTTGTCCTGGATGTCGCCGAAGATCCTGGCCTTGGCGGGACAGGCAACCACACAGTTCGGCAACTCACCCTTCTTCACCCGATGTTCACAGAAAATACACTTTTCCGTGATGTTGTCCCGGCGCACATCCTGATAATCCGGATGGTCGTAGGCGGTGCGGTGAGCCGGGCTGGCCCCGGCCTTGGCAGCCAATTCGGCGCCGGAGGTTGTACAGCCCGGAATCATCTCGGTCTTATCAGCGAAATCGGCCCGATAGGGCTTGCCCTCTTCGTTGTAACTGATGACACTGTACTCATTGCCCTTGACCTCCATCTTGGAGTAGGGGCAGGCCTCCTGGCAGGCACGGCAACCGATGCAGCGCTCGTCGTTGTGCATGGTGATCCCGTCCTTGGTCTTGTACATGGCCTTGGGTGTCACCGGGCAGGCCTTGACACAGGGGGCATTGGCGCAGTGATTGCAGAGCACCGGTCGCATGGAGTACTTGGTTTTCGGAAATTTGCCGCTGACCTCGGCCTGGAAATCGGCCCAGTTGTGGGCCTGGCCGTTGGCCGTGTTCGCGGTGTTGTTCCCGGTCTTGCAGGCCAGAGCGCAGGCTCCGCAGCCTGAGCATTTGTGAAGATCTATAACCATCGCATATTGCGTCATTGTATGTTCCTCCTGAATCCAGAAATTAGGCCTTTTCGATCTTCAGACCGGTGAAGCCGCCGTTACGGCAGGTCGCGCCGATCATGCGATCGTAGTCATCCGGCATGATCTCGTTGAAGTTGGCACCGCGGGGAATGGCCTTGGCGTAATCCTTGGCCGCAACCCGACCATAGGCCCAATGGCCCTGGCCGAAGCATTTGGCCAGGGTGCCGGGTTGCACCCCTTCCCAAAGGCGAGCGCGGACCGTGAGGCTGCCCACCGTGGAGGTCACCTTGACCATGTCGCCTTCCTTGACCCCAAGCTTTTTGGCGTCGGTCGGATTAATCTGGAGAACGTCCTCGTTGTTGATGTCACCGGGATCGCACTGCTTGAAGGCCATGTACCAGGGGAGGTTGCCGCTGCGCCCTTCACGGTTCAATTTGGACTTCATGTCCACCAGAGTGAAGGGGAAGTCCTTGACCTCGCCGTGGCGGCGGACCGGTTCGTAGTGGGGCACAAAGGCCTGCTCACCGCGGGCGGTGTAGTTGATCGCCTCCAGCGCCTGGTCAATGGTGACCTTCTGCTTCTCGGCATGTTCGGTGAGGGCTTTTTTCAGGGTCTCGCTGTAGAATTCGAACTTCTTGGTCACGGTTTTTTCAAAGCCCTTGTCCCACTTCTTGCCGAAGGTAAACTTCTCGGAGTTGACGATGCCCTTTTCGACAAACTCGGCCCAACCGGTGGGCCGATCGCCCTTAAAATCCTTGTTCTCCGCCGGGTCCCAAGCCTTCCGGGTAAAGACCTTGGTGGCAACAATGGCGAAGTCCTCGGCACTGGTGGCCGGTTTGCCGGTTTCCGGATCCTTGTAGGAGAGGAGCCAGTTCATCGGTTGGTCAAAACCCTTGGCTTTGAGCTTTTCGGCGAGCAACCAGACAAACTCAGTCTCCGGCGCCTTGACCTCGAACATCCGCTTGACCACCGGTTGTTGCAGGGAAATGTGGCCATGGAGGTTGGCCTTGCTCTTGACCGGGGCCCACTGTTCGCTGTGATGCATAGCCGAGGGCAAAACGATATCGGCGAACTGACTCATTTCCGAGGCCATGGTGGTGATATGAGCGAAAAAAGGGACCTTGGCCAACGCCTTGTCCCAGCGGCCGCCCTCGGCTCCGGAAAAGTTGAAATTGCAGAAATAGCCGATGGCAACCTTGATGTCGTAAGGCTTGGCCGCCAGGATGGCGTTGGCCACGTTATTGGTGACCACGCCGCCGCCCACCTTGCCGGCGGAGAGAGCCGGGAACTCCAGAGTGCCGCGTTGGTCGATCTTCTTGTTCTTGCTGCCGGCCTTGGCGATGTCGTCCAGAAAGTCATCAACCTTGGGATGATCGCTGCTGGGGCCGCTCATACCGGTACAGACGCCGCCGACGCTGTCGGTGGCCCCTACCAGACCATTCAAAGCATACATGGCCATGGCGCCATAAGTGCCGCGGGGCATCATGTTGGGACCATTCCACACCGCGCAGCGGGGCGCCGCCTTGGCAAAGCCGGTGGCCACTTCAACAATGTCCTTCGTGTTCAACCCGGTGATCTTGGCAGCCCATTCCGGGGTGCGGTCTTTCAGTTCGATGTTCCACCACTTGACCAGGCCGTGGGTGCGCTTCTCGTCAAAGGCGGCCTCGTCCACGGCCTGACCGGCCTTGAACAGGTTCTTGCCGTCCTTGAAGTCGCCGCAGAAATCCTTGTTCCACAGGCCGGAGGAGAGGATGACATGGGCCATGGCCGTAGCCAGGGCGCCGTCCTCGCCGGGCTTGATCGGCAGCCACTTGTGTGCTTTCGCCGCAGAGTTGGTCATCCGGGGGTCAATCGCCACCACGGTGCCGTTGTCCAGCAGATTGCCGAATTTGCTGATGGCATTGGGGATCTGGCGGTTGGAGGAAAGCGGATCGCAACCCCAGACGATAAGGTATTTCATGTTCTCCAGATCATAGTCTCGATAGCCCCAGTAGCCCTCGGTATAGTAAGAGCCCATCTTCTCCACCTCGGCGCAGAGGGCGCTGTGGGAGATATTATTGGGAGAACCGATCACCTTGGTGAGATTGGAGTAGAGGATGTCGTTGTTGTAGGAGTAGCGACCGCGCATCAGCATGTACTTGTGGGTCTCGTTATTGTCGCGCAATTCCATGATCTTGCCGGCGATGGTGTTCAAAGCCTCGTCCCAGGTGATGGGCACGAACTTGGGATCGGCGCCGCGGGCCTTGACCGGGTTGGTCCGCTTCATCGGGGTTTTGATCCGGTCCGGATCGTAAATCTGCTGGATAATCAGATGACCACGCACGCAACAGTAGCCGTTGTTGGCCTTGCTGAGCTGATTGCCGCGCACCTTAGTGGCTCGCCCGTCCTGCACAAAGATTTCTATGGGGCACCAGGTGGTGCAGCCCTGACAGGTGGAGGCCATCCACTTGCCGGGTTTCTCGCCGCCGATGGTACCTTTCGGTACTTCGGCCAAGGCGCTTAAGGTGGTTCCCTTGAAGGCTGCGACCGCCAAACCGGTTGCAGCACTCAGTTTGAGAAAATCCCTTCTTTTAATCTTCATGCATTTATCTCCTTTGTTTGCTTCAGGCTATGCTACCCTTGTCACGTCCGTAATCTTTTCTATTTCAATGGCGAAACCCGCCTTGACAACTCCGCCGTGGATCACCTTGGTGAAGATCCCTTCCTTGGGCATAATGCAATCCCCTGTGGCTTTTTTGATGGCGCAGCCGTCGTTGTGGCATTCCTTGCCGATCTGGGTGACTTCGAGTACCACCATGCCATCGATCACCAAACGGTCGCCAATGGCAAGCTGCAGCAAATCCAACCCCCGGCAAACGATGTTCTCGGCAAACACCCCATGCTTCAGGTGGGGCATCTTTTTCTTTACCGCATCGATACTTTCCCCGGCCAGCAACGACACCTGACGGTGCCAGTCACCGGCATGGGCATCCCCGGTGATCCCCCAGTTTTCTTTCAGAACAATCTCAGGCACCTCTTTTTTCACCATGCCTTTTTTTTCACTGACGCAGACTGCTTCCACGCATCCGGTATTCATTTTTTCTTACCCTCCAATTGTCGCCATGGAACGCGGAACGAAATCGCGGCGATCTTTTTCAACGATAAAACCATCCGCAGACTTTGCCGCCACCGCGTTCTGGATGGCGATGATTATTTCCCTGTCATCGGCGCCGCTGCGCAACAACCCTTTCATGTCAAGAACGCCGTTATCGTACAGGCAATTTTTCAGCATACCCTGCGGAGTCAGACGAACCTTGTTGCAAGATGCGCAGAAACTTCGTGAGTGCCCCGCGATGATGCCCACTATCCCGGAATAATTTTTTACCTTAAAAAGCTGAGCCGTGGAGCCGTGGGGTCGTATTTTTTTGAGTATCTCGACGCAGCCGGAGAGATTTTCCAGAAAAAAACCTTTCAGCCGCATTGCGTTCCAATGCGGCGGGGTGAATTTTCCACTGCCATTAAAATGCATGGGCTCGATAAAACGCACCTCCACGGGATAATTTTCCGCCAGCCTGGCCAGGTGAAGCAGCTCATCGGAATTGTCGTTATCCAAGACAACAACATTAATCTTAACGCGAATTCCCTGAATAATTGCCTCCATGATGGCGGCAAACGCCTCATGAAACAGGTCCGAGCCGGTGATTTTTTGGTACCGGGTAGGCGACAACGTATCCAGACTGAAGTTGATACCGGTAACCCCCGATGCCTTGAGGCGCTGTATCTGATCAAAACAGAGCGTCCCATTAGTAGTAATGCCGACTTCCTTGATGCCCGTCACGCTGTGTATCTCCGCCAAAAAATCGACAAAGCCTTTGCGGACAAAAGGTTCTCCACCGGTCAGTCTGATTTTGCCAATTCCGAGACCGGCAAAAATTCTGACCACACGGAGCAGTTCATCATAATTGAGCAGTTCGTTTCTGGGAGCGAAGCAACCTTTCGGCATACAATAGGTGCAACGCAAATTGCAACGGTCGGTGACGGCCAGACGCAGATAGTTGATATTTCTGCCATGGGAGTCACAAAGAGTATTCGGCATGAGCCTCCTCAGTCCATGGGAACTGCGCAATATGCGCTATGGAGCTTTTTTCTTTGACAACACACCGCTATTATTATGCTTTTTTAGGCATAATAATAGCGGTTTTTTTTGCTGAATTTATTTGTCAATGAATGCCTGACACTACCCCATAGACGCGTAGGCTTTTTCCTGACATGCCTGTTTATAGCTGCGCTTCTCTCCGCTTGTCTTCCAAACGCCAAAAAAGGAATGCAGACGAAAACCTTAAAAGCATCATCATACTCCGTCTACCAGCGCCTAATTGATAGTGGAAAGGATTTCGGCCAGACCGAATGGTCTCAGACATAAAGGCGTTGATCTCCATGGCCTGGCCTTTTCCCCGACTATCTTTTAGCTGAAACTGGGGCAGAAAAGATGCCAACAGATTGTACCCGGCAAGCTTCTGGGGTTGAATCGTAGACCTGTGCTTTCTTCCCACTTTCACAATAACACTAGAACTTATAACTTACGTCAAACTGAACGAGATCAACCTGGTCTTCCTTGGCGGCAGCCCAATCCTCGTCACGCTCATAGCTGAGCCAAGTAAGGCTTGTTCCCCAGTTTTTGCTCAGATCATAGCCAAAATTCACCCGGTGCCCTTTCTTGTTGGTCTTGGAAAGGCCATCACCGAAATCAGCATCGGCGAGATATCCAAAGAGAGAATCCGCCTCGACCACCGAGTAGGCGTATCCTAGCTTGAAGGCGTCGTATTTGGCATCGGCCCCGAACACAAAACCCTGATCGGCATCACCCGGCTTTTTGGTGAAGCTGCTGCCTGCCTGACTCTGGCCAATATTGCCGTCTGCCCCGAAGTTCTGCCAGATCTGCCCGTAGAGCTTGAGCTTGACATTCCCAACAGGAAAAGAGACATCGCCGTACAGGTCGCCGATGTTGAGCTCATACTTGTTGGCATCGACATTATTCAGCAAAAAGGTGGAGCTGGCCTCGTTGATCAGGGATTTGCTGTAGGTCTGGTATCCTGCGGCCAGGGTATACTTGGCTGCAGCCACCTTGCCCTTATACCCGGCCTGCCCGGCCAACAAGGTGGCAAAGTTGTCACCATTTACATACTTAGCGCCGTAACCGCCCAAGGTTGCAAAGACCCCATCTTTTTGGCCGTACTGAGCGGTCATACCAGCGAGACGCACATCGCTATCCCAAAAAACCCAGGAACTTGTGAAAGGATTCTCGGACTGACCAAGGATGAAGACAAAATCGTTCCATTTGTGCTTGGCATAGGCGTAGTCAAGATTAATAGCCCCGGTTTCAAAAGGCTTGGCATCGCTCCAAGTGTCGTTAGTGCTGGTCGGGTCATCGCTGCCCGTGGCAAGTCCTGCGCCGATCTGCCAGTTTTCAGCCTTGTTATCCCAAACGCCGCCGAGCCGGAAACGGGTTCGCACCCGATCACGGTTGGAAATATCTGTAGCTCCCTGCTTTCCATCCTTATAATTCTTGTCCAAGACCTCGTAACGCACCCGCAAGTCGCCCTTAAGCGTGAGCTGATCAATGAACTCATTTGCCAATGCCACCTTGCTGGTGCCGGCTTTTTTCACTTCTTCCTCCACCTTTGCCGCGACCTTTTTATCTACCATGGACCCGAGAGCCTCGATTTGCTCCTGCTGGGACTGGACCTTGTTGCGCAGATACTCAAGCTCCTTCAAAATCTGTTCATTGCTCATGTCTGCGCCAGCCAGGGCGGCGGAGGGCAGGGCGAGGCAAACGCCAAGAGCTGCTGCCGCTGATAATACCTTTCTCATCTGTTTCTCCTTTCTCCGTAGGGTTTATAAAGTTTTCTTCCCGTTTTCGACGCAGGTAACTGATGATCCCCCAGTTTTCCGCCAGAAAAATTCCAGGCGCTTTTTTTTCGCCAGGCATTTTCTCGCGGATGTTAATCGCTTCGATCACTCCCATAGGCTCCGCCATTGTGATTGACGGAACCACGACAGACCCTGTTTTGACCGAGGGCCGGGAGAATAAAAAGCTGGATAAACAAAGAATTTGGATCAGGATAGGAGAAACGCAGAAGGAAAAAAAGCGGGGATTTTTTGATTTCTTTGTAGGAGTTTTTTGATTTCTCTGTAGGGATTTCCTCGACAGGTGTCTGTCAGGAATGGATCACCCAGCAGTTCGTTTTTGGTGCGAAACAAACTCGACCAGTTCGGCCCTGGTTTCCAGACCAAGCTTGGCCATGGCCCTGGAGCGGTAGGTGGCCACGGTTTTTTCACTCAAGAAATGCTGCTCGGCAATCTCCCTGCTCGTGAACCCCATGGCCACCGCGAGCATGACCTGCTGCTCCCGTTTGCTGAGCGAGAGCCAGAGCATCTCCTCGGGGGAGGCGGCTCCCTTGTCCTGCTCGGCCAGGATATCAGGCATCATGGCGGGATGGATGTACATCTGTCCCCGCATCACCGTACGGATAGCGTAGAGCAGATCGACATCCAGGCATTTTTTGAGAATAAAGCCCTTGGCGCCCTTGGCCACAGCTTCCTTGAGATACTGATGGTCCTCGTGCATGGTCAGCATGAGGACGCGGGTCTGAAGCGCCAGCCGCAAGATCTCCGGCAAGAGCAGAAGCCCGCTGGTCCCAGGCAGGGAGATATCAAGAAGCACGATGTCCGGTTGCAACTCCTTGACCAGAGCCAGGGCCTTTGGCCCCGAATCCGCCGTGCCCGCCACCTCTATATCCGCTTCGGCATTGAGCAGCAGGCTCAAGCCGGAGAGGAGCACCGGATGATCATCAACCACCAGAATCCGAATCATTTCATTGCTCATGGCAGACCCCCGCCTTGGCAGGCATTTCAAAAACCAGCATGGCGCCCTCGCCCGGACTGCTTTCAATCCGGAAAGCCCCTTGCAGCAACTGGGTCCGCTCCCGCATGCCCAGCACTCCGAGCTTGGCCTTGGAGTCAACCAGTTCCGGCGCAAAACCAATCCCGTTGTCCTCGATCACCCCCCTGATCTTCTCCCCGCGCCATTCCAGAAGCACACTCACCTCGGTGGCCTGGGCATGCCGCGCCACATTGACGAGGGCTTCCTGCACAATCCGGTAGACGCAGGTTTCCGTGCAGGTATCCGGCCTTTTCTCGGCAAAACCGATGATGGTCAGCTCCACCGCAATCCCCTGCCGGCCGATAAAACCCCGGACTAACATCTCCACCGCCGGAACCAGGCCAAGATCGTCCAGCACACTGGGTCGCAGCGCCACCGCCAGATCATGGATCGCCTCCATCTCCTCGGTTATGGCCTTTCTCAACCGACCGATACTCTGGCTGGTCTCTGTCTTGTTTTTCGCGTTTTCCAGCATCTTAAGATCAACCATGACCGAGGCCAGGGCCTGACCGGTCTGGTCGTGGAGCTCGCGGGCAATCCGTTTTCTTTCGCTTTCCTGCCCGGCCATGACCCGGTGCAGGAAATCCCGCTGGAGATGCTCCTTTTCCAAGCGGGCCTTATCCGCACTGGCAAGAGAAAGCACCATGGCGTTGAATCCCTCCATGAGTTTTCCCAGTTCATCCTGACTTTCCGTCGAGTCCAGGGCCACGGAATAATCCCCGCGTCGCACGGCCCTGGTTGCTTCGAGCAGCCTGCCCACCGGCCGGGTGATGATCCAGGTCATCCCGAGGGACAAGAGTATTCCAAAGGCCGCGACCAACAGAGTAGCCCGAAAAAGAGACTGGGTGATCGCTTCGATCTGGCTGCGCAGGCTGTCACCCTTCACCCCAACCACCACCGCACCCTCATTCCCATTGCTGATAACGGCCCTCGCCTCCCATATGTCCCCTTCATTGGTGCGAAGCAGTTTCGGACCGGAATCACGTAGCGGAAAGTCGGTGGGGGGGGCTATCAAATCCACAGGAAACCCTCCCTCAAAGTTATGGGCAACCACCTGATTTGCGGCATTGCGAACAAAGACGTAACGCAAATCGGGACGATTCTGCACCGTGTTTCTGAGCATCTGGGTCAGGCCATACATATCGTTTATCAATAGATAATCGTGGGCCTGATAGGATAGTTCCTTTGCCACAAAGCGACTCTCTTCCCGAAGAAAGGCGTCGAAGTTCTCGCTGAGTGCCGCCTGCACCTTATAAATGGTGACCGCGCCAAAGAGAAGGATCAGGGCAAGGGCCAACCCCAGAATCTTCAACTTCAGCGGCACACTGAGCAGAAAGGATCTGCCCTTGTGCGCGGCTTTCCGGAAAAACATTCCCACAGGGGTCAGGGCAACAGGCACAGACATCTCTCCTTATAATCCATACATCCCTGGATCAGGCTCCACGAAGCGTTCCACCCCCAACTCGGCCAGGGCTTTTTCCCCGTCCGCATCATGATGCAGGCCGAGGAGCAGCTCTTTCAGCATGGCCTTCCTTGCCGGGGAGATGGTGCGCGGCACAACCACCGGCGGGATCCCAAAATCCTGCGACTCCCATATCACCCTGGTCTGTCGGCCGATTGCCTCGTTGCGCTTTCCGGCAAATTCATAGACCAGACTATCCACTGAAGCTCCATCCGAGAGGCCCTCCATCACTGCGGCAATGGAACGGTCATGACTGTAAGTGAAAATAGTCCGGCCGAAAAATGTTTCAGGTTGCTGCCCAATAGCATGCAACAGAGAAAGCGGGTAGAGATAGCCGGTATTGGAAAGCGGATCGGTAAAGGCAAACACCTTGCCGCGCAAGTCTACAACACCCTGAGCTGGAGAAGCGGCAGGCACGATGACAAAAGAACGATAGGTGGTCTTGCCGTTGATCTGCGGGACAACCAGCAACGAAATTGTCCCGTTCCGGGCACCTTCAGTATAGGCTCCCGTGCAAATGAAGCCCAGGTCCACCACATTTCTGGCCAGCAGGTCGTTCAGTTCTTGATAGGTTTTGCGTTGCACCAGAATTGCCGGCTTGCCCATCTTGCGGCCCAGATAATCGATGAGCGGCTGGTAAGACAGCGCCGTACCCTGGGGAGACAGAATGGCCCCCACCCCGATCCGGAGCGATTGCAAGTCCGGATCGACTTGCCTGTCCGGGAGTTGCTGGAGGTTGTCCAGGCGGACCAGACGCTCCTGACCCGTTTTTTCTTCCTGCCCGACCTCGCAGCCGGCCAACAGAAAAAAGAGAAGCCCCAGACACATGGCCCGACGCCAGTCAAGGCCAGGACGTTTTTTTCTCCGCACAATCATATACCAGTATATCTCTTTTTGAGCTTAGGGGTCGTCAACAGGAGCGTTGCTGCCGTTTTCGCCACCGAAAGGACAAACTTATTGTGTGAGCAAGGCTTACGATCACCTGCCCGATGTCACTCAAGGATAAATCCGGCCACCGGAAGCCTTTTTCCCCAGGCCTGCCAAGCACCGGTGTGAATATCCAGGGTGCGGGCAACGCTGTCGTAGGTTGCCTCGATGTGTGACTCCAGACTGCACCTGCGGTCGTAGTTGGTGTGCGTAAAAATAAGCCGGTAGACCGTGGTACTTTGGGCGACAACCTCTTCGACATAAGCGACGTGCCCGGTGGCCATCTTACGGCGGCCATTGGCAGCAAGAATGAGGATGCTGCCGCGCTGTGGCTCTACAGAGGTGTTGCCGCGCTGCTGCTCACAGGCAAACCAGGTGAGGGGGCCGTTTTCATGGCCCAGGCGGCAGCTGTCGATGCCGCTCCGGCAGCGGGCAAAGGGGAGGCTCTGGGGTTCGCAGCGTCTTGACTTCTCCCCTTTTCTACCGATGGCGCCGGGACGCAGCTGAAAACACTCTGCGGTGGCGAGGCCATTCCCGGCAAGGGGGACGATGAAATCCACCGGAGCAAGGGTCTCTCCCGGAGAAATTTCATTCCCCGGAACAGCAGCCCATATCTCCTGTGTCGCTTCCCGATCCGTAGAGAGATCTGCCAAGGCTTCGTGTCGAGCATATCCGGAAAAAAGCAGCGCGCTCAGAAAAATTACCCTGGCCGTTCGGGGTGCGCTTCGCTGCATGAAAATTCCGCTCTTCTCTGATTGCTCTGAGGCGTGCCACGCCCTGACCCTTTCCCGCATCATAGCAGACAGCCCTTTCCTTGACAATGGTGGGCGTCAGTGCCCCACACATTGGGGCAGAATTGGGTTGCACCCCATTGGCCATCATGCTATAAATGCCGTTTTTTCGTGGAGATACCCTCACAATGATTCACCTCACCAATATCAGCAAACAGCATGGTTCGCAAATTCTTTTTGCCAACGCCAGCCTGCAGATACTCCCCGGCGTCCGCACCGGCCTGGTCGGACCAAACGGCACGGGAAAATCCACCATCTTTCGCCTGATCACCGGCGAGGAAGAAGCGGACAAAGGCGAGATCTCCTGCGCCAAGAAAACGGTGATCGGTTACTTCTCCCAAGAGGTAGGCGAGATGTCCGGCCGCTCGGCCCTTGAGGAAACCATGTCCGCCGTGAGCGAGGTGATACGGCTGGGCGAGGAACTCAAGGAGATGGAGGCGGCCATGGCTCTGCCCATGGAGGACGATGCCATGACCGCGCTGCTGGAGAAATACGGCGACGCCATGGAGGAGTTTGAGCATCGCGGCGGCTACGATCTGGAATCCCGGGCCCAGGCGGTATTGACCGGCCTCGGCATCGGTCCGGAGGATTTTAACCGGCCGGTGGAATCCTTCAGCGGCGGCTGGAAGATGCGCATCGCCCTGGCCCGCATTTTGACCATGAACCCCGATGTCCTGCTGCTTGATGAGCCCACCAACCATCTCGATGTGGAGTCCATCGTCTGGCTGGAGGAATGGCTGGCCAAGGATTTCAAGGGCGCGGTCCTCATGACCTGTCATGACCGAGACTTCATGAACCGGCTGGTTTCCCGAATCATCGAGGTGGCCAACTCCATCATCACCACCTACAGCGGCAATTACGACTTCTACCTGCGCGAGCGGGAGATCCGGCGGGAACAGCTGGCCGCCAGCTTCCGCCGCCAGCAGGAAATGCTGGCCAAGGAGGAGGATTTCATCGCCCGCTTCGCAGCCCGCGCATCCCATGCCTCCCAGGTGCAATCCCGGGTCAAGAAATTGGAGAAGATCGAGCGCATCGAGCTGCCCGTGGAACAGCGGCTGATCAGTTTTGAATTCAGCGAACCGCCCCGCAGCGGCGATGATGTGGTCCGGATGGAAGGTTTGGCCAAGAGTTGGCCTCTGGACGGGGGTGGGGAACGGCCGGTGTTCAGCGGCATCTCCGGGGTGATCCAGCGGGGAGAAAAGGTGGCCGTGGTCGGGGTCAACGGCGCGGGAAAATCAACCTTTCTCAAGGTCCTGGCCGGGCAGACCGAACCCAGCTCCGGCAACGCCACCATCGGGGCCAACGTCAGCTTCGGTTATTTCAGCCAGCATGCCATGGATGTCCTGATCCCGGAGCGAACCGTTTTTGACACCGTACAGGACGCCCTGCCCCAGGCCAACATCGGCACGGTGCGCAATCTCTGCGCCGCCTTTCTCTTTCAGGGCGACACCGTGGACAAGCAGATCAAGCTGCTTTCCGGCGGCGAAAAAAGCAGGGTGGTACTGGCCACCATGCTGGCGAAGCCGCTGAACTTTCTGATCCTGGACGAGCCCACCAACCATCTGGATATCCAGTCCCGGGAGATTCTGCTGGGAGCGCTGCAAAAATTCAACGGCACCGTGGTGCTGGTCAGCCATGACCGGCATTTTCTTCGCTCGCTGGTAAACCGGGTCATGGAAGTGGACCACGGGGAAATGCGGTCCTACGGGGGGGATTACGAATACTATCTACGCAAGTCAGGGCATCAAGCCGCGTGATCCGGGAAGAGGATATCCGCGCTGATGCCGGAATCGATGCGCCGAAAAAATCCTTCCAATAAGACAGCTACCGTTCGCGGTGAGCCTGTCGAACCGCTGTTTTTTTGCCAAGACTATCCTTCGACAGGGCTCTCCTGAGCTTGTCGAAGGGCTCAGGCCGAACGATTTGCTTCGATCGTTTTGGAGCAACACCCTTCTAGACAGGAATCCCTTTTAATCGGGTGGCCCGTTCGAAGCTGAGAATAATCTGCGCCAGTTGCCGGTCCTCGGCAATGGTCGGCGTCAATTGAATACCATAGGTCGCGAACTTCGTTGCCCCATTGTCGGCCTTTCTGGCAATGGTTGCGCCCCTGAGCGCGACCTTGAAATTCTCCATTGTTCCGGCAGGGGTAAATTCGCTTGCAGGCAGCGCATGGTTGAGCTGGAGGCAAATCGCCCGGATATCGCTGGGCACGACAACCGGGGTTGCCTGCGGCAGCCGGACAAGTACCCCTGTGGTGCTCAAGTCTTCAATCCGACCGGAAAGAACCCATTTCGTGGCTGTCAGAAAGATGGCGAAACTGTCGGCGGTGGGCACGACCCGGTACGCATGCCGACGCTGGATGATAGTAACCTCTGCGGGAAGCGCAAGTTCCAGGTACTCATTCTTCAGCCGAAGGATCCGGCTCTTGCCGATGATATTGCGCCCAAGCACGTCACGAAACTGGAACTCCACCGGTTCGGCAGTGAATTTTGAAGCTTTATCGCGTTTGGCCAGGATCGAGCGCGTGGGGGAACTCTTGACAACCCAGGCGTCACTGCCATGCCCGTGCTGGACAATGCTCAAGGGTTTGCGTCGCTCCAGCATCTGCTCAAATATCCGGCTGACCGCTCCGGCATTGCGCACAATCTCAATGTCTGAATCTTCCATCCTGTATACAACTCCCTCCGGCTCAGGCTCACTCTAGCAACAAACCGGAACGGCCTCAACAATACCATTTTTTGCCCAACCCGGTCAACAGCACCCCTTCCCGTCGCCAACAAAAACTGTTTTTTTCGCTTGCTTTTCCCTGCCGATTTCACCGACAATACAAGTACGCCCCGATGGCCGCTTTCCACCCCACTGTAGTTCCCCACAACTGCTCAGCGGCGAAGCCTCATCGGGGCATCCTTTTGCCTCTGCTCAGCTGTGCTCGCGGGTCTTGCGGAAAACGATCTCCGGAAACAACTCCTGAACCCTGCCCAACCGCCACTCGCTTTCCGCCAGATAAGCCAGATGCCCCTCGGCATCCAGGGACAGATGGGCCTGGTTCTTGCTCTTGAACTCATCAAGTTTCTTGCGATCTTCGCAGTCGATCCAACGGGCAGTCGCGTAGCTCACCGGCTCATATACCGCATCCACCCCATATTCCGCTTTCAAACGGGCCATGGTCACCTCGAACTGCAGCACACCCACCGCACCTAGGATATAATCGCTGCCCATGGTCGGCCGGAAGAGCTGCACCGCGCCTTCCTCGGCCAGCTGCACCAATCCCTTGTTCAGCTGCTTGATTTTAAGCGGATTCTTGATCAGCACACGCCTAAAATGCTCCGGCGCGAAGTTGGGAATACCGGTGAACTTGAGTGGCTCCTTGTCGGAGAAGGTATCGCCGATCTTGATGGTCCCGTGGTTATGGATGCCGATGATGTCGCCGGGCCAGGCTTCCTCCACATTGGTACGATCCTGAGCCATGAAGATGGTGGCGTTGGCCAGTGCAACCTCCTTACCGAGCCGGTGGTGCATGACCTTCATTCCCTTGGTGAACTTGCCGGAGCAGATACGGAAAAAAGCGATCCGGTCACGATGGGCCGGGTTCATGTTGGCCTGGATCTTAAAAGTGAAGCCGGAAAAAGCCTCCTCGTCCGGGGAAACCATGCGGGTCGTAGTGGCGCGGGGGCCCGGCGATGGAGCCAGCTCGACAAAGGCGTCCAGCAGCTCTTTCACCCCGAAATTATTGACGGCACTGCCGAAGAAGACCGGAGTCTGGCTGGCCTTGAGATATTCCTTGTGATCAAAGGGACTGGCCGCCCCGGCCAGGAGTTCGAGGTCCTCGCGGAGCCGCTCTGCATAGCTGCCCAGCATCTGCTCCAAAAGAGGATCATCCAGGTCCTTAACCATGATGGAGTCTTGGGGCCGCCTGTCCTTGCTGGGGGTAAAGAGGTTCAGCTCCTGACGCATGATGTTGTAAACCCCTTTGAAGCCCTTACCCATGCCTATGGGCCAAGTAAGCGGGGTGCACTCGATCTGCAGTTTCTCCTCGATCTCGCTCAAGATATCCAAGGGCTCGCGGCCCTCACGGTCCAGCTTGTTGATGAAGGTGATCACCGGGGTGTTGCGCATCCGGCAGACCTCCATGAGCTTCTCGGTCTGGGCCTCGACCCCCTTGGCGCTGTCGATGACCATCAGGGCGCTGTCCACCGCGGTGAGTACCCGGTAGGTGTCCTCGGAAAAATCCTTATGACCCGGGGTGTCCAGCAGGTTGACCTCAAAGTCGCGGTAGTTGAACTGCATCACCGAGGTGGTCACCGAAATGCCCCGCTCCTTCTCGATGGCCATCCAATCGCTGACCGCATGGTTGTCGGTTTTACGCGACTTGACCGCCCCGGCCATCTGGATGGCCCCGCCAAAAAGCAGCAGTTTTTCAGTGAGGGTGGTCTTGCCCGCATCGGGATGGCTGATGATGCCGAAGGTCCGGCGGCGCTTGATTTCTTTTTCCAGTATACTGCTCATGTGATCCTTCTCTCTCTGCTTTCCAGGTCGAAACCCGACCCACGGAACAGCGTATATACTCCAAAAAACGCATTTTGTCAGCAAGTTCCGCCGAATCTCCGCCCGAAAAAACAGCGCACTCCCACCCTCCTCGGCGCAACACCGCAGAAAAAACCACAACCACTCCACCCTTGCCTCCCATGGCCTTGGGACGAATTTTCTTTATGCATCTCCGGCTGGGGTGTATACTTTTTTTATTTCTTTCCCTTCTTTCTTTGTGGTGACCCCCTTGTCTTTCAAGAAAAAAACGACAACCCGAAAATCAAGCACCAGCCAAGCCGGCAGCCCAAGCAAAACCTCTGCCCCCCGCCGGTCGCCTGGCGGCCGAAAAACAACACCGCGAGAAAAACCTTTCGGTGAAAAGACCCAGCGTCCGGGACCGGAGGCTGCTTCCCCTCGCGGCCATAGCTTCACCAGAAGCAAAAAACCGCAGTCGGCAAACTCCGACGAGGAATGGTTCGAAACGCCTTCCAGAACATCCGGTCGCCCGCCCACCAATAAGCGGAAAGCATCTCCCGACAAACCATTCGCCCAAAAAGGTCCTCGGCCGGACGCTGCTTCCCCTCGCGGTCGTGCTCACAGCGGGGCCAGAAAACCAAAGTCGGAACGATCCGAGGAAGAAAACTTCCGGACCCCTATAGCGGCAACTGATCGTCCATCCAGCACCAAAAGAAAATCCCCATCAGAAAAACCCTTCGACAAAAAAACCCGCAGGCCTGGTGTTGCTTCCGCTCCCGGTCGTGGGTTTACCGGCAGCAGAAAACCGCGGACAGAAAGATGCGAATTCGAGGAAGAACCCTGCCGACCGCCTGCCTCGTCACCCGACCGCCCACCCAGCCGCAAGAGAAAATCACCGCCAGTAAAAACCTTCGGCCCAAAAA
The DNA here is from genome assembly GCA_013791995.1 of Desulfurivibrio sp. Classification (GTDB taxonomy): domain Bacteria; phylum Desulfobacterota; class Desulfobulbia; order Desulfobulbales; family Desulfurivibrionaceae; genus Thiovibrio. The sequence continues at coordinate 5,180 of VMSS01000157.1, read as the reverse complement.
CCCGCAGGTCTGCCGCTGATTCCTCTCCCGATCGTGGGTTTAAAAGCGCCAAAAAATCACAATCTGATATATCCGAAGAAGAAACATTCTGGAATCCTACCGCGCCAACCGATCGCTCTTTTGCCAGTTTTCTCAAGCCGCTTATCCCGCGACCGGTTTCCCCGGAAGAAATCCGGACAATCCTGTACAGCTCTCCCCTGGCCCATCTCGATTATTCCCTAGAACTGCAAGTCAAAGACCAGGGGTTGCTGGCATTCTGGAAACAGCACCGACTCGCCGGCCATCCGGAACAAATAATCCGCTCCCCCAAGGCCCGGGGCTACCGCACCACCTCAAAGCGCAAAGGGTTCCTCCACGGTTCCACCCTGTACCTGCTTCTGGGGGACAAGGGAGCGCTGCCCAAGAACCGCCAATATTTTACCGTCTCACCGCTGGAGCCCAAAGAACACGAAGTCATCTACCGCTTTCTCCAGCAAAAACTCAGCGAACCAGCCTTCCGGCTCATCGCCGGCCATCTCAACTATCTCATCATCCGCGGCAACTACACGGAACAGGCGGTGATCTTCAATGTGGACCTGATGAACGGGCCGCTGGTCCGCAAAATGAAACTGCTGAGCGCCCATCTCCAGAAGCTTCCTGTGAATATATCTGCGGCCTTTGTCTACCTTGACCCCAGCCAGTCCGACTACTATCTGGAAACCAAACGCCCGGCCGAGACCCTTCATTTCAAAAAACTCTTCGGCCCGGATCAGCTGGGAGCAACTTACTCCGGTTGCCGCTACCAGTTCCACCCAACCTCCTTTTCCCAGATTAACGAATCCATGGTGGAAACCATGCTGGAGCGGGCCAAGGAATTGCTGGCCCCGGCCCCGGACCAGTCGCTCCTCGACCTGTATTGCGGCTACGGCTTGTTCAGCCATTTTCTCGCACCTGCTTACCGACAGGTGCTGGCCGTTGACGGCGAAGGCCCTTCCATTCGCGCAGCCGAGGCCAACAGCCACCTGAACAAAAACCGCGGCGGGCAAACCAAATTTCTTGCCCACCGGATTACAGTCGGGTATCTGGAAAAAACGCTGCCGCCGCCCATGGCCAATGAGACAATCCTCCTCGACCCGCCCCGGCAGGGTCCACTGCCAGGGGTAATTGCCTCCCTGGCCCGGAGGAGGCCAAAAAAGGTCCTTCATATCTTCTGCGGCGTAGACCAGATCCCGCCCTCCCTCAAGGAGTGGCAGGCCAACGGCTACCAGGCGCGTCGCATCGCCCCCCTGGACATGTTTCCGGGATCGGCCAATCTCGAAATCTTGATTCTTCTGGAACCAAAGGCGTAGCCTTCACCGCAGCATAATTCCACGCAAGGAATATTCAATGGCGCAAAGCGTGTATATTGTGGCAATCGGCCCCCAAAGCGGCAAGTCGGTTGTCGCGCTGGGCATCATGGAGCTGCTCTCCCGCCGCTTACGCCGGGTCGGCTACTTCCGCCCGATAATTCCTACCCATGATGCGGTAGACAACAATCTGCAACTGATCAAAAACCGCTACCGCCTTGAATTTGCCTATGACGAAATGTTTGCCATGTCCCATGACGAGGCACAGCATCTTACCGCCGAAGGCAACACCGACCTGATCCTTAAAACCATTCTCGACAAATATAAACAGTTGGAAAGCAAGTGCGATTTTGTCCTCTGCGAAGGCACTGATTTCAGCGGGCTTTCTCTGCCCTTTGAATTCGAGTTCAACGCAGAGGTGGCAAACAACCTTGGCTGCACTATTCTCCTGCTCTTGAACTGCCATGCAAAATCTCCGGAGGACATCCTTGATGCCCTGCATGTGGCCCAGGATTCCTTCCTGAAAAAGGGCTGTACCATCCTGGCAAGCGTGGTCAACCGGGTGGAGCCGGATCTCATGGGGACGATGCAGGAAAAAATTACAGCGTGCGGCAGGGAGTGCGGTCCGGTTTATATCCTGCCGGAAGAACCGTTTCTGGGCAAGCCCACCGTGGGAGAAATTGCCAAAGCGCTGAACGCAAAAATCATTATGGGGGACTCGGAGGAAATGAACCGGGAAGTGGCCGACTTCAAGGTGGCGGCCATGAGTCTGCCGCATTTTCTCGACCATCTGGTGGAAGGAGATCTGATCATCGCTCCGGGCGACCGCTCGGAGATCATTCTCGGTAGCCTGGCCGCCAATTTCTCAAGCACCTACCCGAGCATTGCCGGACTGCTGCTCTCGGGGGGCTTCCTTCCGGACCCCCAAATCTCCCGTCTCCTCCAGGGCCTCAGCTACCGAGGGACAGTACCCATCATCAGCGTGCAGACCGACACCTTTACCACGGCCATGAACGCCAGCAATGTGCCACCCATGCTGACCCCGGACAACGATCGAAAAATTGCCACCGCCCTGGGACTTTTTGAAACGCACGTCAACCTGTCTGAACTGGAAAGCCGGATTTCCCTTGTTAAATCCAGACGGGTGACCCCGATCATGTTCGAATACAATCTGGTGGAGATGGCCCAGAAGCAGCGACAACACATCGTCCTGCCCGAAGGCGCGGAGGAACGGATCCTGCGGGCCAGTGAAATCCTTATCCGACGTGGTGTCGCCGAGATTACCCTTTTGGGGAACCCCGAGGAAATCCGGGGCACAGCCAGCAACCTCGGTCTTGACCTTACGGGGATCGAAATTATCGATCCGGCAACTTCACCCTTTCGAGAGGATTTTTCCCAGACCTATTTCGCGCTTCGCAGCCACAAGGGCATAACCGAAAAGACCGCCTTCGACACGGTGGCCGACGTCAACTATTTCGGCACCATGATGATCCACAAAGGTTTGGCCGACGGCATGGTTTCCGGTTCGGTGCACACCACAGGGGACACCATCCGACCGGCCCTGCAGATCATCCGTACTCAGCCGGGTGTTTCCATTGTTTCCAGTGTCTTCCTGATGTGCCTTGCCGATCGAGTCCTGGTTTACGGTGACTGCGCGGTGAACCCGGACCCCAACGCCCAGCAGCTGGCGGAGATCGCCATAAGCTCGGCGGAAACTGCCAAGCTCTATGGCATTGACCCCTTGGTCGCCATGTGCTCTTACGCCACAGGCGCCTCGGGCAAGGGGGCCGACGTGGACAAGGTACGCGAGGCGACCCGGATCGCCAACGCACTCCGACCGGATCTCAAAATTGAAGGGCCTATTCAGTACGATGCCGCAGTGGATGCCGGGGTGGCGAAAACCAAGCTGCCGGACAGTCAGGTGGCGGGCAAGGCCACGGTGTTCATCTTCCCGGATCTGAACACCGGCAATAACCTGTACAAGGCCGTGCAGCGCTCCGCCAATGCGGTGGCCATCGGCCCGGTCCTCCAGGGGTTGAACAAGCCGGTCAACGACCTGAGCCGCGGCTGCACCGTGCCCGACATCGTCAATACCGTGGCGATCACCGCCATCCAGGCCCAAGCCACGAGTACCTGAGCAGCAACACCACATCTGCGTTGTCATCGGCCTGCTCGTGTGCACTAGCACACTTCACAGACCTCTTCCTCGCATCTGCGGCATTGCTGCTCAGGTACCATTGAAATGTTTAAGCCTGTTTTAAACAGTTTCAACTGAATAGATGCCAAGGAAAAAATCCATGAAAATTCTGGTACTCAACTCCGGCAGTTCGTCCATCAAATACCAGCTGTTCGACATGCGGGACGAATCGGTATTGGCTGCAGGCAGCGTCGAACAGATCGGCGAACCGGGCAGCCATCTCAGCCATTATGTGCGAACACCCTTGGCCGAGATGGAAAAAACAATCCGAACCCTGCCGATTCCCGATCACCGACAGGGCTTTGAGTTGATTTCCGCCATCCTCCGGGAAACAGGAGCACTGGCCGATACCGGCGAACTCAGAGGCATTGGCCACCGGGTCGTACACGGCGGCGAACAATTCAAAGACCCAGCCCGCGTTACCCCTGCGGTCCTTGCCGCGATCCGAGCGCTGATTCCCCTTGCCCCGCTGCATAATCCCGCCAATCTCCTGGGGATGGAGGTGGCCATGGAGACTGCTCCGTCGGTTCCCCAGGTTGCCGTCTTCGACACCGCCTTCCATCAATCCATTCCACCCCACGCGTACCGCTACGCGATTCCCAAAAGACTGTACGAAACACATCAAGTCCGTCGCTATGGCTTTCATGGCACTTCCCACCGCTATGTGGCGAAAAAGGCTGCGGAATTTCTTGAAAAACCCCTTAACACCCTCAACCTGATCAGCCTGCATCTGGGTAACGGAGCCAGCGCCGCCGCTATTCAGCAGGGAAGATGCATTGACACCTCCATGGGATTCACCCCCCTTGAAGGATTGATCATGGGCACCCGCTGCGGGGATCTCGATCCGGCCATCATCTTTTATCTGGCACGGGAAACGGGGCTTTCTTCCGGGGAGATCGAAGCAATCCTCAACAAAGAGAGCGGACTCAAGGGAATCTGCGGGGTCAACGACATGCGCACCATTGGGGAGATGGCAGGGTCCGGCAATGCGGAAGCGCAGCTTGCCGTCGCCATGTACTGCTACCGAATAAAAAAATATATCGGCGCTTACCAGGCGGTGATTGGAGAGCTGGACGGGCTGATCTTCACCGGCGGCATCGGGGAAAACGCCGATTTTATCCGGGCGGGATGCTGTGAAAACCTTGCGCATTTGGGCCTGGAAATGGATAATGAGAAAAACATTGGGCGACGAAAAGGATGCTTTGCCTTGGAGAACAGGACCAGCCGGGTGAAAATCCTGGTTGTCCCCACCAACGAAGAGCTGGAGATTGCCGAACAGACGGTTGTCTGCCTGGGAGCTGAATAGTCTGGGAGTACACCATGCCTAGCACAACAAATGCAAAAAAAATCATCTCCGTGCTGTGCGGCTGCCTGCTTTTGAGCCTTGCCGCCTGCAGCCTGAACCAAAGAAGCGTTCGTCCCTCTTGGGAAAACGGGGTTTTGCGAGTCGGGGTCACGCCGAACTATCCCGGACTCATCCATAAAACAGCAGACACCGGCCTGATTTCAGGACTTGAAGCCGAATGTGCCGCCCTGCTTGCCGAGCGCCTCCACAGCAGGCTCCAACTTGTTGAACTGGAGTGGGAGAAGCAGATCCCCGCCCTGGAACGCAAGAATGTGGACATCATCATGTCCGCCATGTCCATCACCGAGATGCG
>VMSS01000192.1 GCA_013791995.1 Desulfurivibrio sp. | reverse complement strand
TTGAGCATCGGCCATGCAATCATGGCCAGGTCTATCCTGGTCGGGCTTGATCAGGCGGTACGGGAGATGCTGGCCCTGCTTCCTGCCGGGTAGCCAGCAATTTCTTGGACTGTGGGGGCGGCGCAAAAAAAGAATTTCTTTCTACCCAAAAAACGGACTATTATTTTATAGAGGGTGACCTGATCCTATTCGCAAAAAAAACAACAAAAACGATTCACGTTTATCCTCCTTGAGAAGGAACTGCAGCCAAACACCGTCATGGAGAAGAATCTATGAAAAAGACCAGCTGCCTGTTTATCCTGCCCCTGCTCGCACTCTTGCTCATCGTATCCAGGTCCGCCCATGCCGATGAATCCGTGAATCTCTCGCGGGGACAAACCATTTATGTGCCTGCCTATTCGCATATCTATGTGGGAAACAGAGAGGCGCCGTTTTTGCTGACCATTACCCTGAGCATCAGAAACATCGACGCCAAACACCGCGTCACCATAACATCTGCGGATTACTACGACAGCAAGGGGAAACTCATCAGGAAATATCTGGAACAACCTGTCTCTCTGGGTCCATGGGAGTCTGTTCGGTATGTGGTTCCGCAAAAAGACAAGAGCGGCGGGTCAGGCGCCAATTTCGTGGTTGGCTGGAATTCGGAAAAACCCGTCAATCCGCTGCTCGTCGAAGCAATTATGATCGGCGCTGAATCGCAGCAGGGGATTTCCTTTACCTCCCGCGGGCAAACGATCAACACAGTGAATTAAGCGCCTAAGAAGATCGGCGCTCAGGAGGGCATGGCGTCTCGCTCTTCGCGGGTCATTTTCCGGACCAGAATCTGGTGACTGGTCTTGTCAAAATAAATAATCGACTGCTCTTCCTCAAGAGTGATGGTCCGGACCAGGCTGCCTATCTTCACCACCACCCCGGGAAAAAGATGGCCATAGACATACACCTGCTCGTTCACCATCTGCTCAAGTTCCAGTTCCAGAGCCTTGTCTTCCTCGGTAAGGAAATTGACCTTGTCCATGGCTTTTGGCATAAAGGCCCTGCACTTGGCCAGCAGGGTGCTTTTATCCTCGGGAAATTTTCCGGCCAGTTCCTTCTTTATCTTCTCAAGAGCACTGATGTTTTTGATGACCTCGTTCAAGCGGTCTGACCACAGACCGAGTTCCTCTACAATTTTCTGTTTCTTCATCTGCAGCGAAGGCACCAACCCGACACAAACCTCGGTCGCCACCTCGGCGTCGCATCCCATCTCCTTGACATGCACGGAGCCTGCGGCAATTATCTTGCCGCCGATGATCGTTCCATTCCCCTGGGTGGCGATCACATCCTTGCCGACACTGGCTTGCGCCTGCAGGAGTACGTCATTGACCCGGAGATACCCTGCCGTTTCAAGCTTGGGACCATTCTCCACAAAATCAACGGTAATATCACCCTTGGCCCGAAGTTTCGCTTCCTCGCCGACAACCCCGCCCAGAACGGTAAGAAAACCTCCGGCCATGACAAATGAATTGTTTACTCCCTGACCGATCTTGATATCCCCCCGGCATTTCACGCTGAATCCTGGAAGAACCTCCCCGCTGATTGTCAGATTGGAACCGCCAAAGACGATGTTTCCCACCTTCATATCCACATCGCCGGTAATGGAGTGTTCGCCCAAAACCGTGGGTTTTCCTTCCGACATGACGAATTTACCGTCAAGCGCTGCAGAAATCTTGGATTCATCGGGGGAGAGCGTCACTCCCTTGCCATATTTAAGCTTGCTGTCTTTTCCAGGCTTGGCAGGAATGCCGATCCCAAAGACATCCTGCCCGGCCTTACCTTGACTCGGCGCAACTTTTTCAAGCAGCAGCCGGTCCTTGGCGACATTGACGATGGTGCCGAGTTCACGGTAATCCACCTGGTCCTTATCCGGATCTGCTTTCTGCGGGCCGGGGATGGCAGGCTTGACATGCATCTTAACCTTGGCGTTCTCGCCGGGAACCGGGGGAATCCCTTTGGCCACAGAAAACGATCCGCCCCCGGCAGCTTCGGGAGCCGGCAACACTCCGCCGACTATACCGTTCTCGGCAAGTTCCTTTTTCAGCAGGTCCTGATCCAGTTGCACTCCTCCACCCTTGGTGTCTTTTGGCGTAACAACGGCCTGGAGA
>VMSS01000081.1 GCA_013791995.1 Desulfurivibrio sp. | reverse complement strand
TGGCACCGACCGGATCATCTAGTCTCATGCGGTCTACAACCATGACCGAAACAACAACCAAAGCACCGGCCATGAGGCCGATCACCACCGAACTCATCACGCTGACCACATCGGCACCGGCGGTAATACCAACCAGACGCGCAAGAGCACCGTTGAGAGTCATGCTCAGATCTGGTTTCTTCTGAATGATCCAGCTCAGGGAACTGGCACCGACAATTACGGCTGCCGCAGCAAGAGAAGTGGTGACAAATACAAAGGATACCGCGGCAGGATCAGCGGAAAGCACTGAGCCGCCGTTAAACCCGAACCAACCGAGCCAGAGCAGAAAGACACCGATGGTTGCCAGGGGCATATTATGTCCCATGATCGGCTTGATGGTGTTTCCGACATACTTGCCAAGACGGGGTCCGAGCAAGATCACGCCGGCCAGAGCGGCCCATCCGCCCACGGAATGCACCAGGGTGGATCCGGCAAAGTCATAGAATCCCATCGCGTCCAACCAGCCACCGCCCCACTTCCAGCTCCCAACAAAGGGGTAAACCACCGCCACATAGATCACTGAAAAAATCAAGAAGCTATGCAACTTGACTCGCTCGGCAACAGCACCGGAAACAATGGTAGCTGCTGTGGCCGCAAACATTGCTTGAAAGATAAAATCGGTCCAGTAGGTGTAGATCCCCACACCGTCATCTCCGGTAATCATCATGTTCTCGGGGCTCACCCCGATGCCGAAACCGGAAAAACCGAAAATACCGGGGATTGAAAAATCGCCGGGGTACATCAGATTGAAACCGATAACAGCATAGGTCAAAAGCCCGATGGCAACGATGGCAGTATTCTTAAAAAGGATGTTGACCGTATTTTTTGACCGGGTCAATCCCGCCTCAAGGGTTGCAAAACCGAGGTGCATGATAAACACTAGAAAAGTGGAAACCAGCATCCAGGTATTATTGGCAACATAGGTAGCGGCAGCGCCTGTTATATCGGCTGCACCTTCACCGGCCATAGCGGTTCCAGCCAAAGCAACCATGGCCATCGTCAGGGGCAGGACCACTTTCTTTGCAATTAACCTGTTCATTGAAAAGTCCTTATGCGTTGATTTGATCTTTTTCATAATATTCACCTAAATGGCCTCCTTGTCGGTTTCACCCGTCCGAATACGACAGATAGAATCAACCGGCAAAACAAAAATCTTCCCGTCACCGATCTTGCCCGTCTTGACCGTAGCCACAATGGTATCCACCACTTTTTCCACCATTTCCGTGGCCACCACGATCTCCACCTTCACCTTGGGGATGAAATCCACCACATATTCCGCGCCACGGTAGATCTCCGTGTGCCCCTTTTGTCGGCCAAATCCCTTTACTTCCGTAACCGTCATTCCCTGAACGCCAATCTCAGCCATGGCAGCTTTCAGGTCATCAAGCTTGAATGGCTTGATTATCGCCTCGATCTTTTTCATTCCTCTCCTCCTTTTGTTCATATCATCAGAAATATCCACGCTTACCGCAGGATGTGATACACTCTGGGTATAGCTCTTTCAAGGAGTGTGCCAACAACAACAAAATGATTGGAAAACTACTTAACTATTTATTTTAAAACAATAAAAAACAAAAACACACACCAAAGAAATCCAGCGATTTCATGCAAAAAACTACATTTATGTATTTATTTTTTAAGGTGAAGCATGGAAAGTGAACATTTTTGTAACGAAAAGACAGATATCCCCTTGCCTTCTTTTTTGGGAGCATAAAGGAACATAACTTCTTGTTGCCGGTCCATGTCTGCCCC
>VMSS01000020.1 GCA_013791995.1 Desulfurivibrio sp. | reverse complement strand
TCATCTCGGAGATTGCCGGGGCTGCAAGTCAGCAGGCCAGCGCCGTCACCCAGGTGACCAAGGCCATCCATGAGATCGACACCGTAACCCAGAGCAATGCGGCGGCTGCGGAAGAATCCGCCTCTGCCTCTGAAGAGCTGAACGCCCAGGCGGAAATGATGAAAGGTACCGTCGGACATCTGCTGGAAATGGTCGGCGGCGCCGAAGAACCGGTAAAGGCGCGTAAAGAAAGCACGAAGTTGAAGCGGCCACCCTCTCTGTCTCAGTCCGGAGCCAAAAAAATAGCAGCTCCGGCAAGAAAGGCCCTTCCTCCCTCGCCGCAAAAAGGGCCGGCAAAGGGATCAAAGCCTGAAGATATCATCCCCATGGGCGATGATTTTGAGGATTTTTAATTTTTTAAAAAAAATTGGGAACTTTTACCACACGAGGGACGTCTTTATAACATAGGCAATGTGAAATGCCCGAAACCTCCTCCCCTTGGTTTCTTTTTCACCTTGTTTCTTCTTCCCTCTTCTCCTCGCCGCGTAAGCGGCATGCAGAGGCCATTTCCCCCCCTCCGGAAATGGCCTCTGTTCTTTTTTTACGGCATACTGATTGCCATTTTCCAAAATATTGACGGCGTTGCACACAATAAAAATTGTCCCAAAGGCACGTGCTTCGACAGCTCAGCACGAACGGAAAACTCATGTAAATAAGATAACTCCGTTCATGCTGAGCCTGTCGAAGCACTTGATTACAAGCAAATCCAGAATCGCTACAAATCCATCAAACTTGTCAGCCTGCCGGGAAAACATTTTTTCTACTTGATAAATATTCCCACAAAATACTATTCTGTCTCATATATATTTTTCCCCAAAACACTTCACCACTGAAACTGGAGGCAACAATGGCGCTTTTGGCTTGGCAGGACAAATATTCCGTTGGCATCAGGGAAATCGATGACCAGCACAAACAGTTGATTACCATGATCAACGAACTCAACGACGCCATGCTGGCAGGCAAGGGCAAGGATGTCCTGATGACGGTATTGAACAAACTGGCCAGCTATTGCGTGAGCCATTTCGCCGTTGAAGAGAAACTTTTCGACACCCATGCCTATCCTGAAACCGCCGACCACAAGGACAAACACAACAAGATGACCGCCAAGGTCAAGGCGCTTATCGGCGAGGTGCAAAGCGGCAAGAGCACGGTCAGCATCGAGGTGATGAACTTCCTGAAAAACTGGCTGGACAAACACATCATGGAAACGGACAAAAAATACACCCCTTACCTGACCAGCAAGGGCGTCAAATAATACCTATCTCAATCAATCGATTACCCGCAGTCGGGTCGGAGAGTGCCACCTCCCGCCCCTGACTGCGCTTTATCAAACACCCAGGCTCTTCATGAACTGTCAGGTCAACATCGACACCTACCGCTGCAATGCGTGTGAAACCTGCGTGGTTATCTGCCCGGAAGTCTTTCGAATGAATCCCGCGCTGGAAAAGGCAGAACCAACCTCCGATACTGTAAAATGCAGCGAATCTCTCGAACGAGCCGTTACCATGTGTCCGGAAAAATGTATTGAGATCGAGCCGGTCATCCAACCGGTTTCCTAAGAATTCCGGGTACCGCGCCAAAACTTGCCTCCCCGACGGAAGCAGGAAACTTCTCGCCCTTTAACCAACATGAACTCTGAACTTGCCCCAAACACAAAAAGGCCATCCGCTCCCGGATGGCCTTTTGTCATAATCAACCAGATACGCCTACTCGATTCAAATACCGCGCACCTCAATTCTGCGCGGCTTTGCCGGCGCAACCTTGGGCAGAACCAGGGTGAGAACCCCATCGGCCATGGTGGCCTGGATCTTTTCCTGATCAATGTTCTCGGCCACCGTGAACTTGCGCAGGTAATGACCGGGCTCAAACTCCTGCAACAATAATGTTTCACCCTCGCAAGCGTGGGAGGCCATGACACCGCGGATAGTCAGGGTCTCATTTTCCAGTTCGATTTCGACTCCCTCCTTGGCAACCCCCGGCATCTCCGCCAGCACATTGACCGCCTCTGCGGTTTCATAGATATCCACCGCAGGCACATACTGTTTTTCCGTTTTGGTGGGTTCACCCGTCTGCCGAAATTCCTGCCTCTGCTGAATCTGCATTTCTTTTTCCGTCATATGCGCACTCCTTTCATTAGCGGCCACACCGCAACAAAACTGCCTAACCGACGTTCACCTTGATCTGTCGGGGCACCACCGCCTCCGCCTTAGGCAGGGTGATGGTGACAATCCCGTTCGTAGCCTTTGCCTCAACCTTGTCCACCTGAACCTTGACCGGCAGGGTGACGGCCCGACTGAACCTGCCACATTCAAGCTCACGCCGATGATAGGAATGTTTTTCATTCGCCGTGCAGGTTTTCCGTTCTCCCCGGATGGTCAGGGTGTCCCCTTCGATGGAGATCTCCACCTCGGTTGCCGGCACCCCGGGAATCTCACCCCGCACATAAATATGCCCGCTGTCTTCCGAGATATTCAAGGCCGGAAAAACCGTACCCCCGACCCTACCACCGGACTCCACCCCCGTCCCATGAAAAAGCGCGTCCAGTTCCCTGCGCATCCTTTCAAAATCAGCCCAGGGATTTCTGAACAATTTTTGATCGGCAAATCGTACTATGGCCATATGCACCTCCTTGAAAAATTACTGTAACGATTCGATTTAACAGAGTTTATTGACCGTACCCAGAAAATAAGAATCTTTGTCCGGTTGTCAAGACACGAAAAAACTTTTCAATGGCGCAAAGCGTTTGGCCCCCAGAATCCTATCATATCATCCAAAAAATCATCTTTGCGAAAAACCGATGATAGAGCTATCCTCCGCAACAAAAATCAGGTATAGTTGCGACCCGGATTCTACTTGCCCATATCATTGGCATATCGGCAAATTCCACCCCCTATTGCGGCCTTATGCCGTCTGTTGCGGGCATTCACTCATCGAAACAGGAGAAACACCATGAAACTTATTCTTTTGGGCGCACCCGGCGCCGGTAAAGGCACCGTAGCTAAACTCCTTACTGCCATCGACGGCTCGGTACAGATTTCCACCGGCGACATTCTCCGCGGCGCAGTTCAGGCCGGGACCCCGCTCGGCAAGGAAGCGGAAGGGTACATGAACCGCGGCGATCTCGTCCCCGACTCGCTGATCATGGGGATCATGGAAAATCGGCTTCAGGAACCCGATTGTGCCAAGGGATTTTTGCTGGACGGCTTCCCCCGCACCATTCCCCAGGCCGAGGCCCTGACCGAACTCCTGAAAAAACTCAATATCACCCTGGACATGGTTGCCTCCATCGACGTACCCCGCGATGTGATCTTCGACCGGCTCTGCACGAGAAGGACCTGCACAAACCCTTCCTGCCAGGCGATCTACAACACCAAGAGCAATCCGACCAAGGTCGAAGGCATCTGCGACAAATGCGGCAGCCCGGCGATCCAGCGCGAGGACGAAACCCAGGAAGCCATCGCCCACCGTCTGGACACCTACAACGAGAAAACCGCACCTCTGGCCGGTTTTTACGAGAAATCAGGGTTGCTGAAATCCATCGTCGGCACCTCCAGCGATGTGGTGGTTGATGCCATCAAGAAACAACTTGGCCTCTAAAACCCCGGAGATTACCATCATCGGCGGCGGCCTCGCGGGATGCGAGGCCGCCTGGCAAGCTGCCCAGCGCGGTTGCCAGGTGACCATCCACGAGATGAAGCCGGTGCGCTTCAGCCCGGCCCATGAGTCGCCGTTCTTGGCGGAACTGGTCTGCAGCAATTCCCTGCGCTCCGCCGATGTCTCTTCCGCCGTGGGACTTCTCAAGGAAGAGATGCGGCGGCTGGGTTCCCTGATCATGGCGGCTGCCGACAGCACCCAAGTTCCGGCTGGCCGGGCCCTGGCCGTGGATCGTGAGCTCTTCGCCCAGTTCATCACCGAAAAAATCGATTCGCATCCGGCCATCACCGTGATTCGGGAGGAAGTCACCGAACTCCCCCCCGCCGGAGAATGGCCGATCATCATGGCCTCCGGCCCCCTTACCTCAAGTCCGCTTGCCGCATCCCTGGCCCAACTCACCGGAGAAGAGCATCTGGCCTTTTACGACGCCATCGCCCCCATCGTTACCGCCGATTCCCTGGACATGGCCATCGTCTACCGCGCCTCCCGCTATGACGACGGACCGGGCGACTATCTGAACTGCCCCATGAACCGCGACGAATACGGAGCCTTTATCGAGGCCATGCGCAGCGCCGACAAGGTGCCGCTCAAAGAATTCGAGGAACAAAAATACTTCGAAGGATGTCTTCCCATTGAGGTTATGATGGAGCGCGGCGAGAATACCCTTCGCTTCGGCCCAATGAAGCCGGTGGGGCTGCCCGACCCGAGAACCGGCCGAGACCCGTATGCCGTAGTCCAGCTTCGCATGGAAAAAAAGGACGGCCTGCTCTATAACATGGTAGGCTTCCAGACCAAGCTGACCTACAAAGCCCAACAGGAAGTATTCCGCCTGATTCCGGGCATGGCTCGGGCGGAGTTCGCCCGGCTCGGCAGCATTCATCGCAACACCTTTGTCTGCGGACCTAAGGTGCTGCTCCCAAGCCTGCAGGTGAAAAACAGGCCTGACCTTTTGCTGGCCGGACAGATCACCGGGGTGGAAGGTTATGTGGAATCCACAGCTATGGGACTGCTGGCCGGGATCAACGCGGTGCGTCTTGCCAACGGGCAAACAGCCCTGGCTCTGCCCAACGACACTGCCATGGGCGCTCTGGTCGGTCACCTGACCCACACCGACCCAAAACATTTTCAGCCCTCCAATATCAACTTCGGCCTGTTTCCGGCCTGGGAAACGAAACTTCCCAAAAAACTGCGAGGACAACACCGTGCGGACACAGCCCTGGCTTCCTTCAAACAGTTCTGCGACGCGGAAAATCTCGAACCGGCCCGGTTATGACAGCCGTCTTCTTTGTTTTTTCCTGTTCATCACCAGCCTGCTGATTTTCCCCGTGGCACACTCCTCCGCCGCCCCCCCTCTTTCCCGCCAACAGCTCGATATCGCCTTTGACCTTGACAGCCACACGCTCACCGGCAAATCAACGATCATCGTGCCACCCCAAACCCCTGCAACCATCATCCTCACCGGTCTGAAAATCACTTCGCTGCAACTTGACGGGACCTCGCTTCAGGCCGCAGAACAAGTGATCATTCCGATTGCTGCAGCAGAGCAGCAAGTCGTTATCGGTTATCGCAAGACTGCGGCCGCCGACCTGAACGACGGACTCATCGACAACACTGGCATCGCCCTCACCGGTTTCTGGCATCCACTGCTCGACAGCGACTGCCTGTATGAACTGACTGCCGCAATTCCCAAACAGTTTGAAGCAATCTCCGAGGCCGAAGAGATCAGCAGCACTATTGCCGATGAGATCCGCATTGTCCGCTTCCGGTTCGACCATCCCTTAAACGGCCTCAATTTTGTGGCTGGTCCCTATGTGGTGGAGCAAGAGTCATTCGGCTCCGGACAGATACTGTATTCCTATTTTTTCCCGGAAGACACGCAACTGGCTGCGGAATACCGGAGAAAAACCCTTGCCTATCTTAAGCGCTACCAGGAGCTGATCGGCCCCTATCCCTACAAACGTTTCAGCATCGTGGAAAACCGGTTGCCCACCGGCTACGCCATGCCCACCTTTACCCTCTTGGGTCAGGCCGTGGTCCGGTTGCCCTTTATCACCGAAACCTCCCTGGGCCATGAGGTGCTGCACAGCTGGTTCGGCAACTCGGTGCACGTGGATCCTGCACAGGGCAACTGGTGTGAAGGACTTGCCACCTACCTTGCGGATCAGGCCTTTGCTGCGGATGCCGGAAACGATATTGGCTTTAGAAAACAGCAGCTCATCACCTATCAGAGCTATGTCGCCTCCGACAACACCCTGGCTCTTAAAGATTTCAGTGGAGCTGGCAGCCATCTGCTCTCAGGCAACAAAGCAACGCGGGCGGTGGGCTACGAAAAAGGGAGCATGCTCTTCCATCAGCTGCGTAAAAAAATTGGGGATGCGCCCTTTTACGCAGGCCTCCGTGATTTTTATCAGCGCTTCCGCCATCAACAAGCCGGCTGGCAAGATCTGGCCACAAGTTTCAGCACAAGCTCCGGCCAGAATCTTGATGCGTTTTTCGCGCAATGGCTCAACCGCAGCGATCTGCCCAATCTTTCATTCACCACTGGCAGCCTTACGGAAAAAGATGGTCGGATAGAACTTTCCCTTACCATCAAGCAGCTCCAGGAAAAGCCCTACCACCTGACCTTGGCCATGGACATCGTCACCGCCAAGGGCACGGAGCGGCACGAAGTCCTCCTGAGCGAAATCGAGACCAAATTCTCCACCAGTCTGCCTGATTATCCCTCCCTGGTGATTGTCGACCCGGAGTACAATCTGATGCGCACATTTGGCCCGGAAGAATTGCCGCCAAATTGGGCGCGCTTCCTCGGCGCCAAGGACAAACTGTCCATCATCCCGGAGGAGGATAACCAGCAGGCTTTTGCTCCACTCATCGAGCTTCTTGCCTCCTTTGCCTGCCCGGTTACAACTGTGGACTCAGCCACGGACAAAGATCTGGCCGGCAAAAGCGTCCTTTTTCTGGGCACAGACAGCCGTCTTGTCCGCTCCATTTTTGCCAACCCACCCCAATCCGCCTCGGGATTCAGCCTGGAGGTGCGCGATAACCCGCTTGCCCCCGGCCAGGTTGCAGTGCTGATCGCTTCTGCCAACGCTGCGGAAACAGCCGCAGCCATGCACAAGCTTGCCCATTATGGAAAATACAGTGCGCTTCACTTCAATAATGGCCGAATCTCCCAAAAAAACATCGCGGAAAGCGAACTGGGGTTGCGCATGAGCATTGATAGCCCCCCCATGGGCATTGCCCTGCCCCTGGCCCTCTCCTTTTCCGCAATCATGGAAAAACTCGGTGACAAACAGGTGGTATATGTGGGAGAGAATCACACCCGCTATGCCGATCATCTGCTGCAACTTAGGGTGATCCGGGCCCTGTTTGCCCAGAACCAGAAACTTGCCATCGGCATGGAGATGTTCAGCCGGGAGGCGCAACCCGTTCTTGATCAATATGTGGCCGGAGAACTGAGCGAGCGGGAATTCCTGAAGCAATCGGAATATTTTTCCAAATGGGGTTACGATTATCGGTTGTACCGGGACATCATCAACTTTGCCCGCAGCAACAAGCTGCCCATCGTGGCCATTAACCAGGAAAAGCCTATTGTCAACAAGGTGTTCAAGGAAGGAACTTCCGCCCTGACTGCCGAAGAACTCGCCAAGGTACCGGAGGACCGCGACCTTGCCATCCCCGGATATCGCCAGCGGATCACCCATGTTTTCTCCATGCATGGCCAAAACGTGAGCGGGCCGGAACAGGTCAACGGCTTTTTCCAGGCCCAGGCCCTCTGGGATGAAACCATGGCCGAGTCCGTGACAACCTTCATCAATGCCAACCCGGAAAGCCGAATGGTAGTGATTGCAGGCCAGGGACATACTGACAAAGGTACTGCTATTCCACCTCGGGTCGCCCGCCGTCTGCCGAATATACGCCAGGCCGTCATCGTAAACAGTGAGGGCGGGGAGCTTGAACATACAGAAGCGGATTATCTGATTTTTTCCAGAAACGTCGAACTGCCCCCGCCCACGGTTCTCGGGGTGATGCTTTCCAGCACCGCCGAAGGGCCACAGGTCGAAGGGTTATCGGAAAAAAGCAAAGGTGGAGCCGCAGGCATTCGGGTCAAAGATGTCATCCTTGCCCTGGATGATAGCCCGGTGGCCACCATCGACGACCTGAAAATCATTCTGCTTTCCAAGGAAATCGGCAATACTGTAACCGTGCGGATCAAGCGAAAATCTGGTTTCTGGTTCAAAACGGAATCGATTCTTTCCATTCCGGTGATTTTGTAACAGGACTTACTGGAATTGATGGTTTCCCTGAAAGCCGTCACCCCGGCGAAAGCCAGGGTCCAGAAATTCGGGACATCCTAAAAAACTCCGGGTTCCTCCTTTCGCCGGAATGACGGGATATCCTGACTTCTGATTTTTTCGCAGATATCTTTTCTTTTGGCCTTGTCCCTGCTCCGGGCTATAATGGGTAAAAATCAAGGAACATTCATGACAACGCCCGAGCCAAACTACACCACAACCCCACCAGCCTCTGACAGGAAAATTCCGGCGCAGGCAGCCCTTGAATTTCTCCAGAATGTCAGGCAACTGGTCTCTTTTCAGCAGGCAATCGGCATTGAGGGCTACACCCGCACTCCGGAACTTGCGCGCTTTGTTGCCGGACAACACCAATCGGCTACAGCAGCCAAACATCAAACCGCCGCCGCCTGTAAGCCTGAAACCCCTCCAACTTCATCAACCAGAGACCAAACTGCAACCGCAGCCATGCCGGATAGCACTCTGAGCGACCTCTATACCGAAATACAGGGATGCCGACGGTGTTCACGCCATCACAGCCGGAACAGAGCAATCACCGGCACGGGCGCTACCGGGGTCAAACTCATGATCATCACCGATGCGCCCTCTGTTGAAGACGATCTTTCCGGCATTCTCATGAGCGGGGAACCGGGACTGCTCCTCGACAAGATGCTGGGGGCCATCGGTCTGAGCCGGAACACGGTTCACTTGAGCCTGCTTACCAAGTGCCATGCTGCTGATTTGCCGGGGCCGGATGCCGTCAATGCCTGCCTGCCTTTTCTGCTCAAGGAGATCATGCTCGTTTCCCCAAAGGTGATCTGCACCATGGGAACGCTCACGGCCCAGAAGCTGCTCCATACCAACA
Organism: Desulfurivibrio sp.; assembly: GCA_013791995.1. Lineage (GTDB taxonomy): Bacteria > Desulfobacterota > Desulfobulbia > Desulfobulbales > Desulfurivibrionaceae > Thiovibrio. Next base: position 4 of record VMSS01000020.1, on the reverse strand, counting down.
ATCC
>VMSS01000137.1 GCA_013791995.1 Desulfurivibrio sp. | reverse complement strand
CGGAGCAAAGAGATGATCGCCAAGGGCAAGGAGCTCATCCACAGAGGCACTGATCTTGCCGCGCAAGGCAAAGAATTTCTCGACGAGAAAAAAAGAACCCTCAGCGAAGCCATTGAAGCAGGTAAAGTCGCCATGGATGAAGAACGGGAAGCCCTTGCCCACAAGATGGAAGGAAAGAAATAGCCTAACCACTGATTTTACAATAGGAGCCTTGCAAAAATCCTGTTTGAGGTTCGACAAACTTACCATGAACGGAAAAATAAATTATTTTAAATGAATACCGTTCACCCTGAGCTTGTCGAAGGGGTTTTTCGGAGTGTTACCAAAAGATCACAAAAAAAAGCGACGGCCTCATTGTTCTGAGGCCATCGCTTTTTTTTGTGTATATCTCACCAGAGCCATCACAGCGTGTCTTTTCGCGGCTCCCCTGCCCTTCCGCCCCAGTTCAGCTTGTTACGCAGAATCTCAAAATAATCCTTCTGAGGAGAACAGATGAGTCGCAGGGGTCTTTCCGAAGCCACCACCTCCAGAACATCACCGGCCGACATTTCCCAGGCAGGCTGGCCATCGACGATAACATTCACTGCATTGGCCTGCCCGGCAAGTCTGGTGGTGAGGCAAACCGCGGCAGGGAGCAGCACGGGCCGGCTTTCCAGCATGAACGGACAGATCGGCGTGACCAGAATGGATTGCAAGGCCGGATTGACGATGGGTCCGCCTGCGGAAAGGTTGTAGGCCGTGGAGCCGGTGGGGGTTGAAAAAATCAGGCCATCCGCACGGTAGGTTGTAATGTATTCCCGGTCGGCCCAGGTACTCAATTGGGCTAACCTGTCAGCGCTGCCTTTGCTGACAACGACATCGTTCAGCGCATAACGCCAGTCAACCGGCTCGCCGCCGCGATGAATCCTGGCTTTGAGCATCAGCCTTTCCTCAACCACCACCTGCCCGGCCAGAATCCGTTCCAGTACCTCATAGCGCTCGTTGACCGCCACCTCGGTGAGGAACCCGAGATCCCCGAGATTGACCCCGACCACTGGCACCTGCAAACGACTTGCCTGATCAGCGACATGAAGCAGGGTGCCGTCCCCGCCCAGAATAATAAGCAGATCCATATCATCGGCAATGGTATCAACCTTGGCGGAAATCCCCCTTTCTTCCAGCCAGGGGAGCAATTCCTTGCTCATCTCAACGGCAGGGGGCGAATCTTTTTTGCAGATGATCCCAACTTTACGGATTACCATTACAACCCCGATCTATGGCAAAATCGTCACGGAATACAAAAACAGACTGTTCCGTTCCGTCTTGTTATGCCGTCACATTCTCTCAACCGGCAAGATTACTTATTATTTCAACATGTCCGGACCGGCAGCCACTAGTCGGCCAAGCTCGCAGGAGCGGTTGGTGGCCGCTTCCACTGCGTTCGTAACCAAGGCGCGGAAAGCTCCCTTTTCAAGTTCATGCAGCCCGGCAACGGTCGTGCCGCCGGGAGAAGTTACCATGGCTTTAAGTTCAGCCGGATGCTTGGTTCCCTCCATGGCCAGAAGAACTGAACCGAGAACCGTCTGCAGTGCAAGCGACTGTGCCACAGGCCGGGCAAGGCCAACCTTGACCCCACCATCTATCAAAGCCTCGATAAAGGTGAACACATAGGCCGGGCCGCTGCCGCTCAGGCCTGTCACCGCGTCGAGGTAGGACTCATCCAGCACGCAGCTGACACCAACCGCATCGAATATACTGGTGGCCACACCCATGTCTTCTGAGGTCACACCCTGGCCGGGACTCAGTGCGGACGCACCCGTAAGCACGATGGCCGGAGTATTGGGCATTACCCGGATCATCCGGCATCCGCGCCCGGAAACAGCGCCCTCCAACACGGACAGCGGGATACCCGCGGCAATGGAGATAATCAGATGCTCGGCATGGATCATTTCGCGGGAACTGCGGAGAACTGCCCCGACGACCTGCGGTTTTACCGCCAGAACAACAACCTTGCATTCCGCCCAGACAGACGCAGCATCTGAAAACGTCGCGACCTTATATTCCTTCTGCAACACTGTCTGCCGCTCGTTGCTGGGATCGGCAACCAGAATCTGACCGGCCTCAGCAAGCCCGGCCCCCAATATGCCCTTAATCAAGGCTTCGGCCATCAGACCCCCGCCGATAAAACCCAGCTTTCCTGAAAAACCCATACCCTGCTCCTCATGTGTATACAGGCCGAAGTAAAATTCGACCATGATGGACCAACAATAGTGATACTGCTGCAACTTACCAATTTCCCACGCCTTTGCAAGCAGGATTCGCGGTGAGCAGCTTCAGCCATCGCACTCGGAGACACCGGCCGGACACCGGGCATAAAAAAACCCGCAGAGTTTTACAACATCCGCGGGTCGTTCCTCGTTGAGGAGGTTACATCACTCAGGCAAAGCAGGGTTGTCCGGCAAGAGCAATGCTGGGGGGAAGCAAATAGGACAACAATTTATCGCCGGCTTCCTTGGTGGACAAGACCACTTTTTCAAGCACCTTATTCTCCCCTTCCTTCTCGTAGGCGATCAGATCCCAGCGCTCGGGTTGGGCGGCAAGCTGCTTCATCAAGGAAAAATGATGGCCATGGCCTGATTTCCTGGTCACGACGTGGCCAAGCAGGGGAAAGCCCAGCAAGGCAAGATCGCCGATCACATCCAGAGTTTTGTGCCGGGCAAACTCATCTGCAAAACGCAGTCCCTCGGCATTAACTATGCCGTCATCGTCGATAACCACCGCGTTTTCAAGAGAACCACCCAGAGCGAGGCCGCTCTGTCTGAGCTTCTCCACCTGATCCAGAAACCCGAAGGTTCTGGCTCCGGCAACTTCCTTGGCGAATTTCTGTGGGGTCAATTCGCTGGAAAAGATCTGCTTTTTGATCAAATGGTGGTTGAACTCAATCTCGCAGGTAACCTTAAACCCGGCATAGGGCAGGATTTTCACAAAGGAATCGCCTTCGGAATAGGAAATCTCCTTATTCACCCTGAGCATCCATTTGCAGGCGTTCTGGCGACGACGCCCCACCCGCTTAAGAACGTGGACAAACGGCCCGGCGCTGCCATCCATGATGGGCACCTCGGGACCATCCAGCTCAACCACCGCGTTATCGATGCCCATGCCGAACAAAGCGGCAAGCAGATGCTCGGTGGTGGAAATCATCGCCTCGTCTTCAGTGGCGATGGTGGTGGCAAGCCTGGTATCGATGATGCGATCCATAAAAGCCGGCGTTGGCGCTGCCTTGGGCAAATCACTGCGCACAAAGCGAATCCCGCTGTTCTCCTCACCGGGCAGAATGGAAAGGGTTGCAACCTTGCCGGAATGAAGGCCAATACCCGCAAAGCTTACCGGCCTTTTAATGGTGTGCTGTAATGAATCCATATGGTGAACACTCTTTTCTGGTGTGTGTATTTTACAACGCTCATTGAAACCAAATGGTATATGTGCAAAATACGGGCCAACCACAGAAACACGGAAACATAATAAATAAAACTGTTTTATTTCGAGATGTTACACTGACACGCTGAAAGCTGCCTTGAACAGAGGGACGTGGAGTGTTGCAAAAAAACCACACCGGCAAAGCCCCCCGGATTTACTGTGATTTCTTACAAGGCATGCTGTTATGAAGAAATACGGGAGAGGTGTTCGGCCATGAAAACATCAAAATCCTGCTCCATACGAAGCTCAATGGTCAGAGCCAGAATGGGAAACTCCCCGAAAAAAGGCCGGAGTTTGACGAAATCCTTCTCGGTGGTAATAAGCGCCAGGGCTCCGCTTGCCCGGGCGGCACCTATCAAGGTTGCGACATTCTGAGCCGTGTAGTCGTGATGATCTCGAAATTCCTCAAAACCGTGAACTGAAAATCCCTCCCGCCGCAAAATCTGACGGAAGGAGTCCGGCTTTGCGATACCGGCAAAAGCGAACACCTCAATCTTCCGGGCCTCGTCCAGGGTGCAGAACGTACCCTGGCTGCTGTGCCAGATCCCGGCAGGCAGATATTCCCCCGTAAAGACAGGCTTTTCCGGAAATGCTCCCTGTAACCGCACCTGAAATCGATCCACCTTGGAACGGTTGTTGCTGTCGACCCCGGTAATAACAAATCCATGTGCCCGCCCAAGGGCGGAAAGCGGCTCCCGCAATTCCCCGCCGGGAAAAACCCGGCCATTGCCAAGGAGCGTTCCGGCACTGAAAAGAACCAGATCAAGATCACGTCTCAGGGAGAGATGCTGAAATCCATCGTCCATGACAATGAAATTCACCCCGAATTTCTCGATGGCATGGCTTGCAACCCTTGCTCGCTTCGGACCGGTTAAAACCGGGACCCCGGGAAGCGCCTCAGCCAGCATGAAAGGCTCATCCCCGGCCACATCCGGCGACAGCAGCGTCTTGGCGCCATCGGCAACAATATTGACCTTGCCGCCGCCCTTTCCGCCATATCCGCGGCTGACAATGGCCGGTCGCAGCCCCCTGTCCAAAAGCAAACGGGTTACATAACGGACCATGGGCGTTTTTCCTGTGCCACCCAAAGTGAGGTTGCCTATACTGACAACCGGCACCGACAGCTGCCGGGATTGCAACAGGACGTTTTTTCGGTACAAAAAGGCGCGTATCATCATGACCAGGCTGTATGCCGGCGAAAAAAAACGCCCGATCAGAAAGAGCGCATTGAGCAGCGGCCTCATCTCCCCTCCTTCTGCGTCAACATTTTACGGATCAGGGCAATATGCGCCTCGGTTACTCCTCGCCTGGAGGCAATCAACCCCTGTGCCTTACGCCCTGTTCGCTCACGCCTCGCGGGATCACCCAACAGGAGGGAAAGACAATCGCACAGTTCCTCTTCATTGCGAATCTGCACTCCGCCCTCTACAGCGAGAAGGTCGCGACTGATTTCAGCAAAATCTTCCATGAAAGGCCCGAACAGTACCGGTTTCCCATGCACCGCCGGCTCCAACGGGTTATGGCCGCGCTGGTCCACCAGACTGCCGCCGACAAAGGCCACATCGCACAGGTTGTATACCGCTGACAATTCTCCCAGCGTGTCGAGGATCAACACCGAGCCCGTTCCTGTTTCGCTGCTCGAGCGGCGGAAAGCCAAAAGACCGCGCTGATCCGCCATGGCCGCAAGCTCTGCGCCTCGCGCCACATCCCGCGGTGCCAGAATGAGAAAAAGGTCGGCATAGGTGCGGACAAGCTTTTGAAACACATTAAAGAGAATCTCTTCCTCTCCTCGATGAGTGCTTCCCGCCACCCAAACCAAGGCCTGCACCGGGATATGCAAACCCTTTCGATCAAGACCCGGCTTGACGATGCCTCCAGGCAGAGCTGCATCGTATTTCAGGTTTCCCAGGACAACAAGGCGTTCTGGGTCAACACCCAGCTGGCGCATGCAGACACCATCCTGCTCCGTTTGCATGGCAAGGGCTTGAAAGGAATTAAAAAGCGGCGCAAAAAGCCAACGAAAGGTGGTGTATCGGGACATTGAACTTTCCGAAACCCGTCCATTGACCAGCAGAGAGGGAATACTCCGCTGCTTGAGTTCACGCAGAAAATTAGGCCAGAAATCCGTCTCCACCAGGATAAAAAGATCGGGATTTACCCAGGAAAGCAACCGCTTCACGCTCCACAGCAGATCAAAAGGAAAGGGCACAAAACAATCGACATGTTCCCCGAGCGTGCTTCGCGCAAAAGTTTCTCCGGCCCGAGTGGACGCGGAAAAAATGATAACCCCCTGGGGATAACTGCACCGCAGCTCCTGCACCAGATTCCTGGCGGAAGCCACCTCTCCCACGGACAGGGCATGCACCCAGATGCGGGGGAAGCCGGAACCGCCCGGCTTTTCCCCGAGCGCGAATCCCAGCCGTTTGCCGATGCGGCTGCGGTATTTGGGCGTCAGTATAACTTTGACGAAAAGGAGCGGAGCGAATACAATCACCCCCACCGTCATAAACAGATTGTAAAAAAAACCAGACACCATATCCATATATGAACCTGATATTACTCCATCCGCGAGAACTGACCGATAACCACGTTACCCTGACCGGTCGCCGCGCCGAACACATCCGCAAGATTCTCCGCAGCACAGTCGGAGACAGCGTCCGGGTCGGCGTACTCGGCGGCATGCTGGGCACCGGCTACATCCTGGAGATCGACGGCCACAGCATTGTGCTTCAGGTAAATCTCTCCATACAACCGCAAGCCTGTCCCCCCACCGACCTCATCCTGGCCGTACCTCGCCCGATCATGCTGAAACGGGTCTTGGCCCAGGCGGCTTCCATGGGAGTGGACCGCATATTTCTGATAAACGCCAACCGGGTCGAGAAAAGTTTCTTCAACTCAACACTCATCCGGAACAGCGACTTCAGTGAACCCCTGCTCCTTGGACTTGAGCAGGCAATTGACACCAAATTGCCGGAGGTCTCAGTCCATAACCGTTTCAGGCCATTCGTGGAAGACCTTCTGCAGGATTTATTAACCGATTGCCCGATCCGGCTTCTTGCCCACCCGGACGGCAATCAGAATATTGCCCAGGGTGCCTGTGGGATATCCAGTCAACGGGCAGTCCTGGCCATCGGGCCGGAAGGCGGCTGGGTTGATTTTGAGCTGCAACGCTTCAAGGAGCAAGGCTTTGCGCCATTCAGTCTCGGAAGTCGTATCCTCCGGGTCGATACCGCAGTCCCCGCTCTACTCGCCCAACTCAGCCTGCTGCGCCAGATATCAGTCCAGGCGCCCTAGCCCACAGGGTCATCACCCCCAGCCGAAACGCTGGCGGGTCCGCTCCACCAACACGGTCAACTCCTTGAAACGCAAGGCATAGAGCGTAACACCGTAGACCGTCCCCCCCGTTCCAATAGCCACCACGAGCGCGACAATGCTTCCCGGAAAACCGGACAGAACAAGAGGCGCAAGAAGATATTGCGCCCCGAACAACCAAAAAGCCATACCCAGCGAAGCGCAAAGAACCTTGCCCAGCCCTGCAAAAAGATACCGCAGGGAATATCCTCCAAGCTTTCTGTACAAAATCGTACTCAGGAAAAGAAAATTCAGGATCATGGCGCAGGAGATGGAAAGGGCAAGAGCCTTATGCTGCAGAAAGCCGATGGTAAGCCAGACCAGAAGGACATTGACTGCCATGGTCAGAAAACTGCCCATCACCGGGTACCGGGTCTCATCGAGAGCGTAAAAAACCGGAACCATGATCTTGACCGAGGAGTAGGCAAAAAGCCCCACGGCATAACAGGCCAAAGCCTCGGCGGTTTTCGTTGTGGCCAGACTGTCAAAACTGCCGTGTTGAAAAATCACTCTGGTAATAGGCTCACCCAGCAGAATCAGCCCCACCGAGGCGGGAATGGTCAGAGAAAAAGCCAGAGTCAGCGAAGAGGCATAGGTTTCCCGCAATCTGTCCATATCCTTAAGCGCGGCATATCGGGCAATAACCGGCAAGGTCGCCGTGGACAGGGCAACACCGAAAAGACCCACCGGCAGCCAAAACAGCCGAAAGGCGTAACTCAGCCAGGAAAGACTGCCCTCGGCCAGGGAAGAGGCGAAATAGGTGTTGATCAACACGTTGATCTGTAGCGGTGCAAGGCCGATCACCGCCGGAGCCATAAGTTTCAGTATCCGGCGCAAGCCTGGATGGCGGAGATCAAGCCGCGGCATAAAGACAAACCCGGCCTTGAACAGGGCTGGCAATTGACAGCCAAGCTGGAGCAATCCACCGATCAGAGTACCGATGGCCATGCCGACAATGGGCGGCTGACCAAAGCGAGGCATAAGCAGGGCAAAGCCGACGCCGCCGACGATCGAACCCAGGTTGAAAAAACCGGAGGCAAGGGCCGGGATAAAAAAACGTCCCCTGGTGTTCAAAATCCCCATCACCACCGAAGACAGGGAAATAAACAAAAGAAAGGGAAACATAATCATCGAGAGCAGCGTGGTGAGTTCGACTTTCCCGGGAACAGACTCAAACTCGGCCTCCACCATGAAAGCAACGATCTGTCCAGAAAAGAACACTCCCAACAGAGTCAGGCAACTGAGCAGAATCCCTATAAAAACCAGGACATTTCCTGCCAGGACCCAGGTCGCTTTTTCGCCTTTATTGGTTTCATAATCGGAAAAAACCGAGACAAAAGCGGCGCTCAAAGCACCTTCGCCAAAGAGATCGCGCAAGAGATTGGGGATACGAAACGCCACCACAAATGCGTCAAAGGCAAAACCCGCCCCAAAAAAGATGGCAAAAACCTGTTCCCGGGCCAGCCCCAAGATACGACTGCACATCACAGCCACTCCGACAGTTCCGGCGGATCTGGCTATTTTTCCTGTATCCTGTGCGGGTTTTTCCATTTACATTACCGAAAGAATGGTAAAAAACTCCCAAACAAATCCGTTTCACTGACCAAGGGCTTGCAGACGCGGCCTTATTTTCACCGACCAAAATAGCAGGTTGCCAAACAGAAGACAACAACCATTCCTATTAGCTGCTTGACTTCATTGGGTTTTTCTTACTACTATGCAGGCGGACATCTTCTTGAGGAGACAGCACATGACATCATACACCGGCGGCATACTGACCATCAGCGACAAAGGTTCACGCGGAGAGCGGGAAGACACCAGCGGCCCTGAGCTGCAAGCAATGCTCATCAAACAAGGATTTTCCGTGGTGGCCTACGCAATTGTCCCGGACGAAATCGCCGCAATACAAGAAACTTTCCGGTCCTGGGCGGATGAAAAAAATATCGACCTGATTCTGAGCACAGGCGGCACCGGCGTTTCTCCCAACGATCTGACTCCCGAGGCAACCCGCCCCCTTCTTGACCGGGAAATACCCGGCATAGGCGAAGCCATGCGCCAGTCCAGCCTGCAAAAAACCCCGAATGCCATATTGTCACGGGGACTCGCCGGCACCCGAAAACAGAGTCTGATCATCAATCTTCCGGGCAGCAAAAAAGCGGCCAGAGAGAATCTGGAAGCCGTGCTCCCCGCATTACAGCATGCCATTTACAAAATCAAGGGCGGGAGCAAAGACTGCGGAAGCTGAATCAGCAAAAAAAAAGGCCCACGGGAAACCCGTAAGCCTTGGTCAAAAAAGCCACACACATTATAAATCAGCCGCAATCAACCTCAACGGCCATGGTATCCTTTTTCTTCATGGCGTCAATCTCGCCGATCAGATACGGAGACTCACCCAAGGCAATCAGTTGCTGCATACAGTCATCCACCTGTTTTCCATCAACAACCACAACCATACCGATTCCGCAGTTAAAGGTGCGACACATCTCATGGGCTGATATTTTTCCGTTTTTCTGCAGGAAATCAAAGATGGGGAGAACATTCCAGCCCTTCTTGTCAATCACCGCCTTACAGCCTTTTGGCAAAACCCGGGGGATATTGTCAAGAATGCCGCCGCCAGTTATATGAACCAGCCCTTTCACCTTGAAATTTTTCACCAGATTCAGCAGTGTTTCGCTGTAGATCCTGGTCGGTCGCAACAATTCCTCACCGAGAGTACAACCGAACTCTTCGATTTTATCGTTGACGCTGAGCCCCATCTCTTCGAAACAGATTTTGCGCACAAGGGAAAAGCCGTTACTGTGCACCCCGCTTGAGGCAAGACCGATCAATTTATCGCCGACGCTTATCTCGGAGCCGTCAATCAACTTTTCACGCTCGCAGATCCCGACCACGAACCCGGCGATATCATAGTCCCCGGCTTGATACAGGCCGGGCATTTCCGCCGTTTCCCCGCCTATCAAAGAGCACTTGGCAATCTCGCAGCCCTTGGCGATTCCCTTGACCACATCGGTAGCAACCCCGAGATCAAGTCCGCCGGTGGCAAAATAATCGAGAAAGAAAAGAGGATGCGCCCCGCACACGATGATATCGTTCACACACATGGCAACCAGATCAATGCCAATGGTGTCGTGCTTGTTGCACATGTCGGCGATCTTCAGCTTGGTCCCGACCCCATCGGTTGACGACACCAGGACCGGATCCTGAAATTTGCCGCTACCCAAGGCGAACAATCCGCCAAAACCGCCGATGCCGGTAAGCACGCCAGGGCGAAAAGTAGAGGCAACGATAGGCTTGATGGCGTCAACAAAGGCATTGCCCTTGTCAATATCAACCCCTGCTTCCGCGTAACGAGAAATCTCTTTCTTTGCCATAATCGTCTTCAATAATCCCAAATTCTCAATCTTATAAAAAAAGAAGCGCCGAATAAAAATCCGTGCGGTACGTTCGTGTCTCTATCCAGAAGAAAACCGGCGTAGGGCACAGTAATTCTGGTTCTTTAAACTTTTTTTTGCGAGACCATCTTTAATAACCATACCCGCAAAAGTCAACCAGTTTTCCTGGAACCCATTGAGAACAGGGGTTTGCACAGCACCCCAGGAGTTATCCCCTGGCCGTCACCTCGACTGAAAGTGTACTCTGTTCCTCCGGTTAAACTCAAGCGCATTTCATTATTATCTGACGAATTGCCCGG
>VMSS01000133.1 GCA_013791995.1 Desulfurivibrio sp. | reverse complement strand
CGGGGCAGCACGGTATATCCGAACGGAACTGCCCAAGCGGTTGATGGCCGGGCAGCAACAGTCTTTTGACGAACTGCTCACCGGGCTGGATAGGGCATTGCGTGGCGATCAGGGGGTGCAGCTCGCCCAGTTGATCCGGACACGTTTTCCCGTGGCGCTAATTGATGAATTTCAGGATACCGATCCGGTCCAGTATCGCATTTTTCAGACCATCTATGCGAAAAGCGGGACTTCGGCGCTGTTCCTCATCGGAGACCCCAAGCAGGCCATCTATGGTTTCCGCGGCGCGGATATCTATGCCTATCTCGATGCCGCAGCTCAGGCGAAATCCGATAAATACACCATGACCACAAACTGGCGGGCCGACCGGAAAATGGTGGCGGCGCTGAACTGTTTGTACACCCCCCTGTCGCACCCTTTTGGCGATGAGCGGATCAGCTACGCCCAGATTGACGCGCGTCCCGGTGCTACAGATCTCTGGCATTCCCAAGGCCTTGGCTCAGCCCCCCTGCAGTTTCTCACCATTCCCGAGGGGGTGTGCGGATCCAGGGGCGGGCGGTTTGTCAAAAAGCAGCTTGTTCCCCTGATTCCGGACCTTGTTGCCGGAGATATATCCGGGCTGCTTACCGGCGATGCAAAGATCGGGGATCGCTCCGTTCGGGCCGGGGATGTTGCCGTACTGGTGCGTACCAACACCCAGGCGGCTGAGGTTCAGGCTGCCTTGCGAAGCCGGGGCATCAATGCTGTGCTCCAGAGCAAAGCCAGTGTCTGGTCCAGCTCAGAGGCGCAGGAGTGTCTTCGGTTTCTTGCGGCGGTGGCGGAACCGGGCAACGAACAACTGCTCCGCAAGGGGCTTGCCACAGCAATGCTCGGCTATACTGCCAACGATCTTGAACACCTCAACCAAAACGAATCCGAATTGTTCGGACACATGGGGAGATTTTCATTCTGGCAGGGAGTCTGGCAGAAAAACGGGGTCATGCGAATGCTGATGGCTGCCTGGCAGGAGCATGGTGTTATCGGGCGGCTGCTTTTGCTGGAAGATGGGGAGCGGCGGCTGACCAATCTGCGGCATCTTGCTGAACTGCTCCAGGAGGCGGAAAGCCGGAACCATTTCAGCCCGGAGATGCTTGTTGACTGGTTCAGCCAGACCCTGACCGCAAACGAGACAGGAGAAGAGGCCGAGCTGCGGCTGGAAAGCGACGAAGATGCCGTGCAGCTGGTCACCATCCACCGCAGCAAAGGGCTTGAGTATCCTGTTGTCTATTGCCCCTACCTCTTCATGGGGGGCAGCGGATCATCCAGGCAGCCTTTTGTCTCCCTCCATGATCCGGAGGCTGATTGGCAGGGCAGGATTGTTTTGTTCCCGGATGAACAGTCCCGTGGTCTGGCGGCTGGTGAGCGGTTTGCCGAAGAACTGCGGCTTGCCTACGTGGCCATGACCCGCGCCAAGCATAGCTGCCATATCTTGTGGGCACCGGTGAGCGGCTATGATGGCAGTGCGCTGGCCTGGCTCCTGCACGGAGATCAACCACCCCAAACCGGAGAAATCAACACACCGGAATCCTTGCAGCAGCATCTCAAGGGGTATAGTGATCAGGAGTTGCTCGATCTGCTGAAAAAACGTGCTCTTGCAAGCGAAGGGTGGCAGGTTCGGCAGATGTGCATTGCGCAGGAGCCCAGTGACGAACCGGCCAAGCTGCCCATTGCGGATCTTTTGTCGTGCCGCACTGCGGTTCGCAAACTTGAGCATATATGGCGGATCGGCAGCTTCTCCCATCTCATTGCCCAGAGCAGTCATGATTATGGAGAACGGGAGGGAGATACCGAGGTCACCGTTTCAGCCGGGCAGGAAACGTTTTCGGATATGGCAGTGCCGCTTGCGCCCGGTTCCCCGATTCCGTTGGCCAAATTTCCTAAAGGCCCAGTGGCCGGTAACTTCTTTCACAAGCTTTTTGAAATAGCGTCCTTTCAAAACGAAAACCCTGTCCAATTGCGGGAACAGGTGCAAGAGCAGATGCGCGTTTACGGGTATTCCGAGCAGCTTTGGCTCAGCCCGGTCTGTAAGGCTTTTGCTGAGGTGCTGAAGACTCCTCTCTGCGCAGCCGATGGTTTTTGCCTGGCTGATATCAGCGCGGGTCAACGGATCAACGAGATGCCTTTCACCTTTCCGGTGGGCGCAGGGTTGGGCGATGATGCCAGCCTGTCCTCCGAGCTTCTGGCCCGCCCGTTTATCGACCATCCCCAGGGGATTCCCGCAGGGTATGTCGAGGCGCTGCGATCGTTACGCTTTATTCCCCTGCGCGGCTTTCTCAAGGGGTTTGTCGATCTGGTCTGCGAACACCAGGGGAAATGGTATGTGATGGATTACAAGAGCAACCATCTCGGCGAAAACCGGGAGGATTATGCAAGGGATAAACTGCCTGCGGCCATGGCTGATCATCATTATTTCCTGCAATACCACATCTACACCGTGGCCCTGCACCGGTATCTGGCCAGCCGATTGCCTGATTACGACTACCAAAGGGATTTCGGCGGGGTCTTGTATCTGTTTTTCAAGGGCATGCACCCGGATTCAGGATCGGAATTCGGAGTGTATGCTGATCTGCCGCCTCTGGCGCGTATCGAACAGCTCTCCGAAATATTTCAGAGTCTGGCTGGGGAGGGCGGTCCATGATCAGTAACCGTCCAGCAGCACCGCATCTGCTTCGCAGTCTCGCTCTGCGCTCGCTTAGCTGTCATCGGCCTGGTCCGCATACAGGGTGTATAGCGGTCAGACCTCTTTCGCGCATCTACGGCACTACTGAACGGTTACAATTCTGGGGCAGTCGAAAATTTTGTGTCTCCGGAGAGCGATTATCATGATCAGGGAGATTGAACAGCTCATTGCCAGCGGCATGCTTGATCAGTTCGACCGCTATTTTGTCAGAACCCTGCAGCGGCTTGCTCCCTCCGCCAGCCCTCGAACCCTTGTCCTGGCCGCCCTTACACGGAAAGCCGTAAGCAACGGCCATGTCTGCCTTGATCTCAAACATCTGGTCGATAGTTCCCTCCCCCCCGGCGGGGGAGGGCTAGGGAGAGGGGGAAACACCGATGAACCAGGCAACTCGCAACTTAACCCACTCCCCAGCCCTCTCTCATCAGCAGTGACAGCAACGAAGGAGGGGGAGTCAAGTCCTTCGCTTGCAGAATTGACTGCTGAGCTTCGGCAAAGCCCTCTGGTGAGCCACGATGGCGCACTGGCCCCGCTGGTGCTTGAAGGGTATCGTTTGTATCTGCAACGGTATTGGCGTTACGAGGAGGAGCTTGTCCGTCATATCCAGGCCAGGGTCGCATTTCCAAAGGATGTGCGGGAGGATGTGCTTGCATCCTGCCTCGCCACTCTTTTTACGGGAACAGCGCAGGATGGACAACAGCGCGAGGCCTGTGCCGGAATTTTCCGGGAACGTCTCGGTCTGATTACCGGTGGTCCCGGCACGGGCAAAACCACGCTGGTCACGAAATATCTCTCCCTGCTCCTGCTCTATGCCCGTGAGGCACAAGAGCCGCTGCCGCGCATCCTGCTTCTTGCGCCCACGGGCAAGGCCGCGGCCCGGCTCACCGAGTCATTGCAGAGTAAAAGCGCCGAGTCAATGTCTGCTGATCTGCGCGCATCCCTGCCCACCAAGGCGGCAACCATCCATCGCGCCTTGGGATACCGGGCGGAAAACCCGACCACCTTTCGCCATAACCGTGAAAATCCCTTGCTCTGCGATGTCGTGGTGGTGGATGAGGCATCCATGATCGATGTGGCGCTCATGGCCAAGCTGTTTGAGGCAGTCCCGCCTGAGGCAAGGCTTGTCCTGCTCGGCGACAAGGATCAGCTTGCCTCGGTGGAGGCAGGCTCCATCATGGGGGATATCTGCGGCGCGGCCATGGGCGATGTCGACGGTTCCGCTGAAACTCCGCTGGCCCGATGCGTTGTAAGGCTTACGGAAAGCTTCCGCTATTCTCCCCATGAGGGGATCGGCGCTCTGGCCAGCGCAATCCATGCAGGCAAACCGGAAGAGGCAGTTGCTCTCGCCCAGCAAGGTTCAGTCGAGGTCAGTCTGCTGCCGCCCCTGGTCCAGGGTGATCCGACCCATCCCCTGGCAGAGATGATTCTCGCCGGATATCGATCCTTTCTGGATGCTGTTGACCCGCTTGCGGCATTGAAGCTGTTTGAACAATTCCGGTTGCTCTGTGCCCACCGAACAGGGCCAATGGGGGTTTCGACGCTGAACAGGTACGCGGAAAAAATCCTTTCCCTCAACAGGCTGATTGAGCCGAACACCCAATGGTACAGGGGACGGCCGGTGCTGATCCAGGCCAATTCATACCCGTTGCGCCTTTTTAACGGCGAGACCGGCATCATCTGGCCAGCGGAAAACGGCGAGGGGCTTCAGGCCTTTTTCTTCTCGGAAAACAGGGAAGGGGTGCGCTCCTATTCCTTGCGGCAACTGCCTGCGCACGAAACAGCCTTTGCCATGACTATCCACAAGAGTCAGGGTTCTGAGTTCGACCGGGTTGGTCTGATCCTGCCCGGAGAGGATTTGGCCCTATTGAGCAGAGAACTTCTCTACACCGGCATCAGCCGGGCCCGGAGTCAGGTTGCCTTGGTCGGGCGGCCGCAGGAGATTGAGGCGGCGGTGGGGAGAAGGGTGGAGCGGGCCTCGGGGCTTGGGGGAAAATTGACAGATCTTCATGCCTCTTTCTGTTGACCTCAGTGCAACCCTAACCCGCCGTCATGAAAGAATAAATTTCTTGTGTTGCTCCTTGTTGTCAGGTAGACAGATAATACTCCGAATATTTTTAGCCGTTATTATATTGCTTGCTATATAACACCCTCATATGGGTTGCAAAAGTAGCTATTTAAGGAAAAAACACGAAAATTTCAACCAGACTAGATCAATTTTCAAGTTAGGAAGCGAGCGGAAAATTTCAACTCGAGCAAGCTTGATAATAAATATGTTAGGCGCACGGAAACGAAAATGAATGCAGAAAGACCGACTGTTCTTGAGTATCCGGAGTATCAAGAGATACGTGATGATATTTGGCAGAATATGCCGAAGTGGGAAAGTTTCATTATAGCTATAGATGGTAGAGACCACTCCGGTAAATCATCTTTAGGGCGATATTTGTCCTGGCAGTTAGGTATGTCTTGTTTGGAGCTAGATACTTTCCGAAATCTACAACTTAGTCCGTATGATTTCCGCCTTGACGATTTACGCCGCTCAATTGATTCTAGGTTAGAAAGAAACAGACCAGTTATCGTCGAAGGAGTCACTGTTAGGGTGGTATTGAGAGAACTAGACCATTCACCAAGCTATAGCGTATTTATTCGGTATGATAATAATGAACTTCCTGAAATCGACCCCGTACTCAAGGGGTATTATTCGGAATATGGTCCGGAGAAAAACGCAAATTATGTATATGATCGCGGGTTGGAAAATCGCGCCTAACAAGGCGCTCGTTCGGATGCAAACTACGCTGCGCTTCGTTTGCACCGCACAGCTTGAACGTTGGGCGTTTGGAGTAGACTAATGACACCAGAACAAGTTTCTTTAGCAGCGAACTGGTCCACAATCGTTGCCTGTATCGTTGCAGTGTTTGCTCTAGTCCTTGGGGCAAGACAATTTGTGGAGACACAGAAAGCGTCACGAGAATACCAGGCAGTGGAGCTATTCCTTAAGTTCAATCAGCTCAATATTGAGCAGGCGCTGTCATCAAACTTAGAATCGGACCACTGGTATAACAACAGCAAGTTTGCAATCACCGAATCGCTCTTTGAGATCGCTCATAAGTCGGAGAGCTGGGCAAGCACCATCAGGTGGATGTTGGAACAACAAGAAGACTTTATACGTAGTGGGAACTTTGATGTAGAAACATACACGAAAAGGTTTCGTGACTTTTGTGAGAATCACAATTGCGAGATTAGGCCATAGCCGCACGCGGCCCAACAAGTAGCTGCACGCGATGCCGGGAAGCTTTGGCGCTCTTTCACAGGCTCGGCGCGCGTGAGCAAATCGTTAGGTGTAAAAAATATAAGGGGGCAAAGGGGTCAGGGGGCAAAGGGGTCAAATCTTTATCCTTGGCAAACTCCCCAATCCCCAAGAAGAAAACAAGAGTACTCCCCAGTTTTTTCTACCTGGCATTGAGCAATCTCTGCTGATCTGATTAAGTGCCTGGAGAGGAATCGCCATGCTATATTGAATTAAACGTATAGTACCTGCATCCCAACCGAGGAGGGCTTTAAATGAAATCCTCTGCTTTTCTAGGCTTCACCCTTTTTTGTGTGGCAATGTTCGCTTTTGACCCCGGTGTTCCTTGCGCGCAGGCGACCTTGGAGTCAACTGCAGCATGTCTGAAAGATTGCGAAAGTAGTCTCGACTTCTGTAATTCTCTTGTTGCCGGCGCACTTCCGGCATGCGAAAGCGGTTGCGAAAGTGAATGCGACACATTTCTTAACTCATTGAATCCGTTTACATATTCAGGTTGTATGAATAACTGCAAGGCTGCTTGCCTTAACGACCATGCTTCCGGGGTCCGACAATGTTCGAGGGAATATAGTGCGTGCTCAGCAGGGTGTCGTTCGAAATAGTGAGTCTTTCTGTTATCTTTAGAACAGATCAACACCTTCGGGCGCACCTCTTACCGATACACCTCGTCCTGGCTGTAACCTTATGAAAAGGGTACTTTGAGTCATAATTTGATCGTACCAGTAAGTTTATGCGGGAATAACGACCAGTAGGCTGGTGTGGGTGCTTGTAGTGGCAGTCATAATGCGGCACAGCAATGCGTTGGGGGTTTTATGACGGACAAAAAGGATCAGAACAATGCTTCTAAGGCAGCCATGGCTGTTTGGGAGTGGAATGTCTTGACCGGGAAGACGTATTTTAGCCCAACGTATTTTTCAATGCTTGGATATGGGCCGGATGAGCTTCCCGGTACACATGATGCTTGGGTTGATCTACTGCATGAGGATGACAGGGAAAATGCCATACAGAAAATAAACCAGTGTCTTGAGCAACGGCACGGTTGGGATATCGAGTTTAGGCTCAGGATGAAGAACGGTGATTACCGATGGGTTCGAGGCAGCGGTGATATTGTCGAGGTTGCCCATGACGGAACCCTTTTACGTGCCATAGGGACTCATCTCGATATTACCGAAGAAAAACAGGCCAGGGACGTTCTTAAAAAAAGTGAGGATACCTTAAGAAGTATCCTGGTCGCCGCCCCTGTTGGTATCGGGCTGGTTCATAACAGGGTGATCAGCTGGGTCAGTGAACGAATTCTTGAAATGACCGGCTATGAGATGAATGAACTCATAGGTGAAAGTGCCCGGATACTGTATCCCTCTGAAGAGGAGTTTCTTCGTGTCGGAAGAGTCAAATATGGACAGATTAATAAAGCCGATGTTGGTGAAGTGAATACCGTCTGGAAAAAGAAGTCAGGGGAGCATATCAATATCCATCTGCGCTCAGCACCGGTTAACCCGCAAGACCTCGGTTGTGGAGTGACTTTTTCCGCCCTTGATATTACCGAGAAATTAAAAGAAGAAGAGAACGTCCGTCGATTGGAGCGACAAATTCAGCAGACAAAAAATATTGAGAGCCTTGGGGTCTTGGCCGGCGGTATTGCCCATGACTTTAATAATATACTTATGGCCGTTTTGGGAAATTTGAGTCTGTTAAGCCAGGCAGTTGCCCAGGACAGTCCCGATCATTTGTTGGTTACAGAGGCGGAAAAAGCCTCTCTCAGGGCAAGGGATCTCACACAACAACTTCTCACCTTTGCCAAGGGTGGGGAGCCGATTAGGGAAACTTCCTCCCTGGAAGGGGTTATCGTTGATTCCGCCAATTTTGTTTTAAGGGGAAGTAATGTTGCAATCAAATATGACATTCCGGATGATTTATGGCTTGTGGACATAGACAAAAGCCAGATGAGTCAGGTCATTCAGAACATTGTTATCAATGCTAAGAATGCCATGCACGTTGGTGGGACAATCTCTATAACATGTCAAAATGTGCCCGATATCCAGAAAGAGCATGTGCCCCTTCCTATATGGAAGAGATATATAAAATGTATCATCCGTGATTCAGGACAGGGTATTCCCGGAGATATCATCGATAAGATTTTCGAGCCCTATTTCACCACCAAACACGAGGGCAGCGGCTTGGGGCTTGCCATAACATATTCTATTATCGCCAGGCATCAAGGCGACATATATGTACAGTCTGAGGTTGGGGTCGGCACTTCCTTTCTCATATATCTTCCCGCCTCAGAGCAGACCTTGGATATCCCTGCCAAACCACAGCCTGTGTCTGATGTTCAAAATCTTAGAATATTGGTTATGGATGATGAGGTCATGGTCAGGAAGGTCTCTGAGGCAATGCTAACCAAACTTGGGCACAAGGTTGTTCTTGCGGCAGATGGAGAGGAAGCGATCAGCATATATGGCGATACAGGGGAAAATATCGACATTGTAATCATGGATCTGACAATACCCGGCGGCATGGGGGGGAAAGACGCTGTGCAGGAGTTACTCAAGATTGATCCCTTGGCCAAAGTCATTGTCTCCAGTGGATATTCTAATGATCCAATCATTGCAAATTTCAGGGAGCATGGTTTTTGTTCGGCAATTGTAAAACCATATCAACTTCAGGAGCTTTCGCGGGTCATCGCCCAAGCCATGGCATAGGCAAAAGAGGCCAAAGGGGTCAAATCTTTATCCTTGGTAAACACCCCACTCCACAGGAAGAAAACAGGGGTACTCCCCAGTTTTCTTTAAAACAGATCAACACCTTCGATCGCATTTCTTACCGATACACCTCGTCATGGCTGCCGACATCAAGCAGGATAATTTCTTGGTCTGAAATCAAGAGGGTCAGGGTAAGGCGGTAGCTGGAAGTATGCTGATTGCCTGCACCCCTTTTAGCTTGCCGCCAAGGTGGTGGTACCGGAGATGCGGCTGAAAGGGATCGCGCTCCAGATCACTGAGAATCGCTGCGAATTTTTCCCGCAATTCCTGGTGCTGTTTGAGAAACTTCCGGGCCGAGCGGGTGAAGCCGGAGGTCCAGATGAGGGTGTACATGCCTCAGCCTTCTGCGTCCAGTTCATTCAGCAAATCCGCCGCTGTGCCGCGTTGCACCCGACCGGCGCGCAGGTCTTCCAGCGAGGCCAGCACCCGCGCCGTGTGCGCCTCGTTCTCCGCCTCAAGCAATGCCTGGTAGCGATCCTCGGAAATCACCACGTATTGCGGTTGATTGTTGCGGATCACGTGGAGATCGCCTTTGGCAATGCAATCATCCACCGCAGCGATACCGCGACGCTTAATCTCCTGGGCAGGTATGGTATTCATTTGTAGACTCCTTTCGGTACTTATTTGAGTACCAGTATACCACGCTGAGCAGGGAAAGACAATGTGTCTTGTTTTTTCTGAACACCAAAGGGCTGTGGGGCAGGGGGCTGGAAAGGACTGGGGAGATGATGCGGAATGTCAACCCGGTTATCTCTTGCAGCCGGTGCAAAGCGCTTTTTTCACGCCGTCTTGACCGGATTTTTGCTATATGTGCTGCTGGGTGCACCGTCAACGTAGATGCCTTCCAGATAGGAGAGTTTTCTTGGCAGTTGCTGCACCGTGCCTCTTGAAATCAGGAAGGTTGCTCTTCGTCCGACCGTAAGCGTTCCCAGTTTCTCCATGCCTAAGAATCCGGCGCCATTTTCCGAACCGCAACGGATGGTCTCCTCCAGCGAATAGCCAGCCTTGATGAACAACTTCATCTCCTCGGCCATGGACTCGCCATGGAGTATGCCGACACTCCCGGCGCCGGTTCCCACTGCGGTTTTCACGCCCAACTTTCGGGCCAAGCGCAGTTGCGCGAGTTGTTCGGCAAGCATCTTTTTCCAGAAAGCCTCAGCACCCGGGACCGGCTTGCCCGGCGCCACATAGCGCGTGGAAAAACGGCAACACACACTTCCGCCTGAACTCGCACCGTCCAAGCCGTTTTTGGCCCGCAGGACGCTGGGAATCCACAGCACATCCTTTGTCGCCATTTTCTTGAGATTGTCCTCGCCCATGGAGTAGCCCTGTTCGATGGCATCGCATCCCGCCTCAAGCGCTTCCGCTACCTGTTGCGGACCATTGGCCACCACCACCGCTTTTCTGTCGCCTTTCTGCTGCAGAAAGCGGATCAGATTTTCAGGGCTGAGCTGAGGATGTGGGGGATTCTCATCTTCGATATTGGCGGAATAATTGATCTTGAGAAAATCGCCGGCAGCGCATTCTTTGTCTCGGCAGAAAGGGCCGGATGAACGAATTTCAATCAAACATTCCTGCGCCATCCCTTCCCGATAGCGCTGCACCAGGTCACTGTCATCGCTGTCAGCCACACCCAGCACTCCGTGCGCATGGCAATCGCGGATATGCCGCTCCAGCATGGCTGTTTTTTTGGGAAGGTCGGCTTCTTCGGAGGATAGCCGCACACTTGTGTCCACGGAGGGTGAGCGCGACAGGGAGACGCTGCAGTCAACCAGGGGGGGTAAAATGGTGCAGTGCGAGAAGTCATCGATTGCAGCCCCGTCATTGCGGGGAAGCTCTCCTGCGGAGCCGATGGCGGTTATGATACCGTTTTTTACTGACAGAAAGACATTCCTGCGCATATCTGCGCCGCTGCCGTCGATAAAGCTTCCTGCAATTATGAATCGTGTTTCGTCCATGTTATGGAATGCGCCGGGTCATCACAGAAGACCGATCTCTTTAAGCATTGCCTTGGCCGCAGCCAGCAGACCTTCCTTGCCAGCTTCGGTTCTGGCCTCAAAGTAAAAGCGCACCTTGGGCTCTGTGCCCGAGGGTCTGATCATCAGCCAGCTGTTGTCTTCCAGAATCATTTTCCTCCCGTCAATGGTGAGCACTTCGGTGATCTTTTTCGGCTCTCCGCCTACATCGATCACGACACCGGGTGCATATTTTTCAAGTTTTGCAAGGGTGTCCAGAAGCGATTGCCCCTGCTGGCTCACCTCGACACCGCCTCGGCCCGGATAGTAATAGCCGTATTCAGCCTGGATTTCGTTAAGATAGTCGCCAAGATTCTTTTTCATGGTGAGGATCATGTCCAGGGCGAGGATCAGGCCGATGTAGGCGTCTTTTTCCGGGGTGTGGCCGATAACGGAAATGCCGTCTGATTCTTCAAAACAGACCAGAGCCTTGCCGATAACCGGCTTGAACTCCTTGAATCCCACCTTGGGTTCAAAGATTTCCTCATGCAGTCCCTTGGCAATGGCGTTGGCAAAATTGCTGGTTGCCACGGTTTTTGCCACCAGGCCATGCTTGCCCTTTTTTTCATGCAGATAATGAAAAGCCATGCCCCCGAAAAGGTTCATGTCGATTTCAAGAAAGCCATCGCTGAAACGGATGCGGTCGGCATCAGGGTCGATGATCACCCCGAGCTTGAAGGGCTCCGGTCTGCTTTGCAGAGTGGATAAAACCTGTCGCATGTTGGGGGATGAGGGTTCCGGCGCGACTCCGCCAAAGGTGGGGTCTGGCTGGTCCCGCAGGAGAATGAGGCGCTTCGAGGGCTTGTTGCCGAACAGGGAGCGCATGTGCACTCGGCTGGCGCCATGGACACAATCGACTGCAACCACGCAGTCCGATGCAGCATTAAAGGCTGCGATGATTTTGGCGTAATCAAGGCCATGGAGGGAAACGCCTTTGGCCATCAGTTCCTGCCAGCAGCCGAGGGCGTCGCATTGTTTTACCAGGGTTGGGTCCGGGTTCAGCTCGGGTGATTTGCCTTCACCAATGAGCTTTCTGGCATTTTCCGTGATCCGGCTGGTGATCTCCGTGGCGGCCGGGCCTGCATCTGCGGCATTGAATTTAAAGCCGGCATATTCCAGGGGGTTATGGCTGGGGGTGAGGTTTACCGAAAAGGCCGCCTGCACAATGAGGGTCGCGGCGGAAAGGGTGCCGGTTGTGGCTTCGTGGGCATAATGAACCGTGATGCCGTTGGTGGTCAGCACCTCGATTACCCGTTGCGCAAGGAGGTTGCCGCCGAACCTGTTGTCAAAGCCGACCACGGCGCCCCGTTGCTGCACCTCGGCGAAAGTGTTCACGCCCAGAGCCTGGGCCAGGGAGTTGTCCTGGTCAAGATCGCGGTACATGGCCACAATGGCTTGGGCAACCTGGCCGACGGAGTGCAGGGAGAAATCCTTGCCAATGGTTCCCCGCCAGCCCGAGGTTCCGAAAGATACCTGTTTGGTCGGGGGATTGGTGTTGGTGAGTATTTCATCTTCTACCAACCCGTATGTTCTGACGATGGCTTCGCTGGCCTCCCGGAACTCCGCGGAATTCGGAAGGGCGTTGTTTTTCAGATCCACCAGTTTTTTGATGAGTCCGAAATAGTCGCTGGCCGCGTGGTTGTCAGGCGAGAGATGTTCGTTGAAAAGGAGCTCGATGTTTTGACTGATCATGATGAGACCTTTGATAGTGTAGGAAGGAAAGGAAAGGTGCAAAAAAATACATGCATAGGTACACTGGGTACATTATGTTATACTACGGCTTTAAGAGCTGGGCAACGGCTCAATTTCTTGCCGTTTGCGCAGGTTTCGATTGACCGGAAAGGCAAGATTCGCTATACATTGCTGGCGTGATTTCTCTCGCAAAATCATTGTATTTTTTAGTATGTTCCATGTACTGAACTTTTAAATAAATAATTAGGGAGCAGAACACAATGGGTAAACATGACGAGGCTTTCATTCTCTGGTTTGATGATATCGGCATTGAGGATGTGCCGTTGGTTGGCGGCAAGAATGCATCCTTGGGTGAAATGCATCAGAAGCTTACCTCTAAAGGTGTTGATGTCCCGAACGGCTTTGCCATCACCGCCTATGCCTATCAGCATCTGTTGAAAACCGCTGGTATCGCCCAGGCCATTGAAGATGCTTTGGCCGATCTTGACACCCATGATCTCCGTAACCTGCAGGCCCGCGGCGAGAAAGCACGTAATATCATCCGTACTGCCGAGTTCCCCGAGGATCTGCGCACCGCGATCCTTGATACTTACAAGAAGATGGAAGAGATGTATGGACCCAGTGTTGACGTGGCCGTGCGTTCTTCCGCCACTGCCGAAGATCTGCCGGACGCCTCCTTTGCCGGCCAGCAGGAAACCTATCTGAATATCCGCGGTCCGGAGCAGCTCATTGATGCCTGTCGCCGCTGTTTTGCCAGCCTTTTCACCGATCGGGCCATCTCCTATCGGCATGACAAGGGGTTCGGCCAGTTCGACGTTTATCTGTCCATCGTGGTCCAGAAAATGGCCCGCAGCGATTCCGCCTCCTCCGGGGTCTTGTTTTCCATCGATACGGAAAGCGGTTTCGAGGATGCGGTCTTTATCACCGGCGCCTGGGGCCTGGGAGAAACCGTGGTTCAGGGTGCGGTCAACCCCGATGAGTTCTACGTTTTCAAGCCGACCCTCAAAGAGGGCAAGCGTCCTATCGTCGGCAAGACCATCGGCAGTAAAGAAATCAAGATGATCTACGACAACGATCCCAATACCAAAGAGCCGGTCAAAACGATCAACACTACGCCGGAAGAGCGCGGCCAGTATGTGATCAATGACGATGAAATTCTCCAGCTTGCCAGGTGGGCCTGTATCATCGAAGATCACTATGGCAAGGGTATGGATATCGAATGGGCCAAGGACGGCGACGGAGTGAACGTCGGCACCGGCAAACTGTTCATCGTGCAGGCCCGTCCCGAAACCGTGCATTCCCAGACTTCGAAGGGTATCATCGAAACCTATAAGCTGAAGGAAAAAGGCAAGGTTCTGGTCGAAGGTTTGGCAGTCGGCACCAAGATCGGCCAGGGCGAGGCCAATGTCATTGCCGCCGTGGTCGATATCCACAGCTTTAAGAAGGGCCAAGTGCTGGTCACCGACATGACCGATCCCGACTGGGAACCGATCATGAAGATTGCTTCGGCCATTGTCACCAATCGTGGCGGTCGGACCTGTCATGCAGCCATTATTTCCCGTGAGCTGGGCATTCCCTGCGTCATCGGGACCGGCGACGGTTCCAAGAAGATCACCAACGGTCAGGCGATCACGGTTTCCTCGGCAGAGGGCGAGAAGGGGTTGGTGTATGAAGGATTGTTGAAGTTCGAGATCGATCGGCTCGACCTTGGCAACCTGCCCAAGACCAAAACCAAAATCATGATGAACCTGGCCATTCCGGAGAAGGCTTTCACCGAATGCCAGATTCCCAATGACGGCGTTGGTCTGGCCCGCGAGGAGTTCGTCATCAACTCCCATATCGGTATCCATCCCCTGGCTCTTTTCAACTACGAAGAGTTGAAAAGCTCTTCCGACCCGGAAAAGCAGGCTGTTGTCAGGGCGATCGACAAGAAGACCACCGCGTATGCGGATAAGAAGCAGTTCTTTATCGACAAGGTTGCCGAAGGCGTGGGCCGCATCGCTGCCGGCTTTTATCCCAAGGATGTTATTGTTCGTCTCTCCGACTTCAAGTCCAACGAATACGCGAATCTCACCGGCGGTACCTTTTATGAGCCGCACGAGGAGAATCCCATGATCGGCTGGCGTGGTGCCTCCCGGTATTATGATCCCAAGTACCGACCGGCCTTTGAGCTGGAGTGCAAGGGATTGCTCAAGGCCCGTAACGACATGGGACTCACCAACATCAAGCTGATGGTGCCTTTTTGCCGAACCCCTGCAGAAGGCAAGAAGGTTATCCAGG
>VMSS01000213.1 GCA_013791995.1 Desulfurivibrio sp. | reverse complement strand
GCACCGGGCAAAAGAAGAGAACAAAGAGGTGGTGGAAATTTGGGGCGACGGCCTTGCCCGGCGGGAGTTCATGTACGCTGGCGACTTGGCTGATTGTCTGGCCAAGGCGATTTGTTTTTACGAAACCTTGCCGGAGCTGATGAACGTGGGGATAGGGCAGGATTGCACCATCCTCGAATATTACCAGACGGTTGCCGAGGTGGTCGGTTTCCGGGGCAGGTTTGTGCATAATCTTGCCAAGCCCGTGGGCATGCAGCGCAAACTTGTTGATGTGGCACGGGCTGCCGCTTGGGGTTGGGTTGCCAAAACTTCCCTCAAGCAGGGTGTCGGGCAGGCGTATGACTACTATTTGCAAAAGCAGGAGCATGGAGCATGAGCAGATATCCATTGGCATGTGCTTCCTGGGATGAGGCGGAATATGAGGCCATCGCCCAGGTTGTTCAATCCGGCAGGTTTTCCATGGGTGAGCATGTCGCAGGCTTTGAACAGGAGTTTGCCCGGTATTTCGGCTCGCGCTTCTGCGTCATGGTTAACTCCGGTTCTTCGGCGAATCTGCTCATGGTAGCCGCTCTCTTTTATCGGGAAAATAAGGACGAGCGGATGATGGCTGGGGACGAGGTCATTGTTCCAGCGGTTTCCTGGAGTACCACCTATTTTCCCCTGCATCAGTACGGCTTGAAACTCAAGTTCGTGGATATTGATCCGGCTACCCTGAACTATGATCTTGTCCAGCTTGCCGCCGCAGTAAGCGAGCGGACCCGGCTGGTTATGGCCGTGAACCTTCTGGGAAACCCTAACGATTTCACGGCGATTCAGGCGATCTTGGCGGGCAAGAACGTTATTCTCATCGAGGACAACTGCGAGTCCATGGGTGCCGATTTTAACGGAAAGATGGCAGGGACATTCGGTCTCATGGGCAGTTTTAGCTCGTTTTTCAGCCATCATATTTCAACCATGGAGGGGGGGATGATCCTCACCGATGACGAGGAGTTGGCCCACATCCTGCTCAGTCTTCGGGCTCACGGCTGGACTAGGAATCTGCCCAAGGTGAATAGAGTCTGCGGCGTGAAGGGGGATAACCCGTTTGAGGAGTCTTTTCGTTTTGTGCTGCCCGGCTACAATGTGCGGCCCCTTGAGCTCAGCGGTGCCCTGGGGCAGACCCAGCTAAAAAAGCTTCCTGATTTCATCAGGGTTCGCCGGAATAATGCTGCTAAATTCCTCAGTCTCATGGAGGCATTCCCACAGCTTCAGATCCAGCGTGAGATAGGAGCAAGCAGCTGGTTCGGCTTCAGTCTAGTTGTGCGAAAGGAAGCACCGTTTTCCCGGGAGGATGTGGTCCGGACCTTGGACAGTCACGGGATTGAGTGCCGTCCTATTGTGGCTGGTAATTTCGCTCGTTGCGAGGCCGTGCGGTGGCTTGATGCCACAAACTACGGTGCTCTGGACCAGGCGGACTGGATTGACCGTAAAGGGCTTTTTATCGGTAATCACCATTATTCGTTGGATGAACAGCTTGCACTCCTCGGTGAGGCACTCAAGAAATTGCCCTGCTGACAGGGCAGCTGATATTCTTCTCCTACAGCCATTATGGAAACATCCTGTTTCGTTCCCCAGCAAGAGTCCTTGCCAAAGAAAAAGCCCCCTGTCCTTTTCCTCCCCGGCTGGGGATTCTCCGGGCAGGTCCTTGATGTGGCGGAAAAGCGCTTTTCCTGGTCAAGGCCGGTGGCCCCGCTGGACCCGGCCACCGCTTTCTCCGAGATCCTGGCTTTTCTTGCCGAAAATAATTGCGACACCGTCCAACTGGTTGGCTGGTCCATGGGGGCCTTTTTGGCGTGTGATTTTGCCTCTGCCTTTCCCCAAAAGGTAGCGAGTCTGACTGTGCTGGGCATGCGGGCTTCCTGGCCGCTTTCGGAAATTGACGCCATCCGTCAGGCCCTTGCGGCCGATCCATCGGTGTTTTTGCGGGATTTTTACCGAAAAAGTCTTCTCGGGTATAAAAAAAAATATCTTCGGTTTGTGGCCGAGCAGCAGGATGCGCTTATGGAGTCTCGCGATATACAGGTTCTTGGCCGGGGTCTTGATTATCTGGCCCAATGGCGAATGCCTGAGCAGGGGATGCAATGCCCGGTTTTTTGCTGGCATGGAAGGCGGGATATCATCGCACCGGTGACGGAGCAGGGGGTGATCCCCGGAGCCTGTGCTACGATTATCGAGCATGGCGGGCATGCTCTGTTTCTTGACCGGGAGTTTGTCCCAATTGACTGATTTGCGGAAACAAAAAATTCGGCAACGGTTTTCCCGGGCAGCCGGAACGTACGACGCCCATGCCGAGACGCAGAAGGATCTCGCGACCCGTCTCCTTGAGGAACTTCCCGACACCAGCCGGGTGGAAAGAATTCTGGAGATCGGTTGCGGCACCGGGCATTTCACCGCGCTGCTCGCCGAACGGTATCCTGAGGCTCGGATCATCGCCCTGGATTTCGCCGAGGGCATGGTGCAACGGGCAGGAAAACGGCTGGAAGGAAAGCGTAACATTTCTCTGCTCTGCGAGGACGGGGAGCGGTTT
>VMSS01000120.1 GCA_013791995.1 Desulfurivibrio sp. | reverse complement strand
GTCTTGCCATGGTCGATATGGCCGATCGTCCCAATATTTACATGCGGTTTCTTGCGCTCAAATTTCTCTTTTGCCATGTCCTTTCCTCCTCAGCCCGGATTTCTCAACGGTTGCGCTTCACTTCCAAACCAGATGATGTTTGAAGTTACCAATTCAAAATGGAGCCCACGACCGGATTCGAACCGGTGACCTCTTCCTTACCAAGGAAGTGCTCTACCTACTGAGCCACGTGGGCAACCAAACAGTCCAAACAAAAAAAGAAGCCAGTTTGCTCACCCTATCGCTGAGCCAGGTATATTGTGCCATCACTGGAGCGGGAAACGGGTCTCGAACCCGCAACCCTCAGCTTGGAAGGCTGATGCTCTACCAATTGAGCTATCCCCGCTTTCACGTAGCACTAATCAAATGAAAAAGCAGGAATATGACGGCATTCGCTTTACTTTTGCCGCGTTCCCACCATGATCCTAATGGTGGAGGGGGGAGGATTCGAACCTCCGAAGGCATTGCCGACAGATTTACAGTCTGTTCCCTTTAGCCACTCGGGAACCCCTCCACGAAAACCACAAGGCCGCCCCAGCGGCGACCACTCAGTCCTTTATATCAAGCCATCGCCAGCTTCGTATAGATAGAGCTGACTATGGGAATCGAACCCGCAACCTGCTGATTACAAATCAGCTGCTCTACCAATTGAGCTACGCCAGCTTGATAAGACGGGCAATACTAATCGCTTCATTCCGAAATATCAACTTATTTTTTGAGCGGCGCAGACATTCACTGAGACTAAACACAATCAGGCACTCCGCCTCATGACGGAGTGCCTGATTGGTACAAATTGGACTCGGCTTACCCTTCTATTTTTTGAGCAAATCCGCTCTCGCGGTATTTCTCAAAAGCCATAGCAAACGTCCTGTATACCATGTGGGCAAACTTCGTATAAGGCATGTAGATGAACAGCATCAACACGGAGACCAGATGCATGAAATAGAAAAGGTACGCCAGCACCGGAATTCCGATCAATCGGGTCAATTCGGCGGACAGCCCGGTTACACCGACAGTCATGATCTTAACAATCAAAAACCAATCATAAAACGTCGGGGTGGCATTATTTTCCTCTTCCGCATGTGCGCGGTTCATCCAGAGAATTCCCACGCCGACTATCAAGGCAATGGCGCTGATATTAGCCAATACCTTGAAGGGGTCTGCGAGGGGAATCGGACCGTGCATCCCTTCAATAAACATTCCAAGGATATCCTTACGGATCATGCCGTAAGTGGTGACCACGAACAGAGCAATAAAGGACAAGAGCAGAGGCAGATGCCCGTTCACCCTGTTCTGATTCGTTCCGCACTCCTTAAAACGCTTGTGGGCAAGAATTTCCTTGATCGAAGGCACCAAAAACTCGGTGACAAACTGCTTTGCCGACGGGCGGAACTCAGTCTTCACTTCAAGCTGAGCAGCCATATCGCGCCACATTTTCGATACGCCCTTGTATGCGGCAAAAATTGCAAAACCGAGGGCTGGAACAAAAATGGCGTCGATGAGCAAAACGTTCAGGGTCAAACCGCCTATAATGGTCGGATGATCCTTGTGGGAATCAAAAAACATACCAAAATCAATGGCGTCAGCCGCAGGCAGAGTCATACCGCCGGACAGCCACCACACCGCCAGGATAACCAACGCCGGCAGAGCAATGATGAGCGGAAGGTTTTTCCCCTGACTCACCAGTTTGGCAAGTCCGGACGGAAAACCATAATGGATATAAGCATATGCCCGAATTGCGCCAAGGACATCGCCGGGTTTGGCGCCGCGCGGACAATGGGTCGTGCAGTCGCCGCACTGATGGCAAAGCATGACATCAGGATCGGCAACCAATTTGTCCTTCAAACCCCACTGCGCCCAGATCATTTCTTTTCTGGGGAAAGGCTTTGTGTCGTTGGACAACGGACAGACAACTGAACAGGTGGCACATTGATAACACTTTTTCAAAGTGTCTCCGCCGGCACTCTTCAGGTACTTTATAAATTCTAAATCAGGTTCAACCCTCATTCCTTCAGCCATAACATGCCTCCAGTGATTCTCCCACAATATGTCAGCTCACACTGACCCATGACTCATGCGCCGAAACGCATCCTTTCTCGAATATTAAAAACGTTCAGCAGACAGTTACGCCTGCTGAACGTTTTTTGGCCTGACCAGCCTTAAAAACCCTTGAATGGGTTCGGGCCAAGGGCAATGATCGCCTCAACGAACTCGTTAATGACTTCATCAACCTTATTGTACTCGTTAATGGCAATCTGGCGCACTGCGCAACGCTCCGGCTCAAGACCAAGGCTGCCCAAAGTCTCACCAATGTTGGCCATACGCTTATCCGCCAGTTCACTGCCTTTTACAAAATGACACTGGTAGTCATCACCGAACTTGCAGCCGAGAAGGAGTGCGCCGTCCATACCAGCGGAAAGGGCATCTTTGATCCAGGCCATGTTTACAGAGCCAAGGCAACGAACCGAAATGACCCGAATAAGGGCGTTCTGCGGAATCTTACGCATGGCAGCCATGTCCAGAGCCGGGTAGGCATCGTTTTCACAGGCAAAAACGATGATGCGCAACTTGTCTTCATCATCATCCGGAACTTCAACGCTCTTGACCATGGAACCGACTTGGTCGATGTTGTAGTTCTTGAAACCGATAATCCGCTCGGGACAAGCGCCCATACAGGTACCACAACGTCGGCACCGGGTGGGGTTTGGCTTGGGTGTTCCCTTCTCGTCATCGTCAAGGGCGCCAAACGGACACTCTTCCGTACAACGCTTACACTGGGTGCAACGCTGCATGAAGAATTCCGGATAGGTCCCGTCACCGGAACGGGGATGTACTGCCACGCCACGATCCGCAGATTCGATGGACTGAATCGCCTTGAGCGCCGCGCCGCATGCGTCATCAATGGTCTCTTCCATGTTCATGGCCTTGCGGACACCGCCACAGGCATAAACACCGGTACGACGGGTTTCATACGGAAAGCAGATAAAGTGAGAATCGGCGTAGCCGTCGAACAGTTCCAGCTCAAGAAAGCCAGGCCCCTGACGATAGGCGAGATTGATGGTCGGCTTGTCAGAGGTGGTCGGAACCATACCTGCGGCGAGAACAACCATATCCACATTGAGAGTAACATCCTCATTGAGCAGGGTGTCTTTCAGATGAACCGCAAGGCCGTTCCCTGATTCTTCAACCTGGGTCACAGTAGCCTTGGTCATGAAGATGCCGTCGTTATTCTGGGCACCCTTGTAAAACATCTCCATATTCCCCGGAGTCCGCATGTGCTGATACAGGATATAAGCCTTGCCTGCGGCATTGTCTTCGCGGACATATTGAGCCTGCTTCAGAGCAACCATACTGGTTACGGAGTTGCAAAACGGGAAGTCCTGGTCATGCTCAGCGCCACCGGGGCTCTGAACAAAGGCAACATTGGCCGGAACCTTGCCGTTCTTGGCAAGTTTTTCAAACTCGGCGTTGGTAACCACACCTTTCAGTTTGCCATAGCCGAGATGGGCATATTCGGACACGTCCGCCGGATTCCAGCCCGTGGCGAGCACAACCGCACCAAAATCTTCGGCATCTGCATCATCTGCCATATAGGGCTTCAAGCCTACGTTCGGATCTTCCATCTCGCCTTTGGAGATTTTATCCTGTTCGTCAACACCAACCTTTTTCGGTGCATCCCACTCGCTCTTGGTTCCAGCAGCTTTAAGGGTTACCTTATAAGCGCCGGGAGCTCCAGCGATACGGGCAACTTCCGTGGAGGTCTTGAGGGTGATCCCTGACTCGGCCTGAACCGCATCGACCATGGCCTGAACCGTGGGCTCTTCCAAATCGGTCCACGGCGCTGAAGTGGGGAACTGCTTCCGCCAGCCAAGGGCTTTGCCACCCAACTTGTCCTGAGTTTCAATGACAGTTACCGCATACCCGGCCTTGGTAGCATCCATGGCCGCAGTCATGCCGGCAATACCACCGCCCATCACCAGAATTTTTTTGTTGATGGTCTCAAGCTTGTAAGGATCAGGCACATCACCTTTCTTCGCCTGAACACACGCCATGCGCACATAGTCCTGGCCCTTCTCGGTGGCGAACTCCTTAACCTTCTCAGCGCTGTGAGACTCGGTTACTTCTTCGACACACCAAGCCACGCCTTCGCGCAGGTTGGCTCGGGTAACGTACTTATCATCCCCAAAATTAAACTCATCTTTCATGACTCTGGGGGAGCAGGCACAAACAACCAGGGTGTTCACCCCGTCATTGTTTATGTCGTTTTCCATCAACTCACGACCGGCCGCACTACAAAGCGCCTCGTGGGTCTTGGCCTCCATGCCGTTCTCGCCTGCCGCCTTTGTCAGCGCCGCAATATCGAGGGCATCTCCTATACCACAACCTGTGCAGAGATATGCACCGTATTTTTTATCCATTCACCTTACCTCCTGGACGCTTGAATAGCTTTCATTGCTGCTGCCGTTGCACTCTGGCCACAGGTTACGACGTCGGCTGCCTTTTTGGCGCAACCGGCGGAAACCATTCCGCCCTCCGCATCGGCCAATATAAATCCATTGCTGTCAACTGAAAGTCCAAGCGCTGCAGCCTGGGCCTTGGCAGCAGGCTCCATGCCGGTGGCAAGGATGGCCAGATCGACGGTTTCCTTGATCTTGTCGCCGGTTACGGCATTTTCTGCAATCAAGGTCACACTACCATCCGCTTCGGCAACAATATCAGCAACCTTGCCCTTCACCCAGGTGATGTTCGCATCAGACATCAATTTTTCGCGGAATTTCTCATACTTGCCAGGAGTCCGGAGATCGATGTAGAAAACGGTGATCTTCGCAGTGGGATACTGTTCCCGGATGTAGTTGATGTGCTTCATGGAGGCCATGCAGCAGATATAGGAACAATACTCCAAATGATTTTCATCACGGGAACCGGCGCACTGAACAAAGGCAAAACTTGCGGGCTCCTTGTTGTCGCCGGGACGGAGAATTTTTCCGCCGGTGGGGCCGTTGGGCGCAGCCAGACGCTCCATCATCATGTTGGTGATGATGGCGTTGCTGGAGTCGTACTTGAGGTTGGTCATCTTGGTCGGATCATAGGGATTCCAGCCCGTTGCCCAAACAATAGCGCTCACGTCAACGGTGAATTCCTTGGCAGCCATATCCAGCTCAACCGCATCGTATTTGCAAGCATCCTTAACGGCCTGCAATCCGGCATCACTGCAAGCGTTTTTATCAAGCACATACTTCATGGGGAAAGCCATGTCGTGGGGCTTGTACACCGCCTTGCTCTTATTCATGCCAAAATTAAAATCATTGTCACGCTCATCCGGACATGCATCTGCACAGGCACCGCAGGCGGTACAATTGTTGTTGATGAAACGCGGCTTGCTCTCCAGAGTAACCTGATACTTGCCAGGACCGCCGGTTACACTTTTGACCTCGGTCATGGTGTACACCCGGACCCGACGATTGGCTTTAATCCTCTGGAAATTGATTTCCAATCCGCAACTTGGCGGACAGAGTTTCGGGAAGTATTGATTCAGCTGTGCAACCCGACCACCCAGATAGGGGTTTTTCTCGATCAGAAAAACATCTTTTCCGACTTCAGCGGCTTCCAAGGCGGCCGTAAGTCCGCTTATGCCGCCGCCAACGACAAGTACAGCACCTGCGGGTGCGCTGCGTTCGTCTGTCATGCCTTCCTCCATTTCAGTAAAATATTATTTAATTGTACAAGCGAGTTTTTTTGGCTCAAACGACCAGGATTATCCTGATACCGACTGGCCAGCTCAACCAAAAAAACTTATGCAGCATCTCATAGAAAAATCTCCAGGCACCTTTGGGGTGCCTGGAGATTTCAAATTACCGTTATACCAAATACGTGGTGTAGCTTAGATCCACGGCTCGGTCTCAACGATGTTGATACATTTAACCTTTTCACACTTCCACTCCTGGGTTGCAGGATCGAAGGTGGAGTTAACAAAGCACTTCCAGTTGGCATCGTCAACGGTCGGGAAGTCTGACCGGTAGTAGAAGCCGGGGTAACGGCTCTCCTGACGGAACTCGATGTGACGGATGTGGGTCTCTACACACCAAATACGATGGTAGTTCTCCCAAGCGCGCATCAACTCATGCAGGTCGCCAGCAGCCATCAACTCAGCATCTTCACGCAGCATGCGGAGAAGATCCAAGCAGATGTTCAGCAGCTTGCCGGAGGTCATGTAGTAGGTTGCAACACCGCCGCCGTACTCATCGGTGGCCTTCATCAGACGCATCATGATACCGGCAGGTTTGCAGTAGTTGGGGTTAACGTCAGCAGCGGTGGATGCACCAACGTGCTGGAGGTAACGCTTAACCGGTGCGTATACTTCATCAGCATACTCCTGAGCGGACTTCGGCAACTCAGGCTTGAAAGAAGCATTGTCACGGCAGAATTTAACCATCTGCTTGGCAACAATACGACCCTCGGCATGGGAACCGGAAGAGAACTTATGACCGGAAGCGCCAACGCCGTCACCTGCGGTGAACAGACCGTCAACGGTGGTCATCCGGTTGTAGCCCCACTTGTACTGATGGCTACGGGTACCTTCAACGGTGGGAACCCATGCTTCGTCCGGACCAGAGGTCCAGATACCACAACAGCCGGAGTGAGAACCGAGCATGTATGGTTCGGTCGGCATGATCTCGGAACCAACCTTCTCGGGCTCGATGTTCGCACCGGCCCAGAGACCATCCTGACCAACGGACATATCCAAAAAGTCTTCCCAAGCCTCAGACTCGAGATGCTTCCAGAACTTCTTCACTTCCTTCTCGTCCATGCCGGTAGCCTTTCTGGCATCGATGAAGGCATTCAGAGCAACGTCCGTAGCCATATAGATCGGGCCACGACCAGCCTTCAGCTCGTTGAGCATCAGGTGATTACGCAGACAGGTCGGGGTTACGGCAGAAGCGCCGTAGGGCATGAACTTCTCGAGCTCGCCCTTCACTGCATCGCTGTTGGCGTAGAACTCGCCCAGGCCGTTCTGTACTTTGGCCTTGAAGAGAAGGAACCATGCGCCAACCGGTCCGTACCCGTCTTTGAAACGAGCAGGCGTGAAGCGGTTTTCCATCATGGTCAGAGTGGCGCCAACCTGTGCACACATGGTGTAGGTGGAACCAGCATTCCATACGGGGTACCAGGCGCGGCCCTTACCCTCACCGGTGGACCGGGGACGGAAGATGTTTACTGCGCCGCCGCATGCACACAGAGCGGTCTTGCAACGGAAAACGTGAACCTTGTTCTCACGGGTGCTGAAACCAACAGCGCCAGCGATCTGGTTTGCTTTGTTCTTGTCAAGGATCAGCTTAACAATGAATATGCGCTCCATGATGTTCTCGTCGCCGAGAGCGGTTTTGGCGGGCTCAGCAACGATGCACTTGTAGGACTCACCGTTGATCATGATCTGCCACTTACCGGTACGAACCGGCTTGCCGCCTTCGGTCAACTTCGGAGCCGGCTGTGCGCCGTCGAGGTTGTTGCCGTTGGCATCGAGCTTCCAGACCGGCAGGCCCCACTCTTCGAAAAGATGTACGGAATCATCAACGTGACGACCCAGATCGTAGATCAGGTCTTCACGAACAACGCCCATGAGATCGTTACGAACCATTTTTACGTAGTTCTCGATCTTATTGTCGCCAATGTAGGTGTTAATAGCGGAAAGACCCTGGGCAACAGCGCCGGAACGCTCCAAGGATGCCTTGTCCACCAGCTTGATCTTCAGGTCGGCAGGTGCCCACTTCTTGATCTCGAAAGCAGTACCGCATGCGGCCATACCACCACCGATGATCAGAACGTCTACATCGTGCTCGACAACCTCAGGATTGGCAACGGCTGCCAATTCACCCAGCGGCTTATTAGGTAACGCCATAGTAAATCTCCTTAAGAAATTGTATTAAATCAGTTAATTATCCAAAAACTTACTTGGCAACC
Organism: Desulfurivibrio sp.; assembly: GCA_013791995.1. Classification (GTDB taxonomy): domain Bacteria; phylum Desulfobacterota; class Desulfobulbia; order Desulfobulbales; family Desulfurivibrionaceae; genus Thiovibrio. The sequence continues at coordinate 19,008 of VMSS01000120.1, read as the reverse complement.
ATGGTCGGTGCGGGCAGCTGCTTCTCGGTGGAGAGCAACTCGTCGTCCAGGTTCGTGCATTTCAACGCAGGATACGCATTGGCAGCACCCTCAGCGGTGGTCCGCACGGGAAACTTGAAACGCTTCATGTTGCCGTTACGGAACTTAACGGTCCACATGATGGAATCGGAACTCCGCATCGGATGTACCTGACCACCCATGGGTACGAAGTCATTGTAACCACGAACAGCAATGGCGCCCTGCGGACAGATCTTTACACAGGAGTAACATTCCCAACATGCATCGGGCTCCTGGTTGTATGCCTTCATCTCCTCCTTGTTCAAGACCATCAGGTCATTGGGGCAGATGTACATGCAGGCAGTTTTGTCACCACCCTTGCAGCCGTCACATTTAGAAGGATCTACGTAACTTGGCATTCACTAACCTCCTCACTTGGATTGAATTTTCCGAACTCCGATCTTACGAAATTCGCGTTTACCTTATCAAGGACAGCCGTCCTGGCTCAGACCCACTCGAAGCAACCGCTCCGGAAGCAGACCTTCACCCGTTGGCCATCTGAACTACCGAACCGCTTGCCTCGTCAGAAGAAGAACAACTCCCCCCACCGAACACAACCGGTTAATTCCTCGTATTTTTCTTCATTTTTTACACAAAACTGAAGAGCCACTCATTTTCCAGAACATTGGTCTGTATAATTTCTCGCCTGATAAAAGTCAAGGAAAAAACATTGTATATATCTTCGCCTTCGAGACCCACGTACATGCCCCATTCCTTTCTTCCTGTCATCTTTTATGCCTCTTTCCTCCGCCTCCCAATCAGCTCTTTACGGACCGTCCGGAAAAAAGATGTATCTTTTGGAATTGCTCATCTGAAGAAAATGATTTTTCCTGGTGGGCAAGCTCTCATCCTTGCTTTTAGTAAATGAATTTGACACGGCGCACTCCCGTGGTTACTGTGTTGCCAAAATCGCCCCCTTACGGCACCATTCACTATTTATATAACTTTCTGTAATTGCAAAATAAACTGAAAGCGAATCCACACTCCCAGCCTCAGGCCCTGCGTTGTTCAGTATCCTGACAAAAATAATGCGGTCGCTTCTTCTGCCCCAATAACACATTCTTTGAAGGTCGTTACCATGAGCAAGTCACAACAGACGCCGGAATCAAGTTCCTTTAACAAGTCCTTGTTCGGTTCGGACAACAATCCAAGCAATATCATGCCTGCCAAGCTCACTGCTGACAGCACCCTGAAATTCCGTTGTCATCCCGGAGTTTCCTGCTTTACCAACTGCTGCGGCAACATCAATATCATTTTGACTCCGTATGATATCCTGCGGATCAGACGGCCCCTAAACCTGACCGCCGATGAATTTCTCCTGCGTTTTACCACCCCGGTTTACCTGGAAAAGACGGACCTGCCAGGAGTAAAGATTCATCTCGACGAGAATGGCCGCTGCCCCTTTGTCACGGAAGAAGGCTGCACCATCTATCCTTACAGGCCGACAACCTGCCGCTATTATCCGGTGGGGATGTCCTATTTCCATGCTGCTGGCAATGAGGGGACACCTGCTGAAGAATTCTATTTCCTCGTCAAAGAGCCCTACTGCAAAGGACACGAAGAGCCGAAAGAGCAATCCATCCGCGAGTGGCGGGCTGATCAGGGGATTGACGAATCAGACGAAATGAATCAGGAGTGGATGGAAATTGTCATGCGCCGTAAGTCCTTCGGCCTGCAAGCCACCTTGAGCGAACAAGCCCAGAAGATGTTTTTCATGGCCAGCACCGATCTCGACAAGTTCCGGGATTTTGTTTTTAACAGCTCCTTCCTGGAAACCTATGACGTCGATGCGGAAACACTTGCGAAAATCAAGACAGACGATATCGCCCTCATGAAATTCTCCAGCAAATATCTCGCATCTTCCATCTTCGGAACCAAGGATCTGACGATAAAGCCGGAAAAGGTCAAGGAACGGACAGAGCAACTCAAGACCAATCAGGGCGAGGCGGAACAACAAGCCATGGAAACCTATGAAGAGCTTCGCCGCGATCACGATCTGCTCAAGAAAAAAATCGAAACGCAGCAAGAGACTGACAAAAAAAGCTGATCACCCAAGAGGGAGGGCAACCGTAAAGGTGGTGCCCTCCCCTTCCTTGCTGTCCACCGAGATTATCCCCTGGTGGCTGTCGACTATGTTCTTAACGATAGCCAACCCAAGGCCGGTTCCCCGGTTTTTGTCGGTATAAAACGGCGTAAAGACATGCCCCTGTTTTTCCGGGGACATTCCCAACCCGGTATCGGTGACAACAAGCATCGCCATGCCCGCTGCTTTGTCGTATCGGGTTTCCACTGTAAGTTTCCCGCCTTCCGGCATCGCCTGCACACTGTTGACTAAAATATTGAGACAGGCTCTGTGGATCAATCCCTGATCAAGGGGTATTTTCGGCACATCCTGAGACAGCGTGGTCTCCAGGATAATTTTGTGCTGTTCCAGCTCCGGCTCCATAAACTTAAGAATCTTGCTGAAAATGTCATTTACCGAGGTCGGCACCATTTTCGGTTCCTGGGGACGGGCAAAATCCAGAAATTCTCTCACGACTCCATCCAACCGTCCCGTTTCCTCCACGATAATCTCGGCAAGATGTTCATTGCCCGGCGCCACGCTTTTTAGTCTTTTCCCCAGGATATCGGCGGTACTCCTGACAATGCCAAGCGGGTTTTTTATTTCATGGGAAACCGAGGCCACCATCTTGCCGAGGGTGGCAAGCCTCTGACTCTGGTGCAACTGCTGCTCAAGTCGTCGTCGTTCCTCTGCCCGGGCCTCGATAATCCGGTCCGCACGGGCCACGATAAAGCCGAGCACCACAAAAAGAGCCGACATGATCAGCATGGAGGTAAGGATGATGGTGCCCTGCAATTTGGTAATCGCCACGATGTCCTCGGAGAGATCTTGAACCACCTCAATAACCCCCATGATGACATCACGCTTCTGGTTGTTCGACTGATACTGACGAAAAGGGATGAAAGTACTCAGCTGCGAGGAAATGGGGTGCGCGCCGGGAAGGAGATTCAGCAGGGTGCCTGTTGAGCGGACAACTGAGTTGTTATTGCCGGCAAGGGCTTTGCGGTATTCAATGCCACCCTCACCGGTTCGACCAATACGGCTTGGCACCGTGCTGTACGAGATGATGTTTTCCTTGGAATCAAAAATAGTAACCGCCTGAATCCGCATCCCGTGCGTGGCGTTTCGGACAACAGCATCAAGCCGGGCGAACTGTTCGGGTTTACGCAGGGCGATTTTTCCGTAACGGAGCACCGTGGGCAGAACAAATTGCTGGAACACCTGATGGCTGAGGTTCTCGGCAACGACAAAGGCATAGGCTTCGCTTCGTTCCAGTAAAACCTTTTTGGCGTGATTCGAAATAATCCAGGAAAGAACCAAGGTAAAAAGGAGAAAAACCGCAAGCCCACTATAGGAAAAAAATTTGACCAGTCGGAAAGGTTTCAAATTGGCGATTCTGGCCGCATCGTCCTCCGTCTTTTTTCTTTCAACCATGACACACTCCACATCGTTTGCACTGCGAGGTGTCACAGGCAATCGTAGATTTTTCTTCCAAACCCTTCTGGTACTCTGTCCAAAGATACCGCCGGTCTATCCCATGGTCAATGATCTCCCAGGGAAAAAGCTCATCCTTGCCCCGCAAACGCATGGCATAGTCTTCAGGGTCTATCCCGCAACCCTTCATTGTCTGTCGCCAATTTTGCTGCCCTTGCAGCATTGCGTACAAAGCCATGCCTACTTTGCGATCCCCTCGGGCCAGCACAGCCTGATAGAATGCGTTTGTCGGTTGATCAACAACCAGGCGAGTATTTGCCATGCCACTCACACCCTTTCGCAAGAACTTTATGCTGTTTTTGAGCGCTGTCAATGGTGCGAATCCATGAAACTGAAACGGGGTCCAGGCTTTAGGGACAAAGCTGTTGACACTGAGCGTTATGTTCCCCAGGCGCCCTTTTTCCCGCCCGACTCCCAACAGGGTCTTTCGGACCTTTTCGGTCAAGATCAGGAGTTCCGCCAAATCATCCTCGGTTTCCGTAGGCAGACCGATCATAAAATAGAGCTTGAGGTGATTGATCCCGGCCCGGGCAAGGGCCTCTGCCGCAAACAACACATCCTGTTCGCTGATTCCTTTATTGATGACCCTTCTCAGCCTTTCAGAACCTCCGTCCGGTGCGATTGCCGCACTTTTCAACTTACTTTCCGCGAGCAGATGACACAGTTCTCCGCTGATGGCGTCAGCCCGCAAGGAAGAAAAAGACAAGGCGCAACCCTCGCGCAACAGATAATCGGCAATCCGGGAAAGATCCTCGCTCCGCGCCATCTCCATCCCCAACAACCCCACCCGCTTTATCTCATCGGGACGCTCGGCCAGGGCGGCAAGAATACTTTCCGCTTTCCAGAGACGGGGAGGACGATAGACAAACCCGGCAGCGCAGAATCTGCACCCGCGACTACAACCGCGCCCAAGCTCGGCCAGGAAAAGATTGGAAAATTCCGCCTCAGGCGACAGCAGTTTCGAGTGTCCAGCCACCTGGGATTGTTCCAGCACCACGCGTCTTACCCTGGCCGGCATTGCCGGATCTGCCTCAATCCGGGCCAGGATTCCTCCTTCCCCATAATGCATCGTGTAAAATCGCGGGACATAAACGCCCACAAAAGCTTGGACGATTCCACGCAGCAGGGTTTCCGGATCTTCTCTCGTCAGGTTGTCAGCAATATGACCCATGAGTTGCGGGAGAATCGGTTCCGCCTCCCCAACGACAAAGAGATCCACAAATGGCGCCAACGGTTCCGGGTTGATAAAGGAAGCAACACCTCCGCCAATGACCAGTGGTTGACCCGGCCGAAACCTGTTGGCACCGGCGCTGCGTTTTTCAGCCAACGGTTCAATGTTGCCGGCCTGAAACAGTGCCAAGAGGTTGAGAAAGTCCTGTTCAAAACTTAGGGAGCAGAGCAGAATTGGAAAATCACGGAGGGGGCGACCTGATTCCAGGGAAAGCGGGGGCTGGTTTTCCTGATAAAAAAAACGCTCGCAGACGAAGCCAGGCAGGCTGTTCACCAAGGCGTAAACAATCTGAAATCCAAGATTGGAGTTACCAAGCCCGTATCTGTTTGGAAAGATGAGGGCAACCGGCAGCAATCCCTTCCATTTCTTCCGCTGCGTTCCTTTTTCGCTGGCAAGAAAATCAACGGTTGCTGGCTGGCGCTGGCGCATGGGATCCGTATTGAACCTGCCGGAGAGGGAGAGAACGCTCCGGCAGTGGTTGGAAGCGGGCAGCCACTGCGCACCCGCTTTTTATTGGCATTCCAAAATGATGGCGTCGTAACAGCTTGTTATTTACCCCAGGCAAAAACACGGAACCTCCAGCTGTAACTGTTCAGCAGCGCAGCGAGACTGCGAAGCAGGTGCGGTGCTGTTGAACAGTTACCTATCAGCTTTCATTCCTGCGCAGAAAAGTCGGCCTGTCGTAATCCTGCTCAGTCCGGATATTGTTCGCATAGGATCTTTGCATGCCGTTGGCAACATTGCGACCTGCGGCCATGCCTTGTTCCCCTTTCCTGAATGGAAGCGTTTGCGCGGCAGGCTCCCTTCTCTTGGGCATGAGCTGCACCTTGTCGGACAACTCCTCGATTTCCTCCACGTTATCACGGATACCAGTGGCTATAACTGTCACCTGTAGCTCATCGCCCAGGTTCTCGTCAAAGATAACACCCAGAATGATATTGGCGTCCTCATGCACCTCCTGATAAATCTTGGTGGTTGCCTCGGTCACTTCCGGCATGGTCAACGTCTCTCGACTGGCCGAAATATTGACCAATACACCCTTGGCACCGTCTATGCTGATGTCCTGCAAAAGTGGGCTGTTGATCGCCATGTTCACCGCTTCGATCGCCCGGTTTTCGCCAACCCCATACCCTGAACCCATGAGTGCCTGACCCATTTCGTTCATGATGGCCCGCACATCGGCAAAGTCAGGGTTGATGTAACCGGGAAGGTTGATCAGATCGGTGATGCCCTTCACAGCCTGAACCAGAACATCGTCGGCCATCTTCATCCCATCAATAAAGCGGGTTCCTTTCTGACTCAGGGAGATGAGCCGGTCATTGGGAATGGTGATGATGGTATCCACATGCTCTTTCAGATTCTTCCAGCCAAGCTCTGCGTTTTTCATCCGGGCCCTGCCTTCAAAGGCAAAAGGCTTGGTCACTACGCCAACGGTCAAAGCGCCCAATTCTTTGGCAATCCTGGCCACGACCGGCGCGGCCCCGGTCCCGGTCCCACCACCCAATCCGCAGGTGACAAAAACCATGTCGCAGTCTTTCAACTGCTTCCTGATTTCATCGATGGATTCCTCTGCCGCCTCTCTGCCCCTTTCGGGGTTGGCCCCAGCTCCAAGGCCTTTGGCGACATTCTTGCCAAGCTGCAACCGGACATCGGCCTTGGATTTCTCCAAATCCTGAACATCGGTATTGCCGGCAATAAACTCCACCCCGAGGATGTTGCTGTCCACCATAGTGTTGACTGCATTTCCTCCACCGCCGCCAACGCCAAAAACCCTGATCTTTGCCCGTGACTCTGTTTCCGCGAATTTAAAAGTCATATCCTGCTCTCCCTATTCAAGGTCTTTGACCTACTCCCAACAACGCCTGGCGCTTGATGTGCGTGTTTACACTATTCCTTTAAACCAGTCCTTCATCCGACCGGTAATTCTCCCTACCACTCCCCCCTTGGGCCGTTTGAATCTTTCTCCCGGCCCATTTTTCATGCCATAAATCACCAACCCAACGCCGGTTGCCCACTGGGGCGTTCCCACCACATCAACAACCCCGCCGATATTTTCCGGTCGGCCGACACGCACCGGCAGATCAAAGATCTGTTCCGCCAGTTCCTCCATGTTGTCAAGAAGGCACGAGCCGCCGGTCAGCACCATGCCGGCATTGACCATTTCCTTGTACTTGGAATCCAGCAACTCCTGGTTAATGAGGGTAAGCATCTCCTCAACCCGGGGCTCAAGTATTTCTCCCATGACCCGGCGTGAAAGCTTCCGGTTTTTTCTGCCCCCAACGCTGGGCACCTCAATGACCTGATCCTTGTCGATGAGAGAGGCCAAAGCAGAACCGTACTCCTCCTTCAACCTTTCCGCCTCTTTCTGCGGGGTGCGCAGCCCTATGGAAAGATCGTTGGTAAGATTCTGGCCGCCCAGCCCGAGGACAAAAGTGTGCTTGATGGTCCCATCGGCAAATATCGCCAGATCGGCAGTGCCTCCGCCAATGTCCAACAAACCGACCCCCAGTTCCATTTCTTCTCTGGTCAAAACCGCGCCGGCTGAGGCAAGGGGCTCAAGCACAACATCCGTCACCTGGAGTCCGGCGCGGTTGCAGCATTTGACAATGTTATGCACCGCGGTTGCCGAACCGGTCACAATATGCACATCAGCCTCAAGACGTACTCCGGTCATACCGAGCGGGTCCTGAATATCAGCCTGGCCGTCCACCATGAACTCCTGCGGCAGCACATGAATTACCTCCTGGTCAGGAGGGATGGGCACAGCCCGGGCTGCATCCACTACCCGGTCAATGTCGTCCTGCCTGATCTCATTGTGTTTGATGGCGATCAGGCCATGGCTGTTAAAACTCTTGATGTGGCTCCCGGCAATACCCACATATACCGAGCCGATCTCGCAGCCGGCCATGCGTTCCGCTTCTTCCACCGCCTGTCGGATCGAATGGACAGTACTCTCGATATTGACCACGACCCCCCGGCGCAATCCCACCGACGGATGTCTGCCTATACCGATGATATCAACTCTGGTGTCATGCACCTCGCCCACCACCACGCAAATCTTGGTGGTGCCGATATCGAGTCCTACAATCAGATCGCCACGTTCATCATGTGCCATTTGCTCACCTGTAATCGATCTCGCGAATATTCGCGCCACCGACGATTATCTCAATCCAACCATTTGCTTCTTTGTTCCGGTCGGGAGAAACGGTTCTTTTCCTATACCGCCTCGTCAAAACCAACCAATACTTGATTCCGTCCATAATCCATTCTGACATAGGCGGCTTTTTCAAACTCCTTACTCTTGTATAACTTGTACAGTACCTTGGTCAGCCAATAATACTTGGTGCCGATATTCCCTGCCCCCAAATAAATGGGAAACGGCCGATCCACCAGGTACAGAGTAATATGTTCGTCTCCATCCACATGAAGTTCCGAAATATTCTGCTTAGGCAGGATAGAACTTCCCTGCCCGGCATATTTAATGAATTGCAAAGCCTCTCCCAGTTGCGAATCCTTGAGGGTTCGCGGCCATTCGTCTCTCTTCAGTCCGGTGATGATGGGGTAATCCATATCCTCAGGCGGTAGCACCTGGGCAAAGGCAACCCCTTTCTGGTCAAGATAGAACAAGCCGCTCTCGAGGTTGACAATGGCCACTGGCAATCGCTCTTTGATGACAATGGTCAACCGGTTTGGCCAATCCCTTTCAATTTCCACCGACTCGACCCACTCATGGGCCTCGATCCCGGCCTTCGCTTTTTTGGTATCAAGGACCAGCAGATTACTGTGAACATCCACCCCGCTCATTTCAAGAATGAGGTTCTTGGTGGTCCTTCTACATCCTTGGATGTTGGTGGCGGTTATCTGGAAAAAATCCGAACGCCCCATGGCTTTATAAACGATAAAACCAACCACGACAAAGCCTGCCATCAGCAACAGAAAACCAACCCCAAGTATGGCCAGTTTTTTCTTGAGATCAAGAGTCCGACTTTTTCTGCCGTCCCCGTAGCGCTGCTGTATGGGCTGTCCCTTTCGCAAAACCGTCGCTGCCTCTTTTCTGTCATCCCGCCTACAAAATGTGGACTTCCGGCTCAAGCCGGACACCGAACCGCTCTGCTACCTTTTCCTGCACAAGCCGCATCAGATCCAAAAAATCTTGGGCCGTGGCTGACCCGGTATTTACCAGGAAATTGGCATGCACCTCGGAAACCTGGGCGCCGCCGACCCGAACCCCCTTCAACTCCGCGTCCTGAATAAGCTTCCCTGCCGCTGGAAAACCCGCCGGATTTTTAAAAAACGACCCGGCATTGGCTTGCCCCTGCGGCTGCTTTGCTTTCCGCTCACGCATCAACTGAGTGCATCTTTTGTCAATGGTTTGCCGATCCCCGGCTTGCAACAAAAACTCCGCAGCCACCACAATCATTGCCTCTGATTCCAGGTGCCGGTACGAAAAAGCCAGATCTTTCTTCTCTCTTTCCACAAACTGTCCTGAACCGCACAAAAAAGTCACCGAGGAGAGGGGTTCGCTCATCTCTTTACCCCAGGCGCCGGCATTCATCACCACCGCTCCTCCCACTGACCCAGGAATGCCTGCGGCAAATTCCAATCCCTGTAATCCATGATCGACACACCAGTTGACCAGCTTCATCAGACTGCATCCGGCCTCAACCTGCACCCTTGCATCTCCGACCTTTTCTGCGCCCCGCTGTTCAATGGCCGAGAATTTTCGGCCCAGCATGATAATAACTCCCTCGTATCCCGCATCGGAAACCAACAGATTGCTGCCCCGACCAATGACCCTCCAGCACACCCCGATCCGCCCAAGCACATCAAGAAGGCTCTGTAATTCCTCCCGGTTTGCCGGCATGGCGACGGCCCTGGCCGGTCCGCCCACCTGCAAGGTACACCAGCGGGCCATCGAGCTGTTCCACTCGATTTCGCCGGACCAAAGGTCCCGCAGTTGCTCCGGCCAGTTGTCCACCTTTTTGCCCATCACCCTCTGCCCCTGGAATTTCAAGACCACGGCCCTGTCCGGCCTGTCTTGTCGGCTACAGACACTAGCAGGCAACATGTTCCTGCTCCAACGTCTGCAAGAGTTCTTCTCCTGCCTGGTAAATATTCCCAGCGCCCAGTGTCAGGACAATATCATCAGGCTCCAACATGGTCCGCACCGTACGCGACAGGGATTCGACATCCGCAACAAAGTGAGCGTTTTTCTGGCCATGCAGCTTTATCTCCTGCAAAAGCGTGGAACCGCTAATTCCTTCGATGGGCGTCTCGCTTGCCGCGTAAATTTCCGTAAGCAGCAGGATGTCCGCCTCGTGGAATGCGGTGCTGAATTCCTTGAACAACCCGGCAGTCCGCGTGTAGCGATGGGGTTGAAACATGACGATGAGCCGTCTTCTCGGCCAGGCCGAGCGCATTGCCGCCAAGGTTGCCCTGATCTCGGTGGGGTGGTGCCCGTAATCATCAATGACCATGATCCCATCGACCTCACCCTTGATCTGCAAGCGTCGTTGTACGCCGCTGAATGTTTTCAAGGCATTGCGGATGACAGCAAAAGGGATATCAAGCTCCAGCGCCACGGTTATCGCGGCCAGAGAGTTGTAGACATTATGCTGTCCAGGAACATTGAGAATTACTTCCCCCAATACCTCATTGTTCCTGCACACCTCAAAGGTCGAGGTCAACCCATTGGCCACCACCGCCCTTGCGTGGACGTCGGCCTGACTGGTCAATCCGTAAGTAATGACCCTTTTCCTGATCTGAGCAAGGATCGAAGCAACATTCGTATCGTCAAGACAGACAACCGCAGCGCCATAAAAGGGAAGTTTCTCAATGAATTCCAGGAAAGCAGCCTTGATCTCATCGATATCCTTGTAATGATCCAGATGCTCCAGATCTATGTTGGTTACAACCTCAAGAACCGGCGACAATTTCAAAAAAGAGCCGTCAGACTCATCCGCTTCGGCAACCAAAAATTCACCTTCACCCAGTTTGGCGTTGGTTCCCAGACTGTTTACCTTACCGCCGATCACCACTGTGGGGTCAAGACCCGCCTCAGCCACCACCCAGCCAACCATGGAGGTTGTGGTGGTTTTTCCATGACTGCCCGCTACGGCGATGCCGTATTTCTTAAGGCGCATGAGTTCGGCCAGCATCTCCGCCCGTGGAATGACCGGGATATGTGCGGCGCGGGCCGCCTGAACTTCCGGATTATTCTCCCGCACCGCCGAAGAAGTCACCACAACATCCGCCCCGGCAATCCATTGGCCCTGATGTCCGGTATATACCTTCCCGCCCAACCCGGTCAAACGCTTGGTAATGTCCGTTTCCCGCAGGTCTGATCCGCTCACGACATAGCCAAGGTTCAGGAGCAGCTCGGCTATACCGCTCATGCCGATGCCGCCGATGCCCACAAAATGGATATGTTGTGTTTTTTTATACATGCCTGTCTGTCCTTATCCTCGGCCTCTCAAGCGGCCAACAACTCCATGCTTTTTTCCACAATGGCGGCGGTCGCTTCCGGCCGTCCATATTCTTTCATCTGCATCGCCATACATTGCAGACGAGAGGGATCGTTGAACAATCCCAGAATCTCCCCGCGCAGTTTCGGCCCATCAAGCTCCTTTTCCTGAAACATCAGGGCAGCCCCGCCACGCGCCAGAAACGCCGCGTTGGTCGTCTGGTGATCATCGGCGGCAGACGGAAAAGGAATCAGAATAGCAGGCTTGCCAAGCACCGCCAATTCCGCCAGAGTGGTAGCCCCGGCCCGCGAAACAACAAGATCCGCTTCCCGGTAAGCCGCTGCCATATCAGTAATAAAAGAAGAGACTTGGGCTGCAACCCCGGCTTCGGCATAAGCCTTACGCACCCACTCTTCATCGCTGTTTCCCGTCTGGTGCCTGACCTGAACCGTGTCACCGGGCGGATTCAGCGTAAATGCCTCCACCATCAGTCCATTGACCCGGTGTGCACCCTGGCTGCCGCCAAGGACCAGCACTGTTTTTCCGGTTGCTGACTCCTTCTTCCGAGCGCCCTCCTGAAGGAGTTCCACCCGCACTGGATTTCCAGTCAGCACGGTTTTTCCCTTTGGGAAAAAATCCTCGGATCCGGGGATGGAAATATATATCTGATCAACGATTTTTCCAAGCATCCTGTTGGCCATTCCCGGAATTGAATTCTGCTCATGAATGCAGGTCTTCATCCCCATGAGCCATGCCGCCAAGACTACCGGACCGGTTACATACCCGCCTACCCCGAGCACCAGCTGCGGTTTGAAGGCACGGATAATCCGCAACGCCTGCCACAGGCTAATGGGGAGTTGGGCCATACTTTTAAGAGTCCCCCAGACAGACTTTCCTTTCAGCGGCAGACAGGCAATAGCCTTTTTTTCAAATGAGCGCGCTGCCAACGTCTTGTTGTCAATGGCGCGGTCCGTACTGACAAAGAGGACTCTGCAATCGGGGAAGCGCAGCAACATCTCTTCGGCCACGGCAATGCCGGGAAAAAGATGCCCTCCTGTTCCTCCGCCGGTTACGATCATCCTCATGAACAGTCTCCTAACTTTTAACGACCGAGGGCCAATCCCTGGTTCCCGTTATTTCTCGCCAGCAGCCAACCTTGCGCCAGTTCCATGGTCCGGTGAAAACAGTCCGGGCAGTATCCGTGGGAAATCTTGCCTTCCTTGCCGGCCTGTCGATGTATCCAACCGGTCTGACTTTTTGTTTTCTGGCACACACAGCACACTGTTTGCATAACCTTGTCCTCGCCTTTATGCCGCCTCAACCGCTGCCGGATCAGGCAGCAATTCGTGCGGATTTTTTTCCGGCACCGGATGCTATCGACGTTCCTGCCGCTCCAACCTGCTGACCGCCTGGGTGAACACTTCTCCCCGGTGGCTGTAACTTCTGAACATATCAAAACTGGCGCAGGCCGGAGACAACAGAACCGCATCTCCCTTCTCAGCCATTTTCCCGGCCAGTTGCACCGCCTCTTCCATCTCTTCGGCAAAGGCTATGCGGGTCGCATTGCTGAATGTTTTCGCAATGGCCTCCCTCGCCTCGCCGATCAACACCATGCCCCGAACCTTTTCTTTCACCAGGGGAAGCAGCATTTCATACCCTCCCCCCTTGTCCCGGCCTCCGGCAATAAGCACCACCGGCTGTTGCATGCCTCCCAGGGCTGAATATACAGCGCCGACATTGGTGGCCTTGGAATCGTCATAATACGAGACTCCATTTATCTCAGCGACCAGAGCCAGCCTGTGCGGCAAAGGCGAGAACCCCGACAGACTTTTCCGGATAGCTTCCGGGCTGCAACCCATGGCCCGAACAGCCAGAATCGCCGCCATGGCATTTTCGCTGTTTGGCGATTGAGCAAGCGGGGTTCCACTCAATTCATATTCCTCAATTACGCTGCCCGGCATATCTTCGGCAGCAACACAGACCCTTGTCCCACTGACATATGCTGCTGTCCCACCCTTGCCACCGGAACTGTATTCCCGCATTACACTTGCCAGCGGTCGGTTGTTTTTCCGCGCTGCCGCATCGGTAAGCCATTTGGCAATGGCAGGGTCGTCCCCGTTCAGCACCGCGATATCTTCGGGTTGCTGATTCTTAAAAATCGACATCTTGGATTCGACATATTCCTCATATGAGGCATACCGGTCCAAATGATCCGGGGTGATGTTGAGCACAACTCCTACCCGGGGTCGAAACTCACCGGCGCTGTCCAGTTGGAAACTGCTCACCTCCAGGACCACCACCTCACAGTCCTGTTCCCCTGCCAGATACTCGGCCAGGGGAATCCCGATGTTCCCGCCAACAAAAACCTTTTTATTACTGCCTCTGAGCAGGTCACCGATCAGAGTCGTTACCGTGCTTTTGCCGTTGGTGCCGGTCACCGCCACTACTGGTGCTTTGAGAAAATCTTTTGCCAGGGCCAGTTCGCCGACCACTGGAATACCTTTTTGCCTCGCTGTTGCAAGAGGCTCTATTCCCAGTGGGACGCCGGGACTTACCAGAATGCAATCTGCCGAATGTAAAAGCTCAGAGGTATGGCCGCCAGTTTCAACAAAAACTCTTTTCTCCTTCAGCCACCGAACCAAGTCTCCTTCAAGGTTCTCCTGACGGCCACCCTCTGAAACCGATATTTTTACACCAAGATTAAGCAGGAACCGCACCGCGGAAACACCTGATTTACCAAGGCCCACAACAACGACATGGGCTCCGGGTTGCAGTATTTCCTTGAGATTCGTGCTCATCTTTTCATCTTCCGCCTTTTTTTTCTAACGCAACTTCAAGGTTGCCAGGGCGCTCAAGCCCAGAACAATGGAGACGATCCAAAATCGGACCACAACCTTTGGTTCCGTCCAGCCCTTCTTTTCAAAATGGTGATGAAACGGCGCCATGAGAAAGATCCTCTTCCCGCCGCTCACCTTGAAAAACCCAACCTGCAGGATGACGGAAAGCGCTTCCATCACAAATACCCCGCCGACAATAGCCAGCAGCATTTCCTGCTTGATGATGATCGCCACCAGCCCAAGAGCGGCTCCCATGGACAGGGAACCCACATCTCCCATGAAAATCTGGGCCGGATACGCGTTGAACCAGAGAAATCCGAGGCTGGCGCCCACCAGCGCACCGCAGAAAACCGCCACCTCACCGGCCCCAGGCACATATGGGATTTGCAGATATGCTGCCAGTCCTGCGTGTCCGGCCAGATACGAAAAGAGCAGATACACGCTGCTCGTCACTACTGTGGGACCGGCGGCAAGGCCGTCAAGACCATCGGTTAGGTTCACCGCGTTGGAGGCGCCGACTACCACCAGAATTGCAAAAATCACATAATAGGTGCCCAGATCGGGCTGGATATTTTTTAAAAACGGAAAGCTTAAGTGCCCATCAAAATTCGGGTTAATATAGATGAGCACCCCTGCTATCGAGGCGCCGAGTATCTGCCAAAAAATCTTGCCTCGCGCACTCAAACCTTTACTGTTTTGCTTTTTTATCTTGCGGTAATCGTCATACGCGCCGATTGCCCCAAACCAGAGCGTTACTCCGAGAATGATCCAGACAAATGAATTTGACAGATCGACCCAGAGCAGGGTGGTCACCGTTACGGCAAACAGAATGAGCAACCCTCCCATGGTGGGAACCCCACGTTTGCTGAAATGGCTGGCTGGACCATCGTCCCTTACCACCTGCCCGATCTGGTTTTCCCGCATCTTTTTAATAAACCAGCCGCCAACCAGCAGCAGAATCAGGAAGGCGGTCAGCGTGGCGCCGATTGCACGAAAGGTAATATAGCGAAAAACATTCAGCGCACTGAAGTAGGTGTGGAGCGGATAGAGAAAATGATAGAGCATGCCGTCTTTCCTTATCCCTGATTCTCAAGCATATTTTGAGTGATTGTTTCCATCCGCATCCCGCGTGAACCTTTGACCAGTACCCAGTCTCCAGGTTTCAGGTCTCCTGCTGCGATACTTTCGCGCAACCAGAGGCTGACCCGCTCTTTTTCCGTGAAAAACACACCCTTCTTCTTGCTCATCCCGGCTTTCCAGGCTGCAGCAACCATGGCTTCAGCAAATTCACCCACGACCAGCAGAGCGTCGAATCCAAGCTGCGCTACCTTTCTGCCGATTTCTTGATGCGCCGCAACACTCTGTGTCCCGAGTTCAAGCATGTCCCCGAGGATGACCACCTTTTTGTGGGTGCGGTCCATTTGCCTCAGGGTCTCCAGTGCGGCCAGAACCGAAGAGGGGTTGGCGTTATACACGTCGTTTATCAGCCTGATTCCGCCTGTGATTTTCTGCACCTGGAGTCGTTTTTCAAAAGGCACTACGCTCTCAAGCCCGGCCACTATATCCTTGAATTTCACTCCGGCCACATGCGCCATACCGGCCGCGGCCAAAGCATTCTGCACATTATGCGCCCCAAGGCTCCGGATTTGCACCCGCGCCTCATTACCGCCGATCTGCAGGGTGAAAGACATCCCGTGCTCACCAAGGCTTCGCAACCGAACACCGCGAATGTCCGCTTTGGGGCTACGACCAAAAGTTGTTTTTTTCTGACTGCACCGCCGGGCTATGCCCCGCACTCTTTTGTCGTCGATGTTGACGACCAATCGGCCCCACGCCTTAACCCCGACAAAAAGCTCACCTTTAGCCCTGGCAACCCCGTTGATATCGCTGAGCCCGGCAAGATGGGCGTCCTGGATATTGGTGATGCAGGCGATGTCCGGATCCGCGATTTCCGTAAGGCGGGCAATTTCACCAAGCTGATTCATACCCATTTCCATCACCGCGAAATCGTGGTGATATTCAACAGGCAACAGGGACAGCGGCAGACCGATCAGATTGTTTAGATTGCCTTTGGTCTTCAGCACGTTGTATTCCCTGTCCAGGATCGCGGCGATCATCTCCTTGACCGTGGTTTTTCCGCAGCTTCCGGTTATCGCCACCACCTGTAAATCCTGCATCAGCGACCGCCGGTAAGCAGCCAGATCCCCGAGGGCGCAAAGGGTTTCCGCCACCAGCACCACCGGTACCGGCGGCATTTTTTCGGGAATCGTATCCACAACCAGACCGGCAGCCCCTTTTTCTACGGCTTGGGCGATATACGCATGCCCGTCAAAGTTGTCCCCGCGCAAGGCCACGAAGAGGTCTCCCGGCTCTATGGACCGGCTGTCCGTGCAGACCCGCCGAAACCCTGCCTCGGTTTTCCCTGAAAGAAACCTGCCCCCCGTTGCCAGAAGAACCTGGGACAACGTCCAGACCGGATTCTGCAGAGCGCCGTAGCCTGAGTCAGAATTCTTTTCCGTTCTTGCATTTTTCATGCTGAAAGCACCTGTTGTACGCACTGTTGCCAGTTCCATTCCTTTCCCCCTTTCTGAGAGCCAGCCGAGTTCTTCCGACCATTACCAGTTGATCACCGCAGCCTGGGCTGCGGCTTCAAGCCTGTCATCGAAAAAAAATCTCCCTTCCGGGGTTATCTGATAGGTCTCATGTCCCTTGCCGCACAGCAACACCACATCTCCGGAGTGGGCGTGGCGAATCGTTTCTCTGATTGCTTCCCGGCGGGAAGGAACAATGTCATAGCCATGCATTGCTTCGCGCTTGAGAATGGCCTCAAGACGCAAACGCGGCAATGCGGTTTCCTTGATTCCCGCCTCAATCCCCCGCAGAATGTCCGCAGGTTTTTCGCTCCGCGGATTATCCGAAGTGAGGACAACCACATCAGCCAGGGACCCGGCAACCTTGCCCATCACAGGACGCTTTCCGCGGTCGCGATCCCCGCCGCAGCCGAAAATAACGATCAAACGCCCCGTGGTAAGGTGACGCATGGTCTGCAGCACATTGGCCAAGGCATCGGGTGAGTGTGCAAAATCAACAAAAACACTGACACCCGGAGGAGACTGAACTTTTTCCAGTCTTCCGGGAGCGGCCTGAGCGTGCGCCAGGCCCGCAACAATCTTTTCCCCGGGAATCCGCAAGGCCACACCTACCCCGACGGCACCGAGAATATTTTTCAGGTTAAAGGCACCGACCAATCCGGAACGGATCTGGAGTTCCCCAGCCGGGGTTGTCAGGTTTGCGAATGTTCCGTCCAGACTTTCCCGGGCCTCCCGTACTGCCACTGCGGTTCCGGAAAAACCGCAATCAAGCATGGTCCGTCCATTTTTCCCGATGTACCCCAGGGCTTTGTCCGCCCGCAGTTCGCTTAGCAGCCGCCTGCCCCAGTCGGCGCCGGTTTCATTCCGGTCATCACAGATGACAATCGCCTTGCCATCCTCTTTCAGATGCTCGGTAAAAAGCATCTTCTTACTTGCAAAATAACTGCCCATATCCCCATGAAAATCAAGGTGATCCCGGCTCAAATTGGTGAAAAGCGCCACATCGAACCGGATGCCTGCCACCCTTTTTTGCTCAAGGGCATGGGACGAGGTCTCCATGATGACGTGCGTGACTCCGTTATTCGCCATTTCAGCCAGAATCCCGTGCAGTTTTTCCGGCTCAGGAGTGGTAAAGGGCGCAGGAATTTCCACCGTGTTGTAGCGGTAATTCACGGTGCCGATCACCCCGGGGTTGCCTCCAGACCGGCGAATGATCGATTCCACAAGATATGTTGTCGTTGTCTTGCCGTTTGTGCCGGTGATGCCGATCATCAGCATTCGCCGGGCAGGATGGTCATGGAAACTTGCAGCTGCAAGCCCCAGACCCTTCGCAGTATCGGGTGTCTCCAGGCAGGTTACCTTTTTATGCTTCCATCCCCGACAGCGCCCTTTACCGACCAGCACTGCAGCACAGCCTTTTTTTACGGCAGCATCCAGATAGTCATGACCATCCACCGTGAGCCCCGGAATCGCGACAAACAACGAACCGGGCCCGGCCAGCCTTGAATCGGCTGTAATGCTGCGTATCGCTTTGTCCTGCAGCATCTCCAGGTTCACGATCTCCATCTCCTCGGTCAAAGTCTTTAGGGATACTGCCTCAAGGCTGTTGGTTTTTCCCATATCCCAGGTACCTGACTATCCTTATTGCATCGCTTTCAGATGCAACACACATTGCTCAACGCCGCGCAAGGCTGAGCCGGCAAGAGGATACTGGCTTGCCACCTGCCCGGAGCCGACGATCTGCAATCTCACCCCATATTGCTGCAGGACCTGCATCGCCTTTCTCCCGCTCAACCCCTGCACATCCGGCATGAAAAGTCCCTGTTGTCCCTGTGCGAGAGTGACGGGGAGGGTGGTTTTGGCTTGAATCATTTCCATTTTCTTGTAATAGCCGACTTCACGCACAGCCAGTTCCTTGGCGGTGGGAGGCTTCACCTTGTTTTGTAATGCAGCCCTGGCCTGCGGCATCATCTCTTCGGCAATATCCCTTACCGGCGACTTGGCTAAGGGATCGATATGAGCACCCTCAAGCACAACAATCATGGCTATTTCAGGTCGCTCCAGCGGAGCCATTCCTAAAAGGACAGTCTCCATTGCAAGCGGCGGGGCCACAGCCGCTTTTTCAATGCTATCCACCACCGGATGCGTCCCGATATCATCTGTTGCTTTTATCTGGCTCGCCGGTCCACTATTTTTCTGCAGCAGCGATTCGATAACGAAATTACCCCGCCCGGTCCCCGCTGCTTTCTTCATTTCGTTGCGCATGGCATCG
>VMSS01000187.1 GCA_013791995.1 Desulfurivibrio sp. | reverse complement strand
TCACCAGCTTTGGCGAAGAAGACCTGCGTGCCATGGGTATGACCCAGTCCATCGAAGATCTGGTCTATTTTCGGGCAAAGCGGGCGTTGGAACTGGGCTGCGACGGAGTGGTCTCCTCCGGTCTTGAGGCTGCCCGGTTGCGTAACGGGCTTGGCGAGAAGTTGCTCCTGGTCACGCCGGGGATTCGACCCGGGGCCAATGTGCTCGATAGTGCCGATGACCAGACCAGAGTCATGACCGCTGGCCGTGCCATCTTAAGCGGCGCCGATCAGGTGGTTGTGGGTCGCCCCATCTCCAAGGCCGCTGATCCCATAGCGGTTATTGAGGCCATGCAGCAGGAGATTGCCCAGGCTCTTCAGTAAGGCAAGCGCCTGGCAACACTCTGGACGTTAGAATTTTCGCCCCTCCCCGTATATTCCAGCAGAGAGAACAACCCCAGTATTTTTCGTGCGAGAATAAACCCTCTGGTTCAAAGTTCATCAGGACAAGACTCCGGGGCAATTCTTTCCCTCCTATTTACACCGGTTTCAGAAGGCCTATATTTTTTAAATAAGCTTCATCCGCAGAATGTATGAGGGGCTTCGGTACATATTCTGGAAAACCGCCACCTGTTCTGAGCTTCAATCCGCCATTGATTCCTGTTAAAGGCACCGAAAAAACCTGATATGTCAGGAGACTCCTGACATATCAGAATGTGCCATTTTTAACTGTCCCGTCCCCCCATCGCAGTCTTAGCTAAATGTCTTTATTGTCAATACTATAGAAATTCGTGTCTCGTTAACAACAGTCCTGGCGCACAATTTGCATCACAATGCACCAGCAAACACACTGATGATCCATTGTGATGTGATCTGTGCATCAAAAAAGATTACGGAGTTTGCCCGCCTCTTCTGCTGACGAGCCAAAAATAAGAAGCCAGAACAACCTATCAATAGGCGAAAAAGCCATGCACACCAAAGAAGAGCTGTGCGAGAAGATTAAGAAGGTTTTTCCGGAGATAGGCGCCTGCGGTATCAACCTCATGGTTGATTACGACAAACAGAACAAGGTTTGGGTCGTTGATCTCAAGAAAGACAACCACGAGCGCAAGACCTTTCTGGATGAGTCCGAGGCGCAGCAGTGCATGGACGGCAAGCAATGCGTGTCGCTGGGTCTACAGATCGGCCAGCTTATGAAAAAAAATCGTTACAAATGTAGCATCATTGGGGCAGGACCGGGCGGTTTGCAGACCGCCAGCCATCATGTCCGCTATAACCGCAAGGCCATCCTCATTGATCAGGGCGGCGGGCGGACCCGCTATGCCCTGCACATTGAAAATTATCTTGGTCTGGGAATTACCTCTGGCAAAGCGCGCGTCGATGTCGGCATCAGACCGAACAAATCTTTTTTTGTCTTCGAGATGATGGCAGCGAGGGGTAACCATGTTTCTCTCTTGTGGCGGCAGATAACTGTTGCCGCAGCGTTTGCCTGTCTCTTTGCCGCAGGCCAAGCCCAGGCGAATGGTACGAATCCAACCGTGGTTGAGGGGCAGGCCAGCTTCTCCACTCTGGGTAGTTCGCTCAATATCGTCAACAGCCCTGGGGCAATTATCAATTGGCAAGGGTTCTCGATCGGTGCGGGCGAAACCACCCGCTTTATTCAGCAAAGCGCCGCCTCGAGCGTCCTCAATCGTGTTATCGGTCCCGATCCTTCATCTATCCTCGGCACGCTCACCTCGAATGGCAGGGTCTTCCTGATCAATCCGAGCGGTATTCTGGTCGGGCAGGGCGCGCACATCGACGTGGCCGGGTTGGTGGCCTCAACGCTCAACCTGAGCAACCAGGATTTTCTCGCGGGCCGGCTCAATTTTGCGGACAACTCGCTTGCCGGCACGGTGGAAAACCAGGGCAGCATCACCACGCCTTCGGGTGGCAGCGTTTATCTGGTCGGATCAAGCGTCACCAATAGTGGCATCATCAACAGCCCTCAGGGCGACGTGATCCTGGCTGCTGGCCAGTCGGTGAAGATCTTCGACTCCAGCACACCGGGGGTGAGGGTAGAAGTAACGGCGAACGATAATTCCGTTGTCAATCTCGGCGAGATCCTTGCGCAAAGCGGGGAAATCGGCATTTACGGCGCAGTGCTTCGTAACGCGGGCATTATCGATGCCGATCAGGTGGTGCGGGAGGCAGGCGGCAAAATCGTCCTGCGGGCAAAGCAGGACGTGACCCTCGAAACCGGCAGCCGCCTCAGTGCCAACGGTGAGCAGGGCGGCGAGATAACCGTTCAATCCGAATCCGGCACCACGCAGGTGTCCGGCACGATTGAAGCAAATGGCACGGACGAGGTGGCAGGTAAGGGCGGCATTGTCCAACTGCTGGGCAATCGCGTTAGTCTGATGGCGGCGAACGTCGACGCGTCCGGCCCGACGGGCGGTGGTACCGTGTTGATCGGTGGCGACTACCAAGGAAAGAATTTATCCGTGCAGAACGCCTTGGCGACCTTAGTTAGTTCTGACTCAAGCGTTAAGGTCGACGCCATCACCAGCGGTAATGGCGGCAAAGTGATCGTCTGGTCGGATAGCGACACATCGATCGGCGGCACACTGACTGCGCGCGGCGGTGCGAATTCCGGCGACGGTGGATTCATTGAAACCTCCGGCAAGCATCTATTGCTTGCCGATGGTACGAGAGTCAATACGCTGGCGCCGCACGGTAAGACTGGTCGATGGCTGCTTGACCCCGTCAATTGGACAATCGCTGCGGCAGGAGACGAGACTGCGGCCAATGTGGTTGCTAGCTTGGCCACGACGGATCGGGAGATTTTGGCAGACAATGACATCACTGTCGACGATGCGATTGCCTGGGTTACCGGTCAAACCCTTATACTGAACGCGGGACATGACGTGCTTGTCAATGCCGCGATGACCGCCAGCACAATTGGCGCCGGGATCGAGTTGATCGCTGGCAATGACGTGATCGCTATTTCCTCGCTCGTCGCCAGTGCCAACACTGCCGTGATCGACGTGAGTGCCGGGCGTAACGTGAGCGTTACCACGGTCACCGCCAACGGTGGAGGTTCTGTGAATCTGCGCGCTGGCAATGACCTGATCGTAAACGGTGTGATCAGCACCGACACTAATCTCGATTCCGTGATTCTGCGCGCCGACAATGACGGTACCGGTCCCGGTGTCGCCGGAGGAACGGTTAAATTCGTAGGTTCAGGTTCTGTTGTCACCCCACGGGCAATAATTCGTTTCAATCCGGATGGATACGTCAATACGAGCGCGGAAATTGCATATTACGACACGAAGGTGTCAGCACTTTTGGACGCAAGAGCGTGGGTGTTCGCGCAGGGGAACAATAAGACCTATGATGGTACGAACGCTGCGACACTTTCGTTCAAGGGTACACCCACTGACGGTGGTGCCGTCACGCTGGTCGACCCTGGTTCAGGGGCAACTTTCTCGGACAAGAATGCTGTTGCCGGTAAAACGGTCACCTATGCCGGCTTTACCCTCGGTGGTGGGGATAGCGGCAGATTTTCTCTATTTGGTGACGGTTCCGGGACTGCGACGGCGGACATCAACAAAGCCGCCTTGAGTGTGACGGCCACCTCTGTAACTAAAACCTACGACGGCACCCTCGCGGCAACGGGCACGGGTACGGTCGGTGCCATCGCCGGTGCCGGTGATGTGGTGAACAACGGTGGAAGCCAGGCCTTCCTCGACAAGAATTTCGGCATTGGGAACAAGACTGTCCGCGCCTCAGGGGTCACGATCAAAGATGCGCTCGATGCCGACATGAGCGGCAACTACAC
>VMSS01000209.1 GCA_013791995.1 Desulfurivibrio sp. | reverse complement strand
TTACACGGATTTCGGCAAAAAAACGGAAATCCTTTTCCCCTGCGGCCATCTTTTTAAAAAAAGTTTCAGAATCCCGCCCCGGCAGGACATTGTCGGTAAAGCTGAAATCAAGAGAGCCATGCCGCTCGGAAAGAAACAACACCTCGCGCTCCATCTGGGCCGCCGTCTTGCCCCGATAACCGTGCCACTGAAGATTAAGATTGCAGAAGGTGCATTTCCCCCACCAGCATCCCCGGGAAAATTCCACCGGCAGCTCCGGGACAAAAGGCTCCCCGGCAAACTCCCGGCGCAGGTCCAGAAAAAAATCGTCGTAGTCAGGGACCGGCAACTCGGAAAGGGTCTTGATCTGAGCACCGTCGAAGGAGTCTTTTTTCACCTGAGAATTTCGAACCATGACCTGGGAATCCAAATCGGTTTGGTGCCCGGCCAGTACCCGGCAAAGAGTCACCAGCGGCATCTCTCCCTCACCATGCACAACATAATCAAGCCAGGGAAAGACCTCAAGCAATGAACTGCCCATTTCCGCCACACAGGAAGAGCCCCCAAAAACAATGGACAACTGCGGCTGGAGCCCTTTGAGCAACTTGGCCGCCGCAAGCGAAGCCAGCAGCTGGTTGAAGCAGACGGAAAAACCCACCAGATCAAACTGGTCCCAGTCCTGTTGGGAAAGCCAGTGCCACAAATGCTCATCGACCTTCTGCCAGAGGCTTTCTATGGAAAGGTTTCCCGCACTCTTGCAGTGTTTGAGCCTTTTTGCAAGAAACCCGCGCAGCGCTTCACGTTGTTCGGGAAACAACAGCCCGGCGTACAGCCCCTCGCAGAGCCAGACATCCGTGGATATTTCCCGATAGAGATCCAACCCGATACCCTTGGCCAACCCCAGATACGGATGCAGACAGACAACCTGAATATCCGGTTCGGCTTGGGCCATATAGCCCTTGAGCGCACCAAGCTGAACCGAGGGACGATTGAAAAGCGCCCAGGGCATGGCAATCAACCCAAGACGAAACGGCGGGCGCGACTGGTCTAAGTTCTCAGCCATCCTTACTGCTCATAATCGCTAGAAGCATTAAATTAAAACTTGGGTAACTCCAAAACATAAACCGTTCAAAAGTGCTGCAGATGCGCGAAAGAGGTGTGCGAAATGTGCTTTTGCACATGAGCAGGCCGATGACAAAGCAGATGCGGTGCTATTGAACGGCTTTTATTGCTCGATAATTTCGGTGCCCAGAGGCGGTGTGAAAATGAAAACCTCGGGAGAGACCGGCTCGTTCCTGGTGATATTTGAAAAGACGAGATCGGTTATGCTACCAAAATGATCGACAATCTCAAGACGGCGCACCATGAAATTTTCATCGATCCAGATATGGAGATAATCCACCTGCGGATGCGCGGTCTTGGGCACGAGCTTGATTGCTTTAAGGCTCGCATCCCCCTTCCTTTCCGGCGACAGCACCTTGAAATCACGGACAATATTACCGGTTCCTGCAAAGAAAGCATAGGTGACATCGGAATTGATATATTGAGAAACAGGCTGCACCATCATCTGAGCGGAATCGGCGAAATACATGGAAACCTTTTTGCCGTCGCTGATCAATACCTGCCGGTCCGGGGTGAAGTAATCCCATCGGATGCGTCCGGGCTTAAAAATTACTAACTTGCCCGCGCCAATCCGCTTACGGGTTGTCATCGGCACCGAGGTGGACTGCTTAAAATCGGCGGACATGGTCTTGGTCTCTTCATAGCGGGCCTGGAGTTTCTGGGCAAGTTCAAGCGGGGCAGGAGCAGCACATAGACCTGCGCCGGGGAACGCCACAAGAAAAATGAGACCAGACAATACAAAAAACAAATATTTATCAGAAAAAAAAGTAGGTTTCATGGCAAATGACTCCGGTTACGCCGTTGCGATAAGATAATTTGGCCATATTAATGACCAATACGGCAGCACAGTTAACGGCTCCCAAAAATATCAGAGGTAACCTTTTCCAAGGTTATGGGTCTCCCAAAAACCTTTTTGGCTATATCGACAGCCGCATCGGTCACGTCGGAAACATAATAATGGCTTTCCCCGTTGCGTTCGAGTTGCTGTTCGACACTCGGGTTGTTTTCAAGAAAAACAGCCAGACTTTCCGCAACCACTTCGGAAGAGTCGATAATCGCCACCCGCTTGCCGATGCGCGGCTGAATCAAATCTTTCAACAAGGGATAGTGGGTGCAGCCCAGGACAAAGGTGTCTACCTGCTTGAGCCGAAGCGGCTGAAGATAGCGGCGGAGAATCATCTTCGTTTCCCGCTTGTCCAGCCAACCTTCCTCAACCAATGGAACCAGAAGGGGACAGGCCTGAGAATATACAGTGTACTCCGATTGCGCGGCTAAAATCTTTTTTTCATACACCCCGCTCTTGATGGTGGCCCTGGTGCCGATCACTCCGATCCGGCCAGAGCTGCTCGCAGCGACAGCCTTACGCACAGCCGGGGTGATAACCTCGAAAATGGGTACGGAAAATTCCTGCTGGAGAATCTCTGAGGCCACGCTGGCTGCAGTATTACAGGCAACAATGATGATCTTTGCTCCCTGAGCGAGGAGAAACTCCGTATTCTGCCGGGAATAGGCGATAATGGTTTCCGGACTCTTGGAGCCATAGGGGGTCCGGGCCAGATCGCCGAAATAGGCAATGCGGTATTGCGGCAGAAGCTGCTCAACAGCCCTGGCCACAGTCATTCCACCCACACCCGAATCAAAAATACCAATCATGGGACACTCACAATAAAATAAAAGAAAAACCCACCAGAATAGATGTTGAAAAACACCGGGAACTATGCTGTTTATTCGGGGAAAAGTCAACATCCATCCCCTGGTTCAGCCTCAGCTTCCAGCCGAAGTCTCCCCTCTCCTTGACAAAAAAAAGGGCCCCCGACCTTTCGGTCAAAGGCCCTCATCAAGGGACCAGTTATCACTCCCTTGACTTAGCGGCTATTTTTTCATGGCGCCCGCTTTCTTGGCCTGGCCGTTTTTTTTGCGCTTGGCAATGGCTTTACGTAAATTATCCGGCAGACCACGGTCTTTTCCTGCTTTTTTACGCCGCTCGGAAAGTGACTTTGCACAGAGAGGCTGCCGCAGGGGAAAACCCCATTTTTCCCGGTACTCTCTGCCGGTCAGACCATGGGAGCGCAGATGTTTTGGCGACAGCATCTTGAATTCCTGGCCACACTCCAGACAAACTATTTTATTTTTCTGAATGGATTTTTCCGGGGTCATGCATGGAGCAGCCACCAACCCGGAAATTCCTTCTGAAATTCCAGCCTGCAATTTTGCTTCGCCTGCCTGCAAAACCTGCAATGCATTAAAAGTAGATTGCAATGCCAGGGTTATCTCCTCTGTATTCATTCCCTTTGAAGCACATTGCGACTGGACCAGATCCGCCGCCATTTCAACAAGCGATTTTCCCATGTTTACATCCTCCGCCATTGATCATTACAAGTAAAAAACATATAGAAACATACCTATCGCAAAACAAATAGCAATGCAAGTTTTTTTCCAGACAACACCAGACAGCACAATGAACGGGCAGACAACAAATTATCATTGCACCGCAGTTTTCTCTCCATTGTTTACTGCATCATCACTCACCAATGATCAGCACAAAAAAAGCACCTGCATCCGGATTCGGAACAGGTGCTGCATATCTTGCCTTTACTCTCCCTCGGGCCGCAGCCAATCTCCCGACTACAGATGAGCCACGGCTATATATCCCGTCGATCAATCAAATAATTGCTGCCATCCAGTTTCTTCACGCAATGCTTGAGCTGGGAAGCAACAGAAGAAACCTCGCCATAGTGCGTGTATTTGCCGCCACCGGTTGTCACCGCAGCGATGGAAAGACTCAAAAGCCCGAAGCGTGTTTCGCGGTCCTGGCGGTCGCGTCCGACAAACTCGCCGACAGCTATGTCTTCCGCACTCAAAAACATGTTCCGCACCAGGTCGAAATTGGCCAGTATCTTTTTGCAGACCGGCTCCACCATCTCTTCTCGGACGATGTAAACATAATCATCACCACCGATATGCCCGACAAAGCTGCCTTTTCTGGCAACCTCGTCCACAACATTCACCATGACCCGGGCCACCATGAGGATAACCTCATCGCCTCGGGTAAAACCATACCGATCGTTATACGGTTTGAAATTGTCAATATCCACATAGCAGACAGCATAGCCGTCCGGTTCCCCGAGAACCCGCTGGATGGCACGGACAATCGAGGTGTTCCCGGGAAGCCGACTGAGGGGATTGTTATCAAAGGCGCGAATCATGCGGGATTCCGCCAGACGAATCCGGGTAAGCAGAACCTCGGGGGTAAAAGGCCTGGTGATGATGTCATCCACAGGATAATTGTCCCAGTCCAGTTCCACTTGGAGTTGACTCTCTTCCATGATCAGGAGGATGGGAATATTGGCCTTTTGCAGACAAGCCTTCACGGCCCGAATCAGTTCAATATCGCCGTTTTTCCCGGAAAAACCCTTTTCCGTGATCAGCAAATCCGGAGGATCTTCCAGCACCAGCGACAAAGCCTCATGAAGATTCGTGCAATGTTTCATCTTGTAGCCCTTGGCGTCAAGAAGAAGCTTGCAATCCGGCATGATCAGCGAGTCGCTGCCTGCGGTCAGAATACGGGACATTTTCGCTCCACCTCACTCAAGATATGAGAGCGGAAGGTCATGCCGCGCCTTCCTGTTTGCTCTGAATGTCGAGGCTGAAGCCCTTGACGTCCCAAAGTTTTTCCTCAATTTCCATCAGCAAGGGATCAATATCGGCGGGGGCAAGGGCCAGCAACTTCCAGGCCTTGTTGTTCAGCGGCGGCACCCATATATCTCCGGCATGCCCATAACCAAGCCCCCGGATCATTATATTGGCAAAATGAACAATGGCGCTGGCCTGCTGCTCTTCCTTGGCAAGCTGCGGATCATGATGGCAGGCAATGGGCTCAACCAGTTTGTTGGGCAGATTCCAGCTCTTGGCGAGCCAGCTTCCCACCTCGGCATGATCCAGGCCCAGGATTTCCCGTTCCGCCTCAAGCCTGGAGATTTTTTTCTCCTGGGACAGCTCGGTGATCATTGCGTACTCTCGGGGCAGTTCCATCTTAATGGCAACCTTGCCAATATCATGGATAAGCCCGGCGGTACTGATCTCTTCCGGGTCCTTCACCCCCATATGCCGGGCAAGAACGTTACAGACTACGGCACATCCCAGGGAATGCTCCCAAAGCTCCACATCCTGCGACTCCATGACTTCAAATATGGAGGCGCTGATGATCAAACTCTTGATAACATTAAAACCCAGGAGAATAATGGCGCTGTTTAAGGAACTAATCCGTTGCGGAAAGCCGTAAAATGCCGAATTCACCAGCTTAAGAAGCTTGCTGGCTAAAATGTGATCCTTGCTGATCACTCGACCCATCTGCTCGGTGGTCGTGTCAGGATCCTCGGCCATCTTCCCCAGCTTGGCAACGATTCCGGGCAGGGTCGGCAGATTTTTTATCTCCCGCAGCACCTTTTTGAACTGGGCACGTTTTTGCTCATCCATCATTAGCCGCCATTCAGAATGTGTACCATTGCACTATCGCAAACAACACAAGGGGCCGTAACGATAGTAAAAAATATACCGGTTATTGGGCAGCAGCCTCAAAACTCCGCGAGGCTACCAGTTTTGCCTGAATCCGTTTTTTGAGATACATGAGCGGCGCCATATCTTCAACCCGCTGAAAGCGTAAATCAATCTCCTGCAATTCTTCCTGCAGAGTCTTTTCCCCCTCAACATTCACAGGATGCCCTTCCACCGTCACATCAACGATGTCCATACTGATCAATCGCTCAATCAAGGCCGGGGTAAGAGGCGTTCCAGCCCCACAGAGCACCATCCCATCGGGGTTCAGGATTTCCTTGGCCAGGATCATTCCCGGACCAGCCTGGGCCATCAGTATTCTCTGCATCCCTGTTCCTCCCGTTTTTTTGTCCACAACAGGCACTTAACCCGCATCAGCAGGGGAATACATTGCTAGACATTGACAGATCGGGTAACCAGCATTAAATTATACCCTATTTCCGAGAAGGGCCATACCGTAAAGTATATCAAGTTTACAGATGTTTCGCTGGAAACAACAAAAAAATCTGTTTCCGGCGTTTTTTTTTAACATATCACCGTACTGGACTCAAAACGGAGGGACCAGAAATGCCTATTTATGAATACCAGTGTGAAGCCTGCCAGGATGTAATCGAAGCGCAACAGAGCCTATCCGACAAACCGTTGGTCACCTGCCCCGCTTGCACGGGCAATCTCAAAAAACTTATCTCCCGCAGTTCCTTCCAGTTAAAAGGAGGAGGCTGGTACTCCGATGGATACAGCAACAGCCCCGGCAGCCCAAGTTCATCCTGCCAGACTGCATGCGGCGATGCTGCCCCATCCTGCCCTGCCAAGGAAGTCTCCGATGCTGCCCCATCCTGCCCTGCCAAGAAAGGCGCCGCCTGCAAGTGCGATTGAACGGATCACCTTCGATGATGCTTGGTAATCAAGGCCATGGCATCACCGTAGCTGTAAAATCGGTACCCTTTTTCCACCGCCTCTCCATACGCCGCAAGAATCCGTGCCCGCCCCACCAGAGCGCTGACCAGAAACAGCAGGGATGACTGCGGCAGATGGAAGTTGGTGATCAGGTTGTCAACCACCCTGAACTGATAGCCTGGATAAATATAGAGATCACAAAACCCGCTTCTGGCGACGACCTGTCCCGTGGCCTCCGCGGCAAACTCCAGAGCGCGCACCGAGGTTGTGCCAACCGCCCATACTCTCCCCCCTGCAGCCCGTGTTTCGTTAACCAGCGCGGCTGCCTCTTCGGTAACCTTGAGATATTCGGCGTGGATGGCATGCTCCCGGATATCCTCCACCCGCACCGGGGCAAAGGTTCCATAGCCGACATGCAGAGTGACCTGGGCTATCCGGACCCCCAGCGCCTGAATCCTCTCCAGAAGTTCGGGGGTAAAATGGAGCCCTGCGGTGGGTGCGGCCACTGCCCCTGGATTTTCGGCATAGACTGTCTGATATCGCTGCCGATCCTCCTCTGTCTGTCCTTCTTCCCGATGAATATAAGGCGGCAGGGGCATTTGCCCATGATTTTCCAAAATTCCAGCCAAATCCCCCCTGTAATGCAAAGCAACCCGCACCTTGCCGTCCGGCAGCAATTCCTGCACCGTGCCGGTCAGATTTCCCGAAAAAAACAACCGCCCGCCAGGTTGCGGTCGTTTGGCGCTTTTCACCAGTCCGACCACTGTAGCCTGCTGCCAGCCACCCGGTTCTCCGTTCACAAAACCTGCTTCAGGAACCGGATATTCCAGGATCAACAGCTCCGCCTTGCCGCCGGTTTCCTTTCTGCCAAGCAAACGGGCCGGAAAAACGCGGGTGTTGTTGATCACCAGAATATCCCCTGGGGCAAGATAGTCACAGATGTCGACAAATTTCCGGTCCCGGGTCTCCGCAGTGAGGCAATCCACCACCAGCAGCCGTGAAGAATCACGTTGGGCCAAGGGGTACTGGGCGATATTCTCCTCAGGCAGCGCAAACTGATAGGAGGCAAGTAAAAAATCGATGTTGCCGGTCATGGATTCCATTACGATACTGTATAGAGGGAAATAAGCGAAAACCGGGACACACCAGCTTCCATCAGGGGAAAATCCCGGTTCGCTGGGCAAGATAACAAAGCAGAAGGCCTAGGCCAAGAGCAAAGAGGCCCGTGGACCGCAAGGAGCCGGCCTCCATCTGGCTGAGCCTGGCAAGCCACCGCTGCATGGCCTCGGGAAAGAGGACATAAGGAATCGCTTCCAAAATAAAAACAAGCCCGAGTACGGTAACAAGGAGTTTCATGGCGGTATCCTACCAGTTGGAAAACGCTTTTTCAAGGCAGCTTCACGGTTAATTACAATGAGCCGCGCACCCGCAATCGGACTTTCCCGGGCACCCCATATTTTTTCATGTTTTGAGTGGCAAAAAAATACCGCGCTGCATCAGGAAACCCGCCAAAAGAAAGATGCAGGAAAAAGAGCAAAAGTGTATACTCTCGCACCATGATAATCCGTAAAAAAACACGACAAATCATGGTGGGCAACGTGCCGCTGGGTAATGGCGCCCCCATTGCCGTGCAGTCCATGACCAACACCGATACGCGGGATGTGGCTGCCACCGTCGCCCAGATCGAACGCCTCACCGAGGCGGGCTGCGAGATCATCCGGGTAGCGGTTCTGGACCTTGAGGCAGCCGCGGCCATCACCCATATCCGGGAACAGATCACCATCCCCCTCATTGCCGATATCCATTTTGACGCGCGGCTGGCCACGGCCAGCATGGAACACGGCGCTCAGGGCATCCGAATCAACCCGGGAAACCTTGGCGGCCCTGACAAGCTTGCCCGGGTTGTTGCCGCGGCAAAACAACACCGGGTTCCCATCCGGGTCGGGGTTAACTCCGGCTCGGTGTAGAAGGACATTCTGCAAAAGCATGGCCACCCCACGCCTGAGGCTTTGGTGGAAAGCGCCCTGCGTAATGTCCGGTTACTGGAAAAACTTGATTTTGACCAGATCAAGATTTCGATTAAGTCCTCGGACGCGCTCACCACTCTGGAAGCATACCGGCTCTTGTCCAACCAATGCGATTACCCCCTGCATCTCGGCGTCACTGAAGCGGG
>VMSS01000230.1 GCA_013791995.1 Desulfurivibrio sp. | reverse complement strand
GTGTTTGTGGATAACGGGCTGTTGCGGCTGCATGAGGGCGATCAGGTCATGACCACCTTTGGCAAGCACATGGGGGTCAAGGTGCTACGGGTGGACGCGGAGGAGCGGTTTCTCGATGGGCTCAAAGGAGTGGAAGATCCGGAGCAGAAGCGTAAGGTCATCGGCAACACCTTTATCGAGATCTTCGAGGAAGAGGCGGAAAAACTCGTCAATGCCAAGTGGCTGGCCCAGGGCACCATTTATCCCGATGTCATTGAATCGGCGGGTGCCAAAACCGGCAAGGCCAAGGTGATCAAGAGCCATCACAATGTGGGTGGTTTGCCGGAGCATATGAAGCTTGGTCTGGTGGAGCCCCTGCGTGAGCTGTTTAAGGACGAGGTCCGCGTCATTGGGGTCGAACTTGGGTTGCCCTATGAGATGGTCTATCGGCATCCCTTCCCCGGCCCTGGGCTCGGGGTGCGGATCTTGGGCGAGGTGCGCAAGGACTACGCCGATACCTTGCGTCTGGCCGATGAGATTTTCATCGAGGAGCTGCGCAAGAACGAGCTCTACGACAAGGTTTCCCAGGCCTTCACTGTGTTCCTTCCGGTGAAATCTGTGGGCGTGATCGGCGACAACCGGCAGTACGCCCATGTCGTTGCCTTGCGGGCCGTGGAGACCGTGGATTTCATGACCGCCCGCTGGGCCCATCTTCCCTACGATTTTCTCGACCATGTTTCCCGGCGGATCGCCAACGAGGTGCGCGGCATCTCCCGGGTGGTCTATGATGTGACCGGCAAACCGCCGGGAACCATCGAATGGGAGTAACTGTCCAGCAGCATCGCATCTGCTTTGTCATCGGTCGATTCGCATACTGAAGCGAATCGACCTCTTTCGCGCATCTGCACCACTGCTGAACAGTTCCTCCCGTGGGTTTCGTTTAATTCCGGCTCATGCTATAGTTATGGGAATAGCTCCAGTTGCCGCTTTACCCAGCCGTTTTTTTTGTGATACCATGCAAAAAGTAAAATGATTTTTCATGGGAATCGGATTGGTAACTGTTCCGCAGTGGTGCAGATGCGCGGACGAGGTCTACGAAGTGTGTTTGTGCACACGAGCAGGCCGACGACAAAGCAGATGCGATGCTGCTGGACAGTTACGATTGTTGCCGACAAATCTCTACGGGAAAAGGGGCTGCCGTGAAGGGTGCACAGAAAGAGTTGCGCGATCAGGATCTGGCCAACCGGCTCCTGGATAGTTTTTCACTGATTGCCGGAGTGATCAACACCCCCCGTCTTGATTATCATGCACGTCTGGGCCGGATCCTCGAGGTTATCCTGGACTATCTCCGGGTGGAGCAAGGCTCCCTCATGGTGCTTGAACGAAAGAAATATCTGGTGGTCCGGGCAGCAAGCCGGTCCGAGATCCTTGGCCACGAGCAGACCATTGATGGTGAGCGTTCCGTGGCCGCGTGGGCTGCCAGGAATCAGGAGCCCCTCTTCATCAAGGACATTTCCAAGGATAAACGGTTTGACCGAATGTGCCGCAGCAGCTACAAGCGCAATTCGCTGCTCTCCATGCCGATTCTCCATAAAGGTAAAGTGCTTGGCGTCATCAATGTGACCGACAAGATCGGAGATCGGGATCTGCTCAAGCAGGACATCACCCGCCTTTTTGATTTCAGCAGCATCATCCTCTCCCTGCTCGTTCAGGAAAATCTGCAGCAGGATCTGCGGCGTCAACAGCGTACGCTCAGGCAGCGCAACCAGGAGCTGAAGCATCAGGAGGGCTTGCGCGCCGAACTCTCCCGTATGCTCGTTCATGACCTCAAAGGACCGCTTTCCGAGGTGGTCGCCAATCTCGATATTCTGTCGTATAGCGTTTCCGAGGAAAACCGGGAGTTTCTCGAGTCGGCCCAGATGGGGTGCGACCGGGCGGTGCGTATGGTCTCAAACCTGGTAACCATCGGCAAGATTGAAGACGGCAAGCTTGCGCCCATTAAGGAAATTGTCACGCCTGATCCCATGCTGGCCGAAAGTCTGAGCAGTATCAAGGGGATGGCCAAGATCAAGGGAGTGGCGTTGATTCTGGAGGTAGAACCGGATCTGCCGCAGATTTCCCTGGATCGGATCCTCGTGCTGCGGGTGTTGCAGAATCTGCTTACTAATGCGCTGGGGTATTGCGCGGGCAACACCACGATTCGTTTTGGTTGTCGGCGGGTGTCCGGGAAAAAGCAGCTGGAATTTTATGTCCAGGATCAGGGTCCTGGAATTCCGGCTTCGAAGCACCGCACCATTTTCGAGAAGTATGCCAGAATCTCCAACAAGCAGGATGCCCTGGTCGGTACCGGCCTGGGCCTTTATTTTTGTCGTCTGGCGGTGGAGATTCATCGGGGCAGGATCGGAGTGGAAAGTGAACCTGGCAAGGGTTCCAGGTTTTATTTCAGATTGCCCCTGTAACACAGAGCTGACAGTTCGCAGCAAGAGGGAAAAAGCAGGATGAAAGCGAAAGCGCCAAAAGACATGGTTTTTCTTGTCGTGGATGATATCGACAACATGCGCCGATCCATCAAGGCCATGCTGAAACTGGTCAATTTCGGCAAGGAGTTTTACGAGGCGGCCAATGGCAGGGATGCCTGGAAACTCCTTCAGGATGAAAAGATTCCCATCGATTTTATCATCTGTGATTACAACATGCCCTATATGTCGGGCACCGAGTTGCTGGGCATGATCCGATCCACCAAGAAGCTGCGCGATATCCCCTTTCTCATGGTTACAGCAGAAGCCAACATGGATATTGTCGCTGAAGCGGCGGAACAAGATGTTGACGCCTACATGACCAAGCCTTTTGTCACTGCGACGTTGGAGCAGAAAGTCGTTGAGCTTCTCGGCCAGATCAATAACCCTTCACCCTTCAACCAGTTGTTGCTTAAGGCCCGCACTCTTGATGA
This sequence comes from Desulfurivibrio sp., assembly GCA_013791995.1. Lineage (GTDB taxonomy): Bacteria > Desulfobacterota > Desulfobulbia > Desulfobulbales > Desulfurivibrionaceae > Thiovibrio. Next base: position 42,955 of record VMSS01000230.1, on the reverse strand, counting down.
AAAGGGTGATATCGACGGTGCCATTGGTGCGGCGCAAGAGGCCGGCAAGCTGAACGACCGCTCTTCAAAACCCTACCGGGAGATGGGGCGTCTCTTTGGGAAAAAGGGAGACCTGAAAAAAGCCCAGCTCTGTTTTGAAAAGGCCGTGGAGATCAATCGGCTTGATGTCAGTTCCTACCATGCCCTTGGCCAGATCTACTTCCGCCAGGGCAAGATGGAAATGGCTCTGGAGAACTTCAACCGGGCCATGGAGATCAGCCCCAGGCATGCAGATCGGGCCATGAATTTCGCCAAGCTGCTCATCAAGAAAAAAATGATGCCCGAGGCGGAAAAAGTCCTGCGTCTGGTCTTGAAAACAAAAAACAACGATATCGACTTTAAGGAAGATATTGCCGACACCTGCAATGGTTGCGGCTTGGGGGAGTTGGCTGTTAAATCCTACCGGGAGGTGCTGAAGGCGGACCCGGAGCGTATCTATTTGAACAAAAAAATCGGGATGGCTCTGTATAATGCAGGTGATTGCCACGAAGCAGTCAAGTTGCTTGAAAAGGCTGCGGAAAAAACATCCGAGGATGCCGAGCTGTTCCTGGCTCTGGGCAGAGCCTATTTTTCTTTGAAATTGCTGGTGCGGGCTGATCAGTGGGTTTCAAAGGTGCTCCGTATCGATCCCGGCCACAAGGAAGCACGCGCCATTCTGGACAAGTGCCTCTAGTCCGGGGACGGACATTTCTGACAAGGACAGGCTATTTCATTCATGGCAGCAGAATTCACCATCGTCCTCGCCCTCCACGTCTTGAATTACCAGGGGCAGAATATCCTGGGAGAAAGTTGGGCGGATTTTCTTCTGGAACTTCGTCAGGCCCTTGGTGTGAAGGGGAAGGAAGATCCCGCCAGCACTGAGGCCTTGTTACTGTTTCATTTTTCGCAGCCGGATATAGCCTGCGTCACCTTGCTGGAAAGCGTGGCCCGGCTGAAAAAGATTTATGAATGGAAGGAAAACACCGGTCCCCTTCCCTTGCACGTTGTCTTGCACCGTGAAAAAGAGGGAGCTCCTCTGGGGCCCCTGCATGACGCAACTGCAAGCTTTTGGGATGTTCTTTTGTACGAGCAGCCCTATGTGACCCGACCATTGAAACAGCAGTGGTCGGAAGTTCTGTCCGCTGAAAATTCGTTGTCCCACACCTTTACCGAGGCTGACAACGGGTTGTATCTCCTCTCCGTGTCCATACCGGAAACTCCCAGGGTGTCGATTTTTCCCCACCGGGCCCTTCCCCTTTCCGGAACGCTTGCTCCTTGTTTTTATTGCGGCATGACCACCCACCGGCCGATGGATTGCCCCAGTAAAATGTTGACCATGGCCACTCAGGGGATTTCTCTGGCCGGATATCTGCCTCTTGAAACATTGAGTGAGCAGTTTGCCAGTGCCATGGCCATCCAGGAAAAACTGGCCAACATGATGGCCGCCGGACTTACCATTTCCCAGATCCGGCAGAACCCGCTCCTCCAGGTGTATATTGCCTACTTTGATCTGAATCTGATCTATCAGCCCAGATTTTTGTGGAATATTGCCTTTAACAGTAACTCCAAATGGGAGGAATTGATCAAGCCGGAGATGGTTTCTGTGGACAGCCACAGCCTGCATCTTGGCCTTGATTGTCTACGGGTGGGGCAGCACGCCCAGGCCGAGGATCTTTTTGTCGAGGAAAGCAGAAGGCTTAAAGGCAAGCAGTTTTATGCCACCATCGGCCGCGCCTTTGTCGCTTTGGAACTCGACCGGGAGAGCGATCTTGAGCATTTTCTGGAACATGCTGCCATCATATCGAAATCCGATAAGGAAAAGATCTATGTTTCCCTGTTGCAGTCCAGATACTATGCCCTGCATGATGACCACTGGAAGGCTGGACACGTCTTGGACAATGTTTTCAGTGTGCGGCGTGATCTTGGCGAGGCGCTCTACCGCCAGTTCCAGCTCATGGTCCTGGGGGATCTGGGAGAAAAAGGCATTCGGCAGCTTCGGGCCTTGGTTGGTGATCGCAAAGAGCTGTTTTTGACCGCGCTCATGGACCCGCAGCTGTGTGCAGTTGCCGGGCCGGTTGAAGATCTTCTGGTTGTGCGGCTTCAGGTCCAACGCCAGGAGGCGGAAGACAGTCTGCTCAAGGCCCAGGCTGTTTGCCAGGATCTGCAGACGTGGTTTCCTGCCGAAGAGAGCCACACTTCCCTGTTTGCCGACCTTGCCGGTCTGGAAAAGCAGTTTGCCCAAGGCAGTTATTACGACCTCATCGATGTGGCGCACAAGGCGCAGGCTTTGTTGCGCGCGTGCTATCGTCTACAGGAAAATACCCTTGATGCCATGAAGGTGGATATTGCCAGGATGGTGTCCACCTGGGAATCTTTCCGAAGATATTGGCAGGGGTATCCCTACCAGTCTTTCTTCAAAAATTTTCAGGAAATTCTTGAGGCAACACGGGAAAAGCTGACTGAAATAGAGGGTATTGCCCAGCAGAATATGCATGGCCAGCTTTACCAGGCTGTCCAGGAAAGACTGGCTCAGGTTCGGGAGAATTGCGATGGCTTGCAGCTTTTTTCTGCGAGGATGGATTGGGTGAGGATTCTGTGTGACGGAGGAAAGTTGTTTGTTCGGAAATTGCTGATAACCGAGGTTGTTCTGCTGGGTCTGAGTGGGGTGCTGTTTCCCCTCCTGGCCTTTTGGCTGGCTGATGATTCCGGCGGGGTGATCGAACTGCTAACAAATACCTGGTTGCAAAAGCAGGCGTTGCTCCTGATCACCCTGTTTGTCGCGCCTCTCTTCGCCTTGGGTCAGACGCTCTGGCACATGATGGAACACTAGCAGGATTCGTCCACAGGGTGGTTGTGATACGTGGTGCGCCCGACAGGATTCGAACCTGTGACCTACGGCTTAGAAGGCCGGTGCTCTATCCGGCTGAGCTACGGGCGCCAGTGTGCGACAGATATTAGAACGATCGGGCCAAGAAAGCAATACCGTTTTCGCCCCCGCATCCTGAGTCAGGCCCTAATCTTTTTTCTCCACTTCTTTCCAGACAGGGCCTTTTGCGGTGTCGACCACCTCGATACCCTTTTCCGCCAACTCCTGGCGCACCCCATCCGCCTTCTGCCAATCCTTTTGTTTCCTCGCTTCTTCCCTATCCCGGATCAGCCTGTCGATCTCCGGGGCAAGTGGGCATTCTTCGAGTCGCATGATCCGCAGGACTGTGTTGATCCGGCGTAAAGCTTCCAGGATATAGTCTTTTTGTTCCCGATCAAGGAGGCCCTGGCTCAGGATCTGGTTGGTTTTTTTGACAAAATCAAAAAGCGCAGCAAAGGCTTTCGAAACGTTCAGATCATCGTCCAGGGCGGTGAAGAAACGGTCTTCCATGTCGGAGAGGTAGGCCGCGACTTCCGGATGGGGCAAACCTGGTGGCAGACAGAGCAGCTTAACGATAAAGCCGTCAAGGCGCTGCAGATTTTTGCGGGCTGCGTCCAGGCTGCGGAAGGAGAAATTGATCGGCTTCCGGTAATGGGTGCGGATCAGAAAATAACGCATTTCCCGGCCGGTATAGCCCTTGGCCAGGACATCCCGCAGGGTGATGATGTTCTGGTTGTCCACAGACATCTTTTTGCTGTCCACCAGCAGCAGTTCGCTGTGTAGCCAGAAATTCGCCAAAGGTTTGCCGGTGAGAGCTTCGGCGATGGCGTTTTCGTTTTCGTGGTGCGGGAAAAGCAGATCGCGGCCACTGGTATGGATATCCATGGTTTCGCCAAGCAGATCCAGGGTCATGGCCGCACATTCAATGTGCCAGCCGGGTCGCATGTTCCCCCATTCTGTCTGGAAAAAAACACCGCTTTTCAATTCGCTCAATGTCGAGCGTTTGAGCAGGGTAAAATCAACCGGGTTTTCCTTTTCGTAATCATCCAGATCAACGGTTTTGCCGACCTGAATCTTGCTCAAGTCAACCCCGGAAAGACGCCCATATTTGCTGAATTTAGAAATGTCAAAATAGATGGAGCCGTGTTTTTCGTATGCGTACCCTTTGTCCACCAGCTTTTTGGCCAGGGTGATCATAGCAGGAACATGTTCGGAGGCTCTGGGGTAGCCCGTTGCTTCCAGAATTTCCAGCGCAGCCATGTCCTGCTTGAACTCCTGAATATATGCATCGGTGAACCCGGCAATACTCTCTTTGTGCTGGTGCGCCCCCTGGATGGTATTGTCGTCCAGATCGGTGAAATTCATGTAGAATTTGACCTGATAGCCTTTAAGGACCAAGACCCGGTGTACGAGGTCGGCAACCATAAATCGGCGGCAGTGGGCCAGATGGGCCAGCTCGTGGGCGGTGGGGCCGCAAGCGTAGAAAGTCACGGTTTCGGGAATAATGGAACGAAACACCTCTTTTTTCCGTGAGAGGGTGTTGAAAAAACGCAGCTCAGCCTGCTGCGATTCCTCTGGTTCCTGTTTGGTGAACAGTTCGGTGCTCAGGTATTTCTCGCCACCGTCGGGGAAGATGACCACGAGGACGCCCTCCTTCAGCTGAGCGGCGCGGGTCAAGGCTGCAGACATGGCTGCCCCTGAGCTCATTCCGGCAAAAATCCCTTCCTTTCTGGCCAGGAGACGGACCGAGCTGAAAGCCTCCTCATCAGGGATGTTGATGATCTGGAATGGAAGTTTTTTGTCAAAAATTCCAGGGGTGTAGGACTCTTTCATGTTCTTGAGCCCCTGCAGCTTATGGCCGAGAAAAGGCTCCACTGCGGTGATGCGCACTTCCGGGTGGAATTCTGCAAAATAGCGGCACAAACCCATGACAGTGCCGGAAGTTCCTAAGGTGGCGATGATGTCCGTGACCTTGCCTTCGCTTTGCTCCCAGATCTCCGGGCCGGTCGTTTTGTAATGGGTCTGCCAGTTTGCCGCATTGTTGAACTGATCGGTGAGGAAATAGCGATCCGGATATTGGCGGGCCAGGGCATAGGCTTGTTCGATGGCCCCATCGGTGCCGCGCTTGCCTGGAGTCAGGAGAATCTCGGCGCCAAGTGCTTCCATAATCTTACGGCGCTCTATGCTTGCCGATTCAGGCATGATCAACTGGCATTTATATCCTTTGACCGCGCAGACCATGGCCAATCCGATCCCGGTATTGCCGCTGGTGGCTTCAAGGACGATTTTGTCCGGAGTCAGTTCTCCTTCGGCTTCAGCGGTTTCAATCATGTTCAGGGCAACGCGGTCCTTGACCGAGCCGCCGGGGTTGAAAGCCTCCAGTTTTGCGTAGATGGCCACTTTTTTAAGAGGATTCAAACGCTTAATGGGAATCAGCGGGGTATTGCCTATCTTGTCGAGGATGGAGGCAATTGCGTGTTTGTTGGGTGTGTGCGTCGGCGTCATGGTGGACTCAGTGTGTGGTGTCCGGCATCAGTAATATTCCGGAAAAACGCGAAATGAGCAGGGTCAATTATCAAAGATATCGGCAGAATACAATATAACAATCGGGCAAACCACCCATATTATTGATGAGAAATAGGTCGTTAAGGGAAATGAACCCATGTGGGGCAAAAAAAAAGGCAAGCCCCACAAAGGAGCTTGCCTTGAATCAACTATGCTGCACAGCGTGAAAGATTTGTTTTAAGCGTCTTTCTCAAGCTTTACGCTGATTGCCACCTTATAGAGGATGGAGAGAATGAAGAAACCCGTGGCCCAGATGGCGGCGGTAATGCCGAGTTCCTGAGCGCTGGGGTAGTACTCGGTTACATAGTCCATGGGGGTGGGAACAAAGCCGCCAAGGACCAGGCCGAGGCCCTTGTCGATCCAGAAGGAAAAGAAGATGAGCAGGCAGGAAACGACCAGAAGCCCATCGGACTGCTTGGCCCGTGAGACAAAGATCAGAGCAATACCCGCCAATCCCATGACCACGGAAGCGCGCATGAAGGGCACCAGATTGTTGAATACCTGATCGCCATGGCCAAGACCCCAGAAGAGGTAGTCCAGGGTATGCATATGGCCGGGGATCTGGCTGTAGTACGCAACAAAGAATTCACAGCCCAGGAAGAAAAAGTTGAGCATTGCGGCATAGCCGATAATGGTCACCAGTTTATCCTGCGCCTCGCGGCCCACGTCAAACTTGGTGGTACGCTTGAGAACCATGGCGATGACCATGAGCAAAGCCGGTCCCGCTGCAAAGGCGGAGGCCAAAAATCGAGGGGCCAGAATGGCGGTGAGCCAGAAATGACGCCCCGGAAGACCGCAGTACAGGAAGGCGGTGACGGTATGGATGCTGACTGCCCAAGGGATGGAAAGGTAGATAAAAGGCTTGATCCACCTTGGGTACTTGATTCCTTTGTACTCGGACTGCAAAACCACCCAGCCGCAGAGGATGTTCAGGAACAGATAGCCGTTTAAGACGATCATATCCCAGAACAACATGGAGTTGGGGGTGGGATGGAGCAGAACATTCAGCGCCCGCATGGGCTGGCCCAAGTCGGCGATGATGAACATCAGGCACATGGCGATGGCGGCGATGGCCATGAACTCGCCAAGAATAACGATGCGGCCGAACGCTTTGTAGTTATGGATATAATACGGCAAGACCAGCATCAAGCCGCCTGCCGCGACACCCACCAGAAAGGTGAACTGGGAGATGTAGATCCCCCAGGTTACATCCCGGCTCATGCCGGTGATGCCCAGGCCGTAGTTGAATTGCTGGACATAGCTGAGACCACCCACACCCATTATGGAGAGCAGGAAGAGCATCCATACCCAGTACCCCGTGCTTCCTTTTAATGCTTTTTCAATCATGATCTTTCACCTCAAATAATATAGAAGAGGGATGGATGTGTCCCTATTGCAGGATTCCGCTGAATGGTAAAGGATGTCTTCAGTACCTGGCTGATCTCTGACTCGGGATCATTCATGTCTCCGAAGACAAGGGCCTTTGTTTGGGTTGCGACTTCGACACAGGCCGGAATCTGACCGATGGCCAGACGTTCGGTGCAGAAATTGCATTTCTCAACAACCCCGCGCATCCGGGCCGGGAACTTTGGGTTCAACTCCTTGATAAACGGCTGACCATTGGCATCCTTGCCGCGCGGGTCGCGCCAGTTGAAGCTCCGGGCGCCATAAGGGCAGGCGGCCATACAGAACCGGCAGCCGATGCAACGATGGTAGTCCATGGCCACGATGCCGTCCTTGGTCTTATAGGTGGCCTTGGTGGGGCAGGCCCGAACGCAGGGCGGGTTGTCACAGTGGTTGCACAGGGCCAGGATGGGCATTTCCTTGAGGGAGTCCGGCCGCTTGTACTGGGTGTTCTCCGGAAAAACATGGTTGTAGGATTCAACCCAGATCCACTTGATTTCATCCTTCCTGTTGCCGAAGTCCGGAACATTGTGGACGGTGTGGCAGGCAGTTACGCATTGTTGCGCCAGGCCGGGGTTCTCGGTAAACTTTTTGACATCAATGACCATGCCATAACGTTTGCCGGTGACCGCCGCCGCTCCGTGCCCGCCGGCAGGAGCGGATGAGGCGTTTGCTTCGCCCTTAAGCAGCGTATTAAAGGCCGAGGGTGCGGCAATGCCGGCAATGGCGGTAAGCCCGGCAATCTTCAAAAAATCTCTTCTCTTGCTATTCATGTTACATCGCCTCCTTCGGCTGGAGATGACAATCCCAACAATACGGTTTCACGGAGGCATAGTTGTGGCAGTCGTCACAGAATTTCTTTTTGTCGCTGTGACATTTCATGCAGCCATTCTGCAGGCTCCGTACATATTCGGTGCCGTTGGCGGTTTTCCCGGTTCGGGAGCCGCCCTCGCGCAGGATGTCGTCGCGCCATTCGTTAAGCAGTTGCATATGCGCGGTACGCATGAACTGAGTTGGCGCGACACACTCCGTGTAGTCCTTTGGTTTTTCAGGTTTAGGCAATTTGCTGACATCCCCGGATTTAAACCACATCGGGGCTGTCATGAGGCCCAAGAACAGTATTAACGCAGGTATGATTCTTCCTTTCCCGTACATGGCTATCAGCCCTCCATTCCTGCAAGTGGCTCAAAACGGAGACCCGTTTCACGCTCTTTTTCTCCCTCCATGACCAGAGCGTTGCCAACCAGCTCGGACACGCCGCAGACCTCCACGTCGGGATTCCAGTAGTTCATCAGACTCGTCAAGGTGGCGCGGTCGATGGCGCATACGCAGGAAAGCATATTGACCTCATGCTTCTCGCGCACATATTTGACCGCATTGGCCCTTGGCAACCCTGCCCGCATTCTCAGTTCCATAATTTCATCGGTGTTCAAGCCGGTGCCGCTGCCGCAGCAGAAGGTTGACTCACGGATGGTGTTTTCCGGCATCTCGTGAAAATTATTGCAAACATTCTGCAAGACATACCGTGGCTCATCCAACAAGCCCATGGCCCGGGCCGGGTTGCAGGAGTCATGATAGGTTGCAACCCGGTGATCGTTGCGTTTCGGGTCAAGTTTCAGCTTTCCGTGCTTGATCAGATCCGCGGTGAACTCGCTGATATGGACCATTTTGGTGGAGGCGGCATTTTCGAAGACCGTCCCGGTGATCGGCGAGGTCGGCACTTGCAGGAAGTCGGCCGGGCCGTTCATGGTGTCCATATACTGATGGAGCACCCGCCACATGTGTCCGCATTCGCCGCCCAGGATCCATTTGACCTCAAGTCGCTTGGCCTCGGCATACATCTTGGCGTTGAGCTTCTTCATCATTTCGTTGTTGGTGAAGAGTCCGAAGTTGCCGCCCTCCGAGGCGTAGGTGCTGAAAGTGTAATCCAGACCGATGTGGTGGAAGAGCAGCAGGTAGCCCATGGCCGTGTAAATGCCGGGCTCGGCGAACACGTCCGCCGAAGGGGTGATGAACAGCACTTCCGCGCCTTTGCGGTTAAAGGTCGGCTCGATGCGGATACCGGTGATTTCCTCGATATCGTCGCAGAGATAGATGATGTTGTCTTTAAAGGTGTGGGGCTGGAGTCCCATGTGGTTGCCGGTGCGGTTCGAGTTTGCTGCCGGCTCCAGAATCCAGTTGGTATTGACCCCTACCAGATGGAGCAGCTCGCGGCCCATCATGGTGATCTCGGCGGTATCAATACCGTAAGGACAGAACACCGAGCAGCGGCGGCATTCGGTGCACTGATAGAAATACATGAACCATTCCTTCAGCACTTCGAAGGACATCTCCCGTCCACCGGCCATCTTGCCCAGGATTTTGCCGCCCAGGGTAAAGTCGTTGCGATATACCGCCCGCAAGAGTTCGGCCCGGAGAACCGGCATGTTTTTCGGATCGCCGGTGCCCAGGAAGAAGTGACATTTATCCGCACAGGCGCCGCAGCGTACGCAGCAATCCATGAAGATCTTGAGGGAGCGGAATTTGTCCAGCCGTTCCTTGAGGCCTTGGAGGATGATCTCCTTCCAGTTCTCGGGCAACTTCCAGTCGTCGCTCTCCGGATCCCATGCCCGAGGCTGTCCGCCCAACTCCTTCGGTAGGCTCTTCTGATGGTATTCGTGGATCTCTGGTTTGGCGGGATAGCAATACTTGCCGGGCGTGAACTCAGCCGGAACATCCCACCACTCATTTTTCGGAACAGCCCCGGTCATCATGGACGGGGCCGTCGCTACGCTTATACCGAGTTTATCTGCTTTCATGATTGCCATCGTTTTTATTCCTTCTCAACGGGTATTCCGCTTTCCTTCATGAACTCCCTGAACTCGTCCTCGTAGGCAGCGTAAGAATGCGGCTTGATGTTGGGATCATTCCACGGATTGATGTGCCGGACCATCCGGCTGTTGTTGATCATGTTCCGGGTAGGGCTCATGAAGACGCCGGCCATGTGCATCAGCTTGCTGTATGGGAAGTAGATCAGCAGTGTGCAGACCAGGAAGATGTGGATGAAGAAGATCGATCCAATCTGTCCGGCAATGGCTGGAGAGAAGGTGGCCAGGCCATGGGTCAGCTGCTTGATCGCGACCACGTCAACTCTGAAAACGGTGCGCATCAGGATGCCGGTCAGGGCGATGCCGAAGATCAGGAGCAGCGGGAAGTAGTCAGCGGGCAGGGAGATATACCGGATGTTGGCAAGAAATATCCGGCGAAGGAAGAGAAAGGCGATGGCCCCGAGAAAAAGGGCATCGGTCTGGTAGAAAACCGGCGAGCCGATCTGGAGGAAGCCGTCGCCGAACTCAAGTGCCGCCACAAATCCGGGAACCGGATCCATGAACAACCGCATATGACGGAGAACAATGACCAGAAAAGAATAGTGGAACAGCAGGGCGAACAGCCAGAGAAATTTGCTGGAGCCATACACCAGTTTAGGCCCCTCATACATTTCCGCCTTGGTGTTGCGGAACAGGGAGCGGAACAGAGCGACCTCAAGGATCATCCTGGCGATAACCCCGAGCTTGGTGGAGGGGCAATCGATCTTGTTCTGTTTGATCCAAGGCAGGGAGTTGGCCTGACCACAGGTGGTCGGAATCCGGAAGGGAACGGGAGATTTTGCCCATTGCACTACGCGATAGACAACACCTCCTAAAAAGAGGGCAAAGGCAAGATAGGGCAAGATGATCCCCATCAGCGCCTGCCCACCCGGCACCTGGGCGGCCACCAGGGCGACCGCGATAAGCGCCAACACTGCGATGAATGGACTCAGGATTCTCATTTACAATTACCTCGCATCATGTTTAGGATCCCGCTCCGGAATAACCATCTCCGTAAACATTGCTGTTTCCGTGACTATTCCATAGCGGCGTTTATGTCGTCCTTGCCGGGAAAACGGCAAGGATATTTTGTTATAACGCCTTAATCTCTGCTTTCCGGGCGGCATTGGTGTCCATCAACTTCGAGGGGCAACCGCGATCCGTTGTGATGCTGTTTCCGCTTTTGATCTCCGCGATCCGGGTCTGATAGAGCCTTTCCCGGCAGGCGGAATACAGGTCGAACATGGTGTAGGCCAGAATGTCGGCCTTTTCTTCAAACGCAAGCCAACCGTCATGATCGTCGACTTTGTCCTTCCTGCAGAAATCCTTTATGACTCTCTTCAAGATGTATGCCATGGAGACCGCTTCGGAAGGATTAAATGTCTGCACCGCCCGAATCTGGACCATATGTTCAAGGGATTCCACGATCTTTTCCGGCTCGTTTTTCTCGAAGAGAAGGGCATACACCGACCACAGGGAGCTCTTCACTGCCACCCCCACCGGATTGGCAAACCGGTCCTTCTCTTTTTTAAAGATACGGGCGCCATCCGCCGGGTAGGTAGCCAGAACCTGATCGACCCAGCTGTCCAGAATCTCGCCTTTTCGATCTATAAGCAGTTCAGCAACTAACATTCCTCACCTCGGAAACATCCTGTTTTTTTAGGGGAATACCCCTATATCCTGAATGACCATTCAGAATATGAAAGGCATTGGTAGCATGTTTCAATTCAGATTTCAACAAGAAAAATACGCGGGGAAAGGGGCGGATTATGAGATGGTATCGAGGAGAATGCCGGCTTCCTGCTGAAGATTTTTAAGCAGAACCGGCAGGTCGTTGAGGTCGATCACCACGTCGCCGATAATGGAGCATTGCTCGTTACCGGTGCAGTCATAGACATCAAGGGAATAACCGTTTTCGTCTTTGATGAGTACAAGATGGATGAGGATGTTCTGGTTTTCAAGGTGGGTGTTGACCTGCGCCACCAAGCGGCGTACTGAGGTTTCCTCGGGTGAGAGAAAAAGAGATTCCTCCTGATTCCGGCGCGACTCTTTGCCCCGCTGCCATTCCCGCTTGAATGCGCCGATGCGCGCCACCGGGGTGATGCCGTCGATGGGGTCAACCTTTTTTTCCTTCCGATACGGATCGATTCTGATCGGTCGTGGAAATTTGATTTCATCGGAAATAACCATTGTTTTCCCCCTCCTTGGCTGTTTCCTTGGCGTGGTTTATGCTTCTCCTTGATATTCTGTTACAATACCCATCGACATTATTGCTGTGGAACTATAATTTTTTAGCTGATAGCCTTACACCTCTCTCTCCACGCCTTCCCTGGCAAAGAATATCTCGGTACCGCCCTGCCCCGCCTGGACGCAATATGTTTCCTTTAAGGCGTCTATCTGGTCGTCGGTGCGCATGGGATCATGGTGAAACAGGGCCAGGGCTTTCACTCCGGCTGTGTTGGCAGCTCCAATCGCATGCTCAAAGGAGGAGTGGCCCCAACCCGTAAATTTGGCCAGATATTCTTCGCGGGTGTATTGGCTGTCGTGTACCAGCAGGTCCACCCCGGCAAAAAACTGCTCCAAAATCCCATTCTGCTCCTGGGCCACCATTTCGCCCTCTGTGGCCATGCTTTCGTCATAGGAGGGATCTTCCGGATCCGTGCAAAAAACATTTCGGAATGGCTCGGTGTCATAGGCTGTGCAAATCGTCTTCCCTTGGTAGGCAAAGCGGTAGCCAAGACAGAGGATGGGATGATTCAGGTATTTTGCCGTTACGGTGATGCCGTCTCCCAGATCGATCTCGCCTTCCTTGAGATCAATGTATTCGATCTTGGCGGCAAGCTCTGCCTGGCGAACCGGGAAGTAGCGGTAGGTCAACTGGCCGCCCACGATCTTTTCCAGGGTGTCACCCTCGAAACTGACCGGGCCGTGAACCCTGATGGTGCTGCCCGGCACGTAGATCGGGGTGAAAAAGGGAAATCCCATGATGTGATCCCAGTGGGTATGGGTCAGAAAAATATCCGTGTTGATCGGCCCTTTCTTGAAGTCGTTGGCCATCATGAAATTGCCCAGTTCCCGAAGACCGGAACCGGCATCGATGATAATGAGACGATTGATTTCCGGGAAACGCAGCTCGATGCAGGCCGTGTTGCCGCCATATTTCATGGTTTTTGGCCCGGGACAGGGGATGGACCCTCGAACCCCCCAGAATTTGATTTTCATGCTCATGATGTCTCCCTGGCGACCTGGAGAAAAATCTGGGCCTTTTCTATTTCCTGTTGCACAACCGAGTGCAGACTTGAAAGATCATACCATTTCAAGCCGACCAGGGCGAGCAGTTCAGCGACCCTGGACATGTCCGGGTAGCGGTCTCCGGCGGAACCGACGTCAAAGAGGTTGGCGTAGGTATTTGCCAGGGCCACCACACCAACAAGCTGGTGGTTGTCTGCGGAAGTGCTCTCCGGGGTGTGGTGGAAGCGGAGCAATTCGGTGAGACCCTGGTTGAGCTGCCATTTCTCGGCGATCATCTTCCCTGCTTGGCTGTGATCGAAGCCCAGCAGCATCTCCTCGGCTCCCGTCAATGGCCCCTGTTCAATGGCGGACAATTCCAGTGCCTGCCGGTATTCCTCGGCAAAACAGTTATTCAGCGGAATTTTTCCCAGATCGTGAAGCAGGCCGGCAACAAAGAATTCCTCCTGCATCATTCCGGGAATTCCCTTGAGTTTGGCCAGCGCCTTGGCCATCACCCCCACACAGAGGGAATGGGTCCAGAACGCATCCATGGACAGCGAAAGGAAAGAGTCCTGCTTTCCCATGCTGCCCAAAACCGCGGTGCTCAGGGCCAGATTTTTTACGGTGTTGATCCCGAGCATGATGATCGCCCGGGTGAGGGAGTTGATTTGGTTGGGCAGGGAGTAATAAGCCGAGTTGATGAGTTTGAGCACCTGTCCGGTCAGGACCGGGTCCAGAGCGATGACCCGGTTCAGATCGTTGGCCGAGGTGCTGGGCGTATTGCAGACTTCAAGAACCTTGGTCACCGTGGTGGACAGGCTCGGCATCCGCTCGATATATTTCTGGATCAGAGCGAAGCGCTGTTCGTTGGTCAGGGGAGCCCCGGGCATCGGCAGACCTTTTAGTATGGTTTATGAGTCGTTATGAAATAACTTCTTCGTGCGTGACCATGTGGTTTCGGTTCTTGAGTCCGTCAGCACCGTTGCCGGTTTCGCCTTCCAGATGAAGATATCATTAGTGTTACAACGACTTGGACCATAGTAGCTGAGGCTGACACTGCGGTCAAGGAGGGGAGTTCAACAATCGTGTTTTATTAAAAAATCGCGGATCATTTCGTTCATGATCTCGACCCTGGGCCTGCCGGTTTCATGGACAATGATCCAGACGCAGCGTTGAAAGGCCCGGAAAAGATCGCTGTCGACCTGGAGGGTCAATCGTTCGGTTTCCCCGGCATTGTCGGTGTCCGGATTCACGATCAGCATCCTTCCCGACGATTAAAGGCAACGGCATCAACATAGGTGATGCCGGTTCCGCCAAAGATGTCGAGAGCGCTGCCGATGGTGGCATCCAGGCGATTTAACCCCAGTTCCTTGACCCGATAGAGATCGGCGAGATTCTTCACCCCGCCCGCATAGGTTGTGGGAATCGGGCTGAAGCGGCCGAGCATCTCGGTCAGCTCCTCTTCGATCCCGGCACATTTTCCTTCCACATCAACGGCGTGGATAAGGAATTCACAGCAGTGATTGGCAAAATATGCAAGGGACTGTTCGGAAACCGCCACCTGGGTGAATTTCTGCCACCGGTCAGTGACGATATAATAGGCATCCCCCTTTTTCCGACAGCTCAGGTCAAGGACCAGCCGTTCCTTGCCCACTGCCCGGACCATCTCCTCAAGCCGATCTTCATGCACCATCCCGTCTGTGAACACTGCGGAAGTGACGATCACCGCGCTCGCACCCCGGTCCAGCCAGAGGGCGGCATTGTCCGCCGTAATTCCTCCGCCCAACTGCAATCCACCGGGGAAGGCCTGCAAGGCCCTTGTGGCCGCTGCCTCGTTGCCCGGGCCCAGCATGATCACATGGCCGCCGAAAAGCCCGTCTTGCTTATACATGGCGGCATAATGGGAGGCTGGCTGGTCCGAGGCAAAGTTGATGGTCAGGTTTTCCTGCTGTTCGTCGGAAAGAGTGGAGCCGACAATCTGCTTTACTCGGCCATGGTGGAGGTCAATGCACGGTCTGAATTTCATGGGGTATTATGTGTCCTGACGGAAGAGGCTATTTTTCGGGAAAGAGTAGCCTTTTACCGGGGGGAAGGTCAATAAAAAATGGTAATTCAGAAAATTCCGGGAGAAAGATGCGACAAACCTTGCAGCTGTTCTTTCTTCTTTTGCGTGCCCAAAAGAAAAAAGAAGAAAACGGCACCCCAGCCAGTCCAGGCCCTGCGGGCTTCCCTCACTTCTCGACGATGGCGGGACGCAAAAAAACTCGGGCTTCGCCCTCAGACAGTTTTTGCGCCTTTTACCGCCACCGTCTGCGAGGCGCGGCAGGACAAATGGGGAGTTACCATTGCACGAAACCGAGCGATCCAGAAACACTTCTGAAAAAGCGATTTAGGTAAGCGGCGTCACCGTGACGGAAACCCCGACTGTTTGATTCATCCCGCAAGGGTTATAAAGTAGAGCAGAGAGATGGACGGATATGATTTGACGTCACGTTGTCAGGAGTTCCCCGCCGCACCAATAAAAAAGGCGGACAGCTTGCGCCGTCCACCTTGTGCTGATCCAGAATGAGGTGCTCGTAAAAAAAGAGTGCTTCGACAGGCTCAGCACGAACGGCATGGTAATGCGTTACATAAATGTCCGTTCGTGCTGAGCTTGTCGAAGCACCTGAATCGTTGTTTACTTGCAGTCTTCCCTGATCATGAATGTTTTTGTGTCGAGCTTGAGGAGCTTGCCGCATTTGCTGACCGAGGCGGAACCCTTGATGATGTTCAGATCAATGCACTCGCTTTGTGAGACCGGCTTCAGGAGAACAATGGTATTGAACAGGTCTTCCATGCCGCTGCAGGGTGCCGGAACACCGGATGCGGGGATATCTACCCCATCGGTGGAAACGGCGGAGAACCAGATCTGCATGTCCATTGTTTTTGCCAGATCACGCATTCCTTCCAGCACCGCGCGGTCGGCGTCAATAAAGTCGAAGCCGTCAACCACCATGCAGCTCGGCTTGATCACGTTCTGCTGCACAAGGTCATGCAGCCGTTCTTCCAGTTTGGCCAGGCTGAACTTGGATTCGTTGAAGGTGATGATCATCCGGTTGCGCATGATCCCGTCATGAATCTCCGCGGCATTGTCCAGCTTGCAGCCTCCGGCGATATCCTTGAACATGTCGTCATACCAGAGCTTGGTCTTGTCAAGGCTCTGGCCGACACTGACATGGACAACCTGTTTGTCGTTCAACAGACTGTCCAGGGCGATTTGTACCAGCAGCGCGGTTTTGCCCACGCCGGCCCGAGCCATGACCAACCCCATCCGGCTGGATTCCTTGGCATCGCTTTCACCCTTCAGGTGGCGGATGGGATTCTTTTCAATCAGGTCTTGTTTCAGCATGGTGGTATCCTATTTTTGTAATTATTCAGCGTGACGCCGAAAGTGGACAAAAACCACGGAATGTGACTGTTCAGCAACGCCGCTTTGCTGCCTCAGATGCGATGTCGCTGGACAGCTACTATTTTTTGTCTTTTTTCTGAGCCTTGGTGATCAACTCTTCGGCAACGCTCTTGGGCACTTGCCTGTAGGTGGCAAATTCCATGGTAAATTCTGCCTTGCCCTGGGTCAAGGACCGAAGATCGGTTGAATAGCCAAACATCTCGGAAAGCGGAACCTCGGCCTCAATGACCGTGTAAGCCTCTTCCTCGTTGGTGCCGATAATTATGCCGCGCCGCTGGTTCAGGCTGCCCATGATCGAGCCCTGGAACTCGGAGGGTCCCTCGGCTGCGACCTTCATGATGGGCTCCATGATCATCGGTTTGGCCTTCATGTATGCTTCTTTGAATCCGCCCTGGGCGGCCAACTGGAAGGCGATGTCCGAAGAGTCCACGGCATGGGAAGCGCCATCGGTGATGGTGCAGCGGACGCCGGTGACATGGGCGCCAACGAGAGCCCCTTTGTCCATGCACTTCTGGAAGCCCTTGTCGCAGGAGGGGATATATTCCCGGGGCACAGAGCCGCCGACAATCTTGTCGACGAATTCATATTCGCCCTCTTCCAGAGGCTCAAGGAAGCCGGCAACCCGACCGAACTGGCCGGAACCGCCGGTCTGTTTCTTGTGGGTATAGTTGAACTCGGCCCGCTGGGTGATCGTCTCCCGGTAAGCAACCTGGGGCGCGCCCACGGTTACTTCGGCCTTGTATTCGCGTTTCATCCGTTCGACGTAGACGTCAAGATGCAGCTCGCCCATGCCGGAGATGATGGTTTCCAAGGTTTCGGCGTCCACATAGGTCTTAAAGGTGGGGTCTTCCTTGGTGAAGCGGTTCAGGGCCTTGGACATGTTGTCCTGGGCCTTGTTATCTATCGGGGTGATGGAGAGGGAGATAACCGGCGCCGGCACATGCATGGAGGTCATGGAGAAGTTGTAATCGCTGCCGCTGGTGAAGGTGTCGCCGGAGGCGCAATCAATGCCGAACAGAGCGACGATATCGCCGGCCCCTGCTTCATCGATCTCTTCCATATCGTCGGAATGCATCCGCACCAACCGGCCAACCTTGGCCTTCTTTCCGGTCCGGACATTGACGATGGAGTCGCCTTTTTTCAGGGTGCCTTGGTAGGTGCGGACATAGGTAAGCTGCCCGTACCGACCGTCCTCAAGTTTGAAGGCCAGGGCCAGCAAGGGGTCGCTCGAGATGTTGCTCACCTTGACTTCGGCCTCTTCATGATCCAGATCCAGGGCGAAATTTTCAACATCGGTCGGGCAGGGCAGGTAGTCGATTACTGCGTCGAGCAGGAGTTGCACACCCTTATTTTTGTAAGCGGTTCCCATCATCACCGGGGTGAATTCAAGGGCCAGGGTCCCCTTGCGGATCGCGTCCATGATCATTTCTTCGGTGGGGGTGCCTTCCAGCACGGCCTCCATCAATTCATCGGAGAACATGGAAACTGCGTCCAGCATCTCTTCCCGCTTGATGTCGCATTCTTCCTTGTACTGGGCCGGGATCTCCTCTTCGCGGAGTTTGTCGCCGTTTTCTCCATCAAAATAGACGGCCTTCATCCGAACCAGATCGATAAGCCCCTGCATCTCGCCTTCGAGACCCATGGGCACCTGGATGGGCACCGCGTTGAGGGCCAGCTTGTCGCGGAGCTGTTTGATAACCCTTTCCGGATTGGCGCCGGTTCGGTCACATTTATTGATAAAGGCGACGCGGGGAACCCGGTAACGGGTCATCTGCCGGTTAACCGTGATGGACTGGGACTGAACGCCGCCAACGGAACAGAGAATCAGCACCGCGCCGTCGAGCACGCGCAGGGCCCGCTCAACTTCGATGGTGAAATCCACATGGCCGGGGGTATCGATGATGTTGACGGCATGGTCTTTCCAGTCGCAATAGGTGGCGGCGGAACAGATGGTGATGCCCCGTTCCCGCTCCAGCTCCATGGAGTCCATTTTGGCGCCGACGCCGTCCTTGCCCCGTACTTCATGGATGGTATGGATACGCTGGGTATAAAAAAGAATGCGCTCGGTCAGGGTGGTTTTTCCCGAATCGATATGGGCGCTGATTCCAATATTGCGGACTTTCGTAATGTCTCTCATGGTAAGTGTTCCACTCCATTCGTGCATGTGTGCGGTTACGGCTGGCGCCGGTCAAGGCACCATACCTTGGCAAACCGGCATTAAAAAACGGCCCGGGTCTGGGGCCGTATGGACAGTCTTTTTAAGAACCGGCACTTTTACCCCTAAGCCGTGTTGCTGTCAAGGGAAAAATTCGGCGCATTCGCACGCAGTTACTCGTGGAGAAGAGGGGGAATTTATGGGCAATGCAATATGGGAAGATGAAGGTAAGTGAAATTCGGCGTAAGGTGCTTTGAAGAACGCGCCGCGCGGACTGTGTCTTGTGGCCGGCTGGGCTGGTTGTTTGTCGCAAGAAAGAAGCTGTGCAACGCTAAAGTCGATGAACGTGTAATAACTGTTTTTCAGCAGGCGCTGCACGAAGGGGATTTTCTAAACGTGTCGATTTCCCTGAGTCTGTCCATCTCGCTCTGGTGGCTCCGGCAGTGTTAATATTATTGCACGAATTGGGAATCCGTTCGTGGGGGGTGGCAAAAAAAGGGCAGGGAGATAGAAACTTCTCTCCCTGCCCTTTTCGTTTGGTCCGTTATCGGAATTAGAAGGAATACTTCAAACTCGCAAAAACAACATTCGCTTCGTAGGACTGATCTTTGTAAGCTCCACTCAAATAATCGGCGGAGTTTATTTTGTAATCGTAATTATCCAAGGCATTATCGTTGTATTCATATTTTTCGTAGGCATAACCAACGGTTGAGACCAAACTCTCGGTTATGTCGTATATTGCCTTGATCTGAAACGAATCCTTTTTGTAATCATCCCAGGCCTGGTGATCCAGGGTGTCATTTGTGTATCCTGCCGGTATTGCGGCGGTTTCGAAAATGGTCATGTCGGCGGTGCCATCGGACCGGACATAATCATACTGCATCTTCACCCGCCATTTATCTGGCACGATCTTTACCTCAAGGGAAACGCCATAATCATAATTTTTGTTTTCCTCGTTAACATCCCAGTTGGCGTTGGTGTCGTTCGTTACATCCGTTAGAGGGTTAACAAAAAGGGTGTTATTACCAAGTCGCCGTTGAAACTGATAATATTCGGTTTTCTCGTAAGAGAAATAGCCTGCCAAGGTCACCTTTGCCAAGGTGTAATCCGCAGACAAATCAAAGGCATTGCTTTTTTCGTCACGCAGACCGAGGATTGTTTCATCCGAATATTCTGTTTTTTTGTAACGGTAACCGAGGCCGAAGTTGAGGTTATCGGTGGGATAGATATTCACCGATAACTTGTAGGTGTCCCGATCAAGGGGCGCGGCATCATAGCGCCGGATAAACGGCTCAACGGCACTGGTAAAGGCTTGGTCGGCGGCAATCACCGCAGTGAGCTGTTGCCAGTCGGCGCTGCGGTCCAACCGTTCGTAGCCGGCGTTGACCGCCAAGTGTTCGAGGCCGGTCCAGCGTCCGCTCAGGCCGTAGATGTTATCCTTGGACTCGGGCAAATCGCCCCGCTCCCTTTTTACTTTTATATGTTTATACGACGGCGTCAGAGAAACATCGGCGGGCAATTTAAAGCTGACTTCGCCGCCCATCGTCTCTTTGTCGTACCCGAACAGATGGTTGTGGAAGACGGTGGCTCCATCGGTCACTGTTATTTGGTCGGATTTGTTTTCCTTCTCGTAATACTTGTAAAAAATCTTGCCGGAGGCGTATGAAAGCGGGCTTGAAGTTAGCACCACGTCGTAGTTGGTTGTCACCACCTTGCCGTCAAAAACGGAGTCCGACAGGGTAATGGGCACCACCGCACCAATATCGCTTAGGTATTGTGAACGGAGGTCGAATGAAGAATCGGCCACTCCCCGGCTGGCGTTGACGCTCAAGGCGCTGCTGAGCGGCATGAGCGCTTTGCCTTTGAAGGCAAACTTGTAAAAGTCATTGTCCGGAGCCAGGGAAATCGCTTCCATGGTACCGGCGGTATTGGGATGTTCGTAATACAGGTTATTATGGGCGTTGTCGAACTGGCTGTACTGGTAGGACACCGAACCAAAGAAAGGATTCAGGCCATAGCCGAACTCCGCTTTCAGGCTGTCGGTGACGTAATCAACCGGCTCGGGCATTTCAAGCACCCTTCGGGATCCGCCCCCGGCGGCAGCGTTCCAGGAGGTGGCAGTGGGTTTGATCCCCTCGCGGTCTTCCTGGCTGAATGCGACATCAAGATAATACGGTTTCAGCAGGTCGAGACGGATGCCGCCTCCTCCTTTTTTACGATCTACCTTGTAGTCGAAGGTGTTCCAGGTGGAGACGGCCGGGCTGGCGGCGTTGAGAGTTCCGGCGCCGGTGTAGGTCAGGGTATCGCCACCTGCCCCGGATAAGGGTGTCCTGGCATCGAAGGTCAGGTTATGGGGAATCTCATCGTAATAGAGGTTGAATTTGTACTTGCCGTAGTTGCCGCCATCTATGCGATAGTTCTGAGTGTCGTACAGAATATCATCGGCCTGCAGCTTGATAAAAAAATCGTCGGTTTCCTTCCAGAGGCGGATACCGCCGTAGACTCCATCCTCAACCTCCCGATACTCGTTGAATTTGGCTTTGCTGCCATCCACATTCGCAAAGGTGGGAGCCAATTCGATTTCTCCCCCAGCCGTATTTTCCGCAGCATACCCGGTTAGGGGAAGCAGCACGGCCAGCATAGCCGCCAGCGGAATATATGTTTTTTTCATTTCCCAACTCCCTTGATTTATTCTGCTCATGGGTATCCCTCCTCCTTTAGCGCACAAAGCGAAGTCCTTGTGATCCAGCACCATTGCTTCCATGAACATTGGTGTGGCAATTGAGACAGTTGCGTCCGACAAACTGCCGAACTGGCGTGCCATTGGTAAAGCTCCCATTGGCACCATAAGGAGTGGAGGGATGGAAAGAATAATCATGACAGCTCTGACAGATATTAGGACTTTTCTTGCTCAGCAGTTTTGTGTGGCTGCTGCCATGGGGAGTGTGGCATATCATACAGTTTTCTTCGACCGGTGGATGTTCCCACATGAATGGGCCGCGTTTGTCGGCATGACATTTGAAGCAGAGTTCGTTCACGCTGTCCGCCTTGATCATCTTGTTACCGAAGCCGCCGTGCGGATCATGGCAGTCGGTGCAGGAAACCTTGCCTTCTTTGATGGGATGGTGCGACTGGCGGTTGACCTGGGACCGGACATCCTTGTGGCAGGAAAAACAGAGTTCGGTTTGCGGCATCTTCAGGTTTTTAGGGAGATTGGAGTGGCCGGTATGACAACTGGCGCAGGACATGCCCGCGGCCTTATGCCGACTGGTTTCCCAAAAAGCTACATGGTTGGTGGATGAATGGCAGCTCAGGCACTGGGCGGTGAGCTCCTTGGCCGAGCGGCCCCCGTCCTTGCTGAATGAGATGATGGTGTTTTTTGCTTGCTCGGTGTTGAGATGTTGGTCGGTGGAACCGTGACAGGCTTGGCAGCCATTGGCACCCTTCCACGCCTTGGCGTGATAGGATGAGTTGAAGCTGGCAGTTGCCTTGTCGTGGCAGTCAGCGCATGGCGATCCTCCTTCGTTTGGTGCGGAAATGGCCGGTGTTGCTCCGCCGAGCACCACCAAGACCCCGGCCGCGCTCAAACACAAAACAGCGGTCCGCGCATACCTCCTCAGCTGTCGTATGACGTTGTGTCGCATATGTTCCTTCCTCCTCGCCCTTTTTCCCTTGCTTTCTGGTTCGAAAGAGGCCTGGACAACAACCCCTTCCCGTGACGTTGTTTCTTTTGTTGCGAAGAATGTGCCATGGGTGCAAATAAAATTGCAAACGCGCAAATACAGTGAGATAGGTGGTTGTCGGCCGGGCGTATGTGTCGGTGTGTTCGCGCGAATTTGGGGAAATGACCAGTTCGGGTTGGGTATATGCCCAGATTTAGGTTTTTGAGGGGTGCGATGGGGGGTCGGCGCGGCATGTCCGGTCATCGGGGATGGCGTGAATTGCGTCTTGCATAGATGTGGGACGGCTGGTAGTCTCGTTTACAGGTTGCCACTGTGTTTTCGGATAGTTGTGGAGATTATGGGTCGGTTTTTATTGAGAGGACTTTTTTGAGGCCATCAGGGTGTGGTGGATTTGAAAAAGCAGCCCTTCGACAGGCTCAGGGCGAACGGAGGGTTTCTTGTGCAGCTTTTGCAAAAGGCTTTGTTGTGCTTCGGCAGAACTTTGCTGAGCTTGGTCGAAGGGCTCAGCATGAACGGAAGAAACTTGCATGACATGATTTCAAGATGACTACCGATCGCCCTGAGCCCTTCGACAAGCTCAGGAGAGCCCTGTCGAAGGGTATTTTTCTATTGCAAGTGGCCAATATCTTGGGAGTTCATCGTCATTGATGCTGCTGGTGCTGAGCCCTTTTGAGGTATCTGCTTGTCGCGCATCCCGAGTTGTTGCGAATCCAACATAGTGAACTGGAGACGTGTATGCGTTTTTTTTGTGCCCGATCCGGAATCCAAATCCTGCTGTGCTGCCTTTTCCTGTTCTTTTTAACAGGCTGCACTGATGAGCAGCCCGCCGCCCCTGCCGCCAAGTCACCCTCCCCTCCCCCAGCCACAAAGATTGTCATCGGTCTCATCCCGGAACTGGATATCTTTGTCCAGAAAAAGCGCTACGAATCCATTGCCCAGTATCTCTCCCTGAAAACCGGGGCTGCAGTTGAACTCAAAATCCTTTCCCGCTACGGCAATATCCTGAGCAATTTTCAGGACGAGGGCATGGACGGAGCCTTTTTCGGCAGCTTTACCGGGGCACTGGCAATCAACAGGCTCGGGGTTGAGCCTCTGGTGCGGCCTGAATACGACAACGGGGTCTCCACCTATACCGGCATGGTCTTTGCCAGAAAGGACAGCGGGATAAAAACGGCGCGGGATATGAAGGGCAAGGTCTTTGTTTTTGTGGACAAGGCGACCACGGCCGGTTGGTTGCTGCCGTTGTATTTCTTTCGGGCGCAAGGCATTCGGGATTATCGCACCTGGTTCAAGGAGAGTTATTTCAGCGGCACCCATGAAGATGCGATCAAGGATGTTCTGCACGGCAAGGCGGACCTCGGCGCGGCTAAGGATCTTGTTTTTTACCGGCTTGCCAATGAGGACCCCAGGGTCCTGGATGAGTTGGAGATTCTCGCGACTTCTCCGCGCGTTCCGGTAAACACCCTATCTGTTCGCCACGATCTGGACCCGGCCCTGAAAAACCTCATTAAGGCCAGCCTTCTTGCCATGGACCGGGATGCGGAGGGGAGCCGTGCCCTTGCCCAGTTCGGCGCCCGCCGTTTTATTGAAACCACGGTGCAGGATTACGCCCCGGTTGTTGAGTACGCCGAGCGCATTGGCTTGGATCTGGCGACGTATGATTATTTCAATGACTGAGGAGGCTCTTGCAAAATGACTTATTGTACGTCGACAGGCTCAGCATGAACGGAAGAAGCTATAATGATTTCCGGATGGCTTCCTTCGCCGCTACCACTGCTCCCCTTGAGCCCTTCGACGTTGCTCAGGAGAGTCCTGCCGAAGGGTGTTCTGCTGTTGTTGCAAGATGCTCTGAGACAACCATTTCGGTGATGTGCCGCAGACACCGCAGAGCAGACCTTTCTGCAACGCGGATCTCCGCTGTGGGGTCCGTGATCCCATGAGAATAAAAGCGATAATCGGTTTCATGCTTCTGGTTATTTTTTTCGGGGTTGGCGGAATGTATATTGCCCACACCAATGTCCGGGTGAGCGATAAGCTTGAGAAAATTCTCGCTTTGAATCAGATGGAATTCGTGCGGGGCGACCTGGGCAACAAGGTCAAAATCATCCAGGCGGACTTGTACCTCTCCTCCTCTCCGCACAGCACGAACGTCGGGGATTTTGTCGCGCACGGCGAAGCGTTGCAGCTCGTTGGGAGAGCATGCACATCCTGTCACCACGACGAAGCCATGATGCCGCGCGTAACCTATTTACAGCAAAGCATTGATGAGTATCTGAAAAAAGCGAGTCGGGTGTATACGTTCAGGGCAAATCACGAACGACGGGCCAGAGAGATAGGAGATGCATCATCCTCCGGTGTGCGGCTTCTTGAGGAAGTTGAAACGCTGGTGGTTCTTTCCTCCGACACCATTAACCAGAAGATCTCCAGAGCCCGGCAGGATATTTCGCGAATGAAAAATATCCTGCTGATGCTGGTGACTGTCGTGCCTTTTATCTTTCTTGTTTTCACCTTCTTTTTTGTCAAACGGTTTTCCTCTTCTTTTTCCGTGCTGATTGTGGCAACGGAAAAAATCAAGGAGGGGGAATTGACCCACACCATCGAAGAAGAGCTTCCCGATGAGTTCGGCTCCCTGGCCAGCGCATTCAACAGCATGGCTGTTTCGTTGAAAAAACAGTGTGATGCGGTTGTTGCCGAGCAGAGCCGCTACAAGGTTTTGTTTGAATCGGCGGACGACGCCATTTTCATTATCGAGGGGGAAGGCGAGACTGCGGGGAGAATCATCGCAGCCAACCAATCTGCGGCGGACATGCACGGCTACACGGTCGACGAGCTGCGCGCCATGTATATTCAGGACCTGGACACTGTTGAGAGTGCGGCAAAAGCTCCGGCGCGCATTCGGGACATGCTGGCAGGCAAACGGCTTGAAGCGTTGATAGAGCATCGGAAAAAGGACGGCACTGTTTTTCCGGTTGAGGTTCGCGCCGGGTTACTTGAGATTGAAGGGCGCAAGTATATCCTCGCCTTTGACCGGGATGTGACCGTGCGCAACCAGACCGAAGCGGCTTTGCAGCGTTCCCGGCAACTGGCGACGGTGGGTCAGATGGCTGCCGGTCTGGCCCATGAGATCAAGAATCCCCTGGCCGGGATCAAGGTCTCCATGGAAGTCCTGATGAGCGAGCTGGCGCTGTCCCCGGATGACAAGACGATTTTTTCCCGGATTATCGGGGAGGTGCAGAGAATCGAGGCCCTGCTGAAAAACCTTCTCAACTATGCCAGGACGCCCCGGCCGGTTTTTTCCCGAATCGAACTGAACCAGCAGCTTGAAAACGCCTTGAAAAATGCGGTTCTGCTTCTTAAATCTCCGGAATACGCGGCCAGCGGCAGTAAGGGCCCGGATTTTGTCCGCGACCTTGATCCGGGTCTGCCCATGCTCATGGCGGATCCTTCCCAGATGCAGCAGGTCATCCTGAACCTGCTGCTCAATGCCATGGAGGCAACCCCGGAAGGCGGCACAATCACCGTGACCACCAGGCCTGGTCGGAACGGAACCGTGGCGGTGGTGATTGCCGATACGGGAAAAGGTTTGAGCGAAGAGGCGCGCGCCAGGATTTTTGAGCCGTTTTACACCACCAAACCCAAGGGAAGCGGACTGGGGCTGGCGATCACCAGACGTCTTGTTGAGCAGCACCACGGCGTGATCGAAGTTGTTAGTGTTGTGGGTCAGGGTACAATCTTTACCATTACCCTTCCGGTTGAACAATTGATCGAGGATGAAAACCCATGAAGATCCGGGGAAGAATTTTTGCCGTGGATGATGATGAGCTTATCGTGACAATGCTAGCCAGGGGTTTGCGAAGCGAAGGCTATGATGTGCATTTTCAAACCACCCCGCAGGATGTTGTCGCAAACATCCTGGCCTGGCAGCCTGATATTGTTTTTCTGGATGTCGATCTTGCCGAGGAGATGACCGGCTTTGATGTCCTTGCCGCTATCAAAAAAGAAGGGCTCGAGGCGGAGGTGGTCATGCTCACCGCCGACGACTCGGCCGAATCCGCCATCCGGGCCATGAAGCTCGGGGCGGTGGAGTATTTCACCAAGCCGTTCAATCTGGATGAGATAAAAATCATCACCGGCAATATCATCGAAAACATCCGGCGCAAGGCGGAGATCGATTATCACCGCAAAAATTCCTGCCCCTATTTCGAACATGGCTTGGTCGGAGAATCGTCCCTCATTGCGGAAATCCTCCGCAAGGCGGATAAGCTGGTGGAGGCCAGGGCGGAAACCATTCTTATCACCGGAGAGTCCGGAAGCGGCAAGGAGGTGCTTGCCCGGCATATCCACTGCCAAAGGCAGAAGGCGGAAGCAGTTGGGCAAGGTCCGTTTTTTGCCGTCAACTGCACGGCTTTGCCGGAAAATCTTATCGAAAGCGAGCTGTTCGGCCATGTGAAAGGCGCTTTTACCGATGCGCGGGCCGATAAAAAAGGGATCTTTGAGCTGGCTGCGGAAGGAACCCTGCTGCTTGATGAAATTGGGGATATGCGCCTTGATCTACAGTCGAAACTTCTGCGGGTGCTGGAGGAGCGAAAGGTCCGGCGGTTGGGGGGCAGCGTTGATCTTCCCGTGGAGGCGACGGTGATCGTGACCACCAACAAGGATCTCAAAACCGCAGCCGAACAGGGTGGGTTTCGAAAGGATCTGTTTTTCAGGTTGAGCGCCTTTGCCGTCGAGTTGCCGCCCTTAAGGGAGCGGGGGGATGATATTCTGCTGCTTGCGAATCATTTTCTTCGTTATTTTGCCAATAAATATCTCAAAAAGGGTATCAAGGGTTTTTCCGTTGAGGCGGAAAAGGCCATGATGTCCTACGATTGGCCCGGAAACGTGCGGGAGTTGCGCAATATCATCGAGCGCTGCGTTGTGCTTGAGGAGATGGAAACGATAACCAGAGCGCACCTCCACCTGAATCTGGCCGGTTGGGCTGCCGGTGAGTCGCCCGCTTCCTCGCGGATTATCCTGCCTGAAGAGGGAATTTCCCTGGAGGAATTGGAAAAGGATCTTATCCGTCAGGCCCTGGAACGGACAAAATCTAACCAGACAAAGGCCGCCAAATTGTTGGGGATTTCCTATGATGCCCTGCGGTACCAGATGAAGAAATTTGATCTGTCCTGATCGGCTGAGGATACGCCTTTCTAGGGTCAGGATTTCTTTTCCGGCACGGGATGTTCCAGAGATGGAAAATAAAAAAAGGGTTTAGTCGAAAACGACTAAACCCTTTGATTTTACTGGTGCGGGACCAGGACACGAGTTGTAGTCGTAACAAGCTGATATAAATATTTTTATTACAAATTGTTTTTTTGTGGTACCCCCAAATCTACCCCCAAAAAATAGCCCCATCCAATCGAATGAAGCGGCCTTCGGATTCGTAGTCATTTTCCATTGAGCTTCACAAAACCTCATCATTGTGCAACAGCTTGGAATGATCGGAAAAATATTCTTATAAAACAAACAAATTCTCTTAATTTTGCATTTGTTTTAGTTTTTTTTCTCACACAACCCCTCACCAAACAGTTGTTAAATGGATTTATTTCTTAATAACTCTTTTTATTGAGTCAATAAGATCAGCCCATGGTCTTGTAGGGTTGTTGGTAAAATTCAAATATTGCAAAGATTCCAATCTCGGGTGTAATGGGGTCTGTTTAAGCATTAAAGGAAATATCTTCTTGCCTTTCCCCCATGCAAATGCCCATTCATAAGTTACATATTCTGATTTTCTCGCCTCAGGAGTCATAATTGCGATTATGGCGACACTATGCTCAATTCCTTGATCTATCTCTTCTCTCCAATCTTGGCCAATTTTTAGACGCTCTGTGTCTAACCAACTTTCAATTCCTTCTTTTTCTAATTTTAATTTTAGAAGTTCTGCAAAATCAGCATCGTCATGGTCATGAGAAATAAAAACTATATTATTTTTTCTCAGTAACTTAGCAGCAATTTCTGGTTTATCAGGTGTTGCCACTGAAAATATATTTAGTATCGTATCTTTAATACTTTTAATTAACTCATTAATGATTTTTTCTTTTTTACTCTTGCTATAAGAAGAAAATGGCGTGGCATCTGCTGGAGTAACCTTGGTTTTTACTACCCAATCATGATTACTCCATTCAGATTCGCTTAATAATACAGGGAAAAGATATCGCTTTCTAGAATCAATAATAGCATTATAGGCTTTCTCTATTCTTAGGGTAACATATGACAAGTAAAATGAAGAAATTACCGGAATAACAACATTTGCTTCATTAATCGCTCTTAAAGTGTTGGCTTCGTTATTTGGATCAGAGCCTTCATCATTGGTTGGTGCAAGATCGATAAAGGTTTGAACAAGTAAAGGGAACCCGAGCTTTAGGTTTGAAATCCTCAATTTCAATAAGTCACCGAATTCACGGTCTTCTTCAAGGCCTGTATTGTCAATAAATATTCTGATGAGATCTTTAGACGTCATTTATTAATCTCCATTTAACGTTTTACATAACCAGCGGGCCACCGGGCTTGCCGCGTCAGCGCCGCCAACGTTCTTTCCGTTTGCGTTAATGCAATGGTTATATGTCGTCCTTTATTATTTTTTGAATTCCACCACTCACAGATTGTTGAAAAAAATCAGTATCTGGAATTATACTTCCATACTGTTCGCTTAATTCCTGTGCCTTACTGAACAATTGATTGATATCCTTCTTTGAATAAAGCAAGAATGCAAATCGGTTAATATATTCTTGTGCATGTTGCAGAAAAATATACAAAATAAAGGCTATTACTCTGTCTTCTTCATGAGATAACTTGTCAAGATAGTCCCAATATCTACTGAGAATCTCAATTTGTTCGTCCGGACTTTTTTGGTGGTATGCCAACTCACTTTTTAGATTCACTTTTACAAATTCATTGAAGCTATTCTTGATTTTTTCAAGTCTATAAAGATACAGCACCATCTCAAATGATTGTAAAAATTTAATGCTGTCGTAGCCGATTAAAACCTTATACTCTTCAGGTATGTTAGTAAATTTAACTGGCTCATCCGTTAATACATCGAACTCATCTGCCAAAAACATTTTCTTTAATAATTCATTATCGCCAGCCATTATTTGCTTTGCTGCTGTTATGTGGGGAGTGATAGTGTTGTTTTTGATGATCAAACTTGCTTGTAGCAAGCGGACACACACATCGGTCATGTAGGAAACAGCGTATAGTTTCTTTTTTCTTTCGATGTCGATTTTACGGATTGATTGCAAAGCTATTATCGTAAGGGATGCCCCGGCAGTAGAAAGAAAAGGTATTAAAAATTTTGGATTAAGGATGAAGTCTATCAACATTTTTCCTTACATATAACGTCTTGGTCAGTGGCGCGCCCGGTGCTTGCCCGTCAAGGCCACCCGACCTCTTCGCGTCCACTGTACTAAATTGTTATCCTTTTGATATTCTTTGATAATTCTCTATTAGTTTTTTCCCATGTTCAGTGATTTGGCCACCTTCAAAATTGACCAATCCAGCTCTAACAAGATGAGTAGCACCCCATTTTCTTTTTGGTTCCCCACCATTTTTTAGGTGAATTAGGTCCTGAATATCTGATGGCGTCAAATAATAAAGGTCAGATAAAACTTGTCCAGCATCAGCAACAATTTTCTTTGCTTCTTCTGATTTGCCTGCATTTTCAAGTTCGACAGCCTTACTAACTGTTTCGTTAATGACTTTTTCCAGCCCTACCTTAAAAGTTACATTCCCAACTTTTCCTTCAACATCTTTGAAACGTGAGATCAATTCAGTTATGGCGTTGCGGAAGACTAAAAGGCCGACAAGAACGACTAAAGGCCAGGAAAGAATGCTAAGAGTTTCATTTATTGATTTATAAAGCTCTAAGTTGCTCACGGCGTTCCTCTGTTGTTACAAGATTAGCTGGGTCTAAGAAGTTGTCTAAATTTTTTTCGAGAAAGTGTTTGAACTTCTCCGGGTCAAATCCTCTGCCAACCTCCAAATTTTTGTCAAGGTCGTTAATGGTAATAAAAGAATCTGAGTTCCCTTGCGGAATAAGCTGAGATAAAATAAGAGGACCATCAATATGACAATCTGTCCTGAACCCAGCCGGTCCATAGTAGCCGGCTTTATTTATTTGAACTGAAATCCATTTTTGGTTAATTGGATTTCAGTAGAAAAACCTCTATCAGAAAGATTCTTTTGGAATCCTTCAATTATTTCTTTAAAAACTTCTAAGTGAGATTCAAATGCTTGTTGCTCATCATCAAAAATTTGTTTCCGCTCATCCTCGGTGAGAATAAATGTTTCTTGAATTTCGAGCCTGTGATCAACTGCCTGCCAATATTCTTTGTCCATTTTAGCCTCGCTATTTTAGAAACTTTGAGTACTTGAGGATAACATTGTTTAGCCGAGTATATTGGGAGGTCAGATTCTGTCTATTGAGACTATAAATTCTGCATATTCCTTTCGTTCCACTTGATAACCTGCTGTTTCTTTGGCGTTAATTATTTTGGTGTCCTGTGTGACCACAGTTTTATCTCAGGCAAATACGGAAAATGGTTCATTGTGGGTTTTGGTTCACGTGAATGTCATACCCTATCAGATACAGCCTCTTTGTTGCAAATTCAAAAAATACGGCCTGCCGAATGGCTTGTTTCTTGGCGTGTAGGTACTCTTTTGGCAAGGGCTTGTTAAAGGCTCAAATTTCGGCAAGTCCATCTGCCCCATCAAAAACATGCTTGACACATCCATCATTTACCCTCTATAAGAATATTAAATATTACTTTTCCAGGGAGGAGAACACTATGACACCCAAGAAGGTCGAGACCAAAAAAATTTCCATTGATTGCCCTGTGGGCCTGCTTGAACGCATTGACAAGCTCGCGGAGTTTGGGGATGTTCCCCGGCAAAAACTTATTATTAATATGGTGGAGGCCGGAGTTGATTACCTGGAATCAACAAAGAAGGTTGGTATTTTACATCTTGCCCTGTTATTTCGTGATTTGGGGGAGTATTTGAAAAAACATGCGGACAAGATGAAGAAAACAGAGATAAAGGGGTTAACTTTTCCAACATAGCACAGAAAAAGCCCACTGGTCGGTTCGTCTCGCCAAAGAATCACCGTCCAGCAGGCCCCAGCAAGCACCCCAAGGAGGGTACACGCATGACTTCAACTTACAGCTTTGGCACGTCTTCTGTCAATCGTCCATCCACGGAGGACCATCCTGTCCACGGTGGACACGCAGCAACTCCCATCACCCCACATTCACAGATAGACGGCCATTGCTTGCCCTCCTCCCCCCGCCAGCGGGGGAGTGGGCAGGCAATGGCCGCAACACACTCGGGCCATGCCGATATGGATAATGGGGGGCGGACTACTATCAGCCCCCCTTCAAAAGTAGAACCATTACCCAGAAAACCCTCTCCAGTTCTGGCTTCAGGGGTAGATTCTCTCGTGTTGGCAATTGATGTCACCTGGGAAGATACATCCTTTTTCGAATACCTCCAGGGCCAGAAGGCCATAGCCCAGCAGGAAGAAAAAGAGGCTGCCGTCTTCTTGGGAGACCGCGAGTCCGGTGATGGATTGCTCCTCGCAATAAAACACTATGGCGGCAAGGGCTATGAGTGGATTCTGCAAGGACACGACTATACCCTGATTATCGGCAACTGGCTTGAGCCGAAAACCAGACCTAGTATCATGGCCCAAATCCACTCCGTGGCGCTCTGGTCTTCTGGTCCAGAAGTCGCCGTTGACAGCTTGCTTCGCCTTCTCAACTTGTCCGGCGCAAAAATTAAGACGGTGAAGCCTAGCCGGGTTGATTTGTGTGTTGACTACCTGATGAGCGAAAAGCAGTGGTCAATGAATCTGCTGAAATACCAAGTGACCAAGGCATCTGGTGTTGCAATTTATTTTCGCCATCGCGTGCTGACCGGTATCGGCATTGGCAGTGGCAAAATTGCTGCCCGTCTTTATGACAAGCCCCTTGAAATCAAGCAAAAATCCCAAAAAAACTGGATGTATAGCAAATGGGGCGTTGATTCAGTGCCGGACGGTTGCCGGATCATCCGGGCTGAAGT
Source organism: Desulfurivibrio sp. (assembly GCA_013791995.1). GTDB lineage: Bacteria > Desulfobacterota > Desulfobulbia > Desulfobulbales > Desulfurivibrionaceae > Thiovibrio. The sequence continues at coordinate 10,641 of VMSS01000230.1, read as the reverse complement.
CCAATTTCGCAGGGAAGTAATCAAAGAACTCGGCATTAACGCCATAGCTGACTTGTTCGGCCATCTGGATAACCTGTGGGCCTACTTCTCGAAAGATTGGCTCAGGTTTGAGAATAACCCGCATAAGCACCACCTGTCCCGGAAAGTCTTGCCATTCTGGGCTTACATTCAAAAAGGTTTTTTCGGGGTGCAGGGCGCTTGTTCCTTGATCCGCTGTCAATCGCTCCAAGTCAAGAGGAAGCAACTTGCCGCGCAAGCCTATGGCCTTCTCAACAGCTTCATTGCCACGGAACATGAAGAAATGGATGCGCCTCTTGGTTACGAGACTACCTTGGAAAGCTCGCTAGACTCCTTTGGCCGCTATCTCCAGCACGAGGGCAAAAACGAATTTGAAATGAACATCGACATTCTTGCCAAGCGGACCAAGTATCACAAGGTCTCGGCGAAAATGATTGCGGCACACCAGCAGCGGAAAGCATTGGATTTCCCCTGCAACCTGCCGTCTGATCTGGTTGTGGAGGGGTGAGGAAATGACAGCAACTTTTGATGAATTGGGTATCTTGCGCCTGCCGCAGGTAATGCAGCTAGTCGGCCTTAGGCGGACCACGATCTACGACATGATGGAAAAAGGGATTTTCCCACGCTCGATTTCCCTCGGTGCTCGTGCTATAGGCTGGCGGGTTGGCGATATTCGGCGGTGGCTCGAAGCAAGACGAAAAACCCAATGACTCAAGACAAAAGGAAGAGGGAAGAGACTCTAGTTTCCCTCTTCCTTGAGTTGGTCAAGGTAGTTGGCCCACCAATCCATCATCTTGCGGCGTTCTTCCATGTACTCGCTACGATGGTAGGCCGCGCGAATCTTGTTGCGCTCCGCATGCGCCAGTTGCCTCTCGATGGCATCCGGATTAAAGCCGCGTTCGTTCAGGATGGTTGAGCCTGTTGCCCTGAAACCGTGGACCGTGGCCTTTCCCCTGTAGCCCATCCGCCAGAGGGCATACAACATGGCGTTTTCGCTCATCATCCTTGACGGGTCATGGTGGCCGGGAAAGCATAATTTCTCCCTGCCGGAAAACGGCCGTAACTGCTCCAAGACTTCCAGTGCCTGCACGGATAGCGGCACCCGGTGTTCCATCTTCATTTTCATGCGACTTGCCGGGATAGTCCACAGCCGCCCGTCCAAGTCAAACTCCTCCCACTGCGCCCCCCTGATTTCCTGTGTCCTGGTGAGGGTCAGGAGAACCATTTTTATGGCCAGCCGTGTAACCGCATAGACGTTTGCGACCTCAAGCCGTCGCAGAAACTCCGGCAAATCTTCCCGCGTCATAGCGGGCATGTGTTCAACTCTCCGCGTTTCAACCGTTCCCCGCAGTTCGCGGGCCGCATTATGGGATACCCTTTCATCCTTGGCAGCAAATTGCAGGATGGCGGTTATTTTTTGCAAGGCGCGCGCCGCAGTCTCCCGAACCCCTCGGCTCTCTATCTGCTTTATAACCTCGGCAATTTGCTTGGTGCTGATTTCTGCCACCGGCAGATGACCAAGGCTTGGAAAAATATCGTTTTCCAGGGATCGCCATACCCGCTCGGCATGTCGCACAGAAAATCGACTCGCTTTTTTATATTCCATCCATTCCGCAGCTAACTTCGCAAAGGTGTTGTTCCCCACCCCCTCCTGCTCTTTCTTCGCTGCGCCAGGGTCAATGCCTTGCGCTACCAGCTCGCGGGCCTTGTCTCGTTTCTGTCGTGCATCGGCAAGAGAAATTTGGGGGTATGCGCCAAAGGTCAGCAGCTTTTCCCTACCCCCAAAACGATACTTGAACCGCCAGAGCTTCCCGCCAGCGGTCGTGACCAACAGGAATAGCCCCCCGCCATCAAACAACTTGATATCCTTGGCGGCTGGCTTGATGCTGCGAAGCTGGGTGTCTGTGAGTGGTGCTATCCGCTTTGGCATTGGCTTTTCCCCGCTACGAAGAATTTTGGGGGTATCCTGGTCGATTTTTTGGGGCCTACCCCCAAACATACCCCCAAAGCCTTCGGATTTTAGCATATCAAAGCGGACGCTAGCGGACAACAGAAAAAGAAAAAGCCCTGATTTCTCAGGGCTTTCGGTACATCTCCGGATGTTGCCGGATTATAGACTGGTGCCGGGACCAGGATTCGAACCAGGGACACTCGGATTTTCAGTCCGATGCTCTACCGACTGAGCTATCCCGGCAAAAAAGTAGCTATCATATATTGAAATCTGGCCCGCTTGTCAACCTATTTCACGAAGATGTCTTCACAACCACCCGGGTGGCGGCCAGATGGTCATGCCAGGCGCATTTTTCCCTATCGACGATACTCCATAAAAACCCCAGGCCCAAGGGGAGAAGCGACAGAAAAAACCCGATAAAGCGCAAAAATGCCAGGCCGGGGGTTACTTCCCCGCCGTCGGCCCGCACCACTGTAAGGCCCATGAACATCTTACCCAGGGTCTGTCCTTGCCAGCCATGCAACGTAAGGAAATATACCGCGACAAACAGGGGAAAGGTGAACACAAACAACAGAAGGCAGAAGAGAATGGAGGGAATCAGGACAAGCCAGTGCGGGGAGTAACCCCACAGGACCGCAACCGTCGCGCAGAGGCAGCAGAAATAGAGGAGGTGGATCAGGAGGATGTCGATCCCCAGAGCCATCCCGCGGGCCAGGAAACCGGCGTATTGGGGCTGGGGTCTGGTTTGTCCGTTTGTGGGCGTGTCTCTTTCCCTACTTGTCATCATTTTCCAGGGTCAGGCCGAGATCCGGGATGTCGGCCATCGTGTTTGCAGGTTTTTTCGGCTCGTCCTCAGGAGATGGGGCATGCTCGCCGTCATCAAGGGAAAGCTCAAGCATATCGTGGTCTTCCTCCGTAGCTGCCGGTTTTGGAGGGGGTTCGTCAAAGCTCATCAGGGAGGAGAGGTCGATAATCTCATCGTCCTCGGCGCTGGCCGGGGGAGGCGTCGCTTCATCTTCGCGGTCGTCGAGGAGGTTTTCTGTTTCGTTCACGTTCATGATGGTGTCGGGCTCAAGGCTGGGGAGTTCGATTCCCATGAGCGCATCTTCTTCATCCTGAACAGGGGTTGCGACCGCTTCTTCCCGCTCGTCTCCCAGAGACAGCACCGGTTCTTCTTCGTCCTCTACTTGCTCTTCCTGGGGCGGCATCAGGTCTGACATATCGATATCTTCAAGGCCAAGCGACGGCAGGGGCTGGTCTTGAAACTCGTCCTCGTCCAGCGGTGTTCCGGCAAAATCGAGATCATCCTCGTCTGTTTGCGGAATGTCGTTCTCCAGTTCGTCCAGGCGAAGGGTTTCTTCTTCGTCCAGAGCATAGTCAGGTTCAGCGTTGGCGGATTCCTGTCTCCCGAGGACACCGCCAAGAAAAAATGGGGCTACAGCCTTGCTTGTCGTGCCGTCGAGTTGTTCGGCTAAGGCCGTTAAACTATTGCTGCACTTGCCGCAGGTTCTTTGCCTGTCAAACGATATGTAGCCGCATTTCGGGCAACGCATGGTGGATCTCCCTTCTCACAGTGGCGCCGACGCTCAAACCGCTGGCCCGTCAAGAAAAAAAGTATGGATAACGCTACAACTTTATTATATATCTTCACAGATGGTCAAGACATTCTCCTGTATGCGCAGCAAAAAAGCAACCGCAGTTTGTTCGGCCCCTAAAAACCCGGAGCACGGTTTCTTGCAAAATAGGGCAAACCGCGTTACCTTTCCTTGCCTGTGCGTTCGGGCCAACCCCTTTTCTCAGAGGAGAGAAAAATGAGATCTGCCTTCCCCACGCGGTTTGTCGTGTGCCTTTGCTTGCTGGGTCTTGTCGGAACAGGTTGTTTTTATCGTGATCCGGTTCGCCATCTTTCTTCGGATATCTGCCTGATTACGCCCAATCTCACCCAGCAGGAGGTCCTTGCCTATCTCGGGTCCCCGGATGAAAAGCAGAAGGGTGAGCAGGGCGAGATCTGGGTCTATCGCGAGGTGAAACAAAGCCTGTTGCGAAAAACCCCGTACATAGGCGACAAGCTTGGCTCGGAAAATTATGATGTGGTGACCATCCATTTTGTCGGCGACATTGTTTCCACCTGCCTGTACCGCGCCTATAACGAAGAGGAGCTCAAAAAAAACGGCATTACGATCAGTGGACCGCGTGAGAATTAACACCTACGAAAAGTACCGGAAACGCATGATTGAGGAGCAGTTGCTCCCCCGAGGCATTGAAGATCCGGCGGTGCTCCACGCCATGGAGGCGGTACCCCGCCATCTTTTTGTTGCCGACGCCCTGCATGCCCAGGCGTATGGCGATTTCCCCCTGCCCATCGGCCACGGCCAAACCATCTCCCAGCCCTATGTGGTAGCCCTCATGACCCAGCTGCTCCAGCTCACCGGCCAGGAGACAGTGCTTGAGATCGGCACCGGTTGCGGCTATCAGTCCGCCATTCTCGCCGCGCTCTGTGAACGGGTGTATACGGTTGAGCGGATCAAGCCGCTGCTGGCCCGTGCCCGCAGAACCTTTGACCAACTCCAGATTTACACTATCATGAGCAAGGTTGCCGACGGCACCGAAGGCTGGCCGGAAAACGCGCCCTTCCCGGCGATCATCGTTACTGCCGCCGGTCCGCAGATTCCGCAGCCGTTGGTGGATCAGTTGGCGGATCCCGGGGTCATGGTTCTGCCGGTGGGGGATTTGGAAGGCCAGACCCTCATGGTCGTCAGAAAAGAAGGCGGCGTGGTGACAACCACGGAGGTGGAAAGCGTCCGCTTTGTCAAGCTGGTCGGGATCCATGGCTGGAAGGCGGCCTGACGCTGTAAGTGATCACGGGGCGTGACATCTGCTTCGCAGTCTCGTTCATGCTTGCTTAGCTGTTATCGGCCTGTTCGCATACCAACGTATCGGAGTATCCCTCCGGTCGTTTACCTGCTCTCAGTCATCTGCCGCGCTGCTTCAGGGGTTTTTTGAAGTCGGTATCCGTTCACCCTGAGCTTGTCGAAGGGTTGTCTGCAAGGGTGGCCTTCGACAGGCTCAGCCCGAACGGAGATATGGGCCGCCCTGAGTGGTGATTTTGGGCCATCCCAAGCGGAGATTTGCTGTGTCTCCGATCCATGAACCTCCCGATCGTTGCTCTGCGCCCCCCTCTATCACCCCCCTGCCCTCACCCGTTTGGCCAGTTTGCGGACTTCGTCCAGGGTTTCGTCCAGGTCAAAGGAGAGAATCCGCTTGTCCTGCATGACCACCCTGCCGTCAATGATTACGGTGGAGACATCGCTGACGCGCCCCGCATAGACCAGGGTTTCGGGATTATGAAAGGGCGTCAGGTGGGGCTGTTGGTGGTCGATGATGATGCAGTCCGCCCGCAATCCCACGGCAAGGCGGCCTGTTTGCCCGGCCAGACCGAGAACCTCCGCGCCCATGTCCGTGGCCATGTTCAGCAGAGTGAGACCGGGCAGGCGGGTGGGCTCATGGGCTGCAACCTTGTGCAGTCTGGCGCAGCTTCCCATCTCCTGAAAAAGATCCAGATCGTTATTGCTGGCGCAGCCGTCCGTGCCCAAGCCCACCACCACTCCGACCCCGAGCAGTTCGGCAAGGGGCGCGATGCCCGAGCCGAGCTTCATGTTGCTCTCCGGGCAGGTCACCACCTTTGCCCCGGTTTTCCGCAATAATTCGATATCTCCTTCTTCCAGCCAGACGCAATGCACGCAGATTGTTTTTTCATCCAGTAGCCCAAGGTCATGGAGCAGGGAGACAGGGGTGTGCCCGTGTTGTTCCTTGATCCGTGTTGCTTCATCGTGGGTTTCAGCGAGATGAATGAAAAAAAGGCTGCCGGTTTCACGGGCCAGTTTTTTGGCCCGCTGGAGGGTCTCCGGACTACAGGTGTATGGGGAGTGGCAGAACAGGGCCGGAGTGAGCAAGGGGTTTTTTCCCTGCCAGGCCGTGATAAACTCGGCCGCCGCCTGAATGTTGTGCGTCGGGTCCGGTACCCCGGGCGCTGGAAAATCGATGATGCCCTGGGCCGCCACCGTCCGCATGCCTGCCTCACAATAGGCTCTGGCCGCAGCGTCTTCATGAAAATAGGCGTCGGCCACAGTGGTGGTGCCGCCCATGATCATCTCGGCGGCGGCAAGCTTGGAGCACCAGTAAACCATGTGGGCATCGACCAGCCGTCCCTCGGCCGGAAAGATATGCTCGTTGAGCCAGATCATGAGCTCCAGGTCATCGGCCAATCCTCGAAACAGGGTCATGGCCCCATGGCTGTGACAATTAACCAGGCCCGGAAGAACCAGTTTTCCCGAAGCGTCAATGATCCGCTCCGCCTCAAGGCGAACGGGAAGGTCATCCATTTTGCCAATCCCGGCTATGGCACCATTAGCAATGGCGAGATAGGCTTTCTCCTGTAAATGTCCGTCTGCAGGATTTGCCAGGAGTGTTGCGTTTGTTATGAGCAGGTCATGGTTCAGCACAGAGGTGAGCCCTCGTAATGTTCACACAGATAAAGAAGGGGACGTTTCGAAGGCACGGGGAGCAGAAGGGGCAAAGCGGAAAGGCCCTGGTCGTGAAGTTTATGGCATCAAATAAAAACCCAAGGCCCTTTCGGTGCTGGCCGGTTCGTCAAACTGCAGGCCAATGTAAGCCCCCTCGACGAGTTGGACAACCCCGGTTTTTTCAACCCAGGTTCTGTTTGGATTATCAAGGGTGAAACCGAGGATGAGTCGGGCATTTTTTATGATCCTGTGTCGGCCCATGGCCGAGAATCCTGCGCCATGCATGGAGATGTTGTCAATCCGGCAGTTTGTTGTTTTCCTGGCCTGGGACAGGTCGGGAATATCTCGGGCATCGAACAGCACATAGTAGGTTCCCTCAAGATTGGTGGCCTTGCGGTAAAACTTTCGGTACTCGAAGCGCACCGGAAAAACAGCAGCACAGGCGCAGCGGATCCGGACCACCGGCGCAAGGGAGGCAAGATCCTGCATGCGCACTGTTTCCACCAGCCCGCATACATCGCAGCGTATTTTTGCGCTGCTGTCCGCTTTTACGAAAACCTTTTGCGCGAGTTCCTCTGCCATGCGTTGGCTCCCATGGTGTCGTTTCAACTGGAAGAAGCTTTTTTTCCGTTATCCCTGCAAGGCACTGACTGTAGTTCGGTGGTACGCAGTTTTTTATCTCCCGAATTTCCTGCGATGCAAAAAAGTGTATCATTTCCCCGGTCAGTAAGGAAGGGGGAGGCTGAATTTATCTTCTGCTGGAGTTGTTACGGATTTTTTGTGTCATCCTGGAGTGTCTCACGGATCGTTCGGGCCAGGTCTCCTATGGAAAAAGGCTTCTGGATGAAGTGGATGCCTGCTTCCAGCACACCGTGATGGGCGATGACATCTGCCGTATAGCCGGACATGTACAGGCATTGCATTGCCGGGCGAATGACAGCGATCCGTTGCGCCAACTCCCGGCCATTCATTTCGGGCATCACCACATCGGTGATGAGCAGATGGATATCCCCTTTGTATTCCTGGGCCAGCTCAATCGCCGCCATGGGCGTGCCTGCGGCGAGAACCGTGTAGCCTAGCCGTTCGAGGATCGTCTTGGCGAGACTCAGGAGCGCGGCCTCGTCTTCCACCACCAGCACCGTTTCCGTGCCGGTGGTCAGCTCTTGCACCGGGCTGGTCTTTGCCGGCGCCGAAACCGCTTCGTCGGCAAAGGCGGGCAGGTAGATGCTGAAGGTGGTTCCCTGTCCGGGTTCGCTGTACACGTTGATAAAGCCGTCATTTTGCCGGACGATTCCATATACGGTTGCCAGCCCCAAACCGGTGCCTTTGCCGCTTTCCTTGGTGGTGAAGAACGGCTCGAATATCTGATCGTGGGTTTCCTTGTCCATGCCGCAGCCGTTGTCGCTCACCGCCAGGAGAACGTATTTGCCGGGGATACAATCCGGGTGGTCGGCGCAATAGGCCGTATCGAAGGCGATATTTTCCGTTTCAATGGTGATCTTGCCGTTGTCTATAATGGCATCGCGGGCGTTCACCGCAAGATTAGCCAGAATCTGATCGAGTTGGGAAGGGTCCATCTTCAGCGACCACAGGCTATGCCCCGGCAGCCAGGCAAGATCGATATCTTCGCCGATGAGCCGCTGGAGCATTTTCAGCATGCCCTCCACGGTGTCGTTCAAATCGAGAACCGTTGGGTTTGCGGGCTGCTTGCGGGCAAAGGCGAGCAACTGGCGGGTGAGATCGGCGGAGCGCATGGCTGCCTTGCGGATTTCCGTTAGCCCTTCATGCAGGGGATCTGTCACTTTAATCTTGGCGAGAGCGAGATCGCTGTGCCCCAGAATCGTCTGGAGCATGTTGTTGAAGTCATGGGCCACCCCCCCGGCAAGCCTGCCCACCGATTCCATCTTCTGGGATTGGAGCAGTTGTGCCTGCAAGTTCCTTTTTTCCATTTCTCCTTGAATGTGCTTGGTGATGTCGATGATAACACCGTCAAGCCAGAGGAGATCTCCGTTGGTGTCGTAAATCCCCTGGCCTTTTTCATGCACCCAGATTGTGGCGCCATCGGCACCGAGCAGACGGTATTCCATTTCAAAAGGCTGATGGGCCCCCACTCCGGCCTGCGCCGCTGCGTCAACCATGGCCCGGTCGTCGGGATGAATGATGCTCGCGTAGGAGCGGATTGAGTTGTCAATAAAATCGGTAGCCGGGTAGCCGGCCATGCGTTCGATCTCATCGCTGAAAAAAACCATGGTCCAGTTTTCATCGTGTAAGCAGCGATACGCCAGGCCGGGCAGATTGCTGACCAGGGTCCGATATCGCTCCTCGCTCTCTCTGAGCGCACTCTCGGCCTGGCGGCGTGCGGTTACATCAAGGGCCAGCACCATTTCAGTCTTTCGGCCGGCAAAGATCAGGGTGTGTGAGGAAATTTCCACTTCGATGATGGACCCATCTTTTTTTAAGTGCCGCCAGAAGCCGGCATTATCGAGGCCAGCGTTCACCCGTGCCACGTTGTTCAGTAGACGCGGCACCTCTTCCGGCGGCCGGATATCCTTGATGGTCATGGATAGGAATGCTTCGCGGCTGTACCCATAGTGGGCCACGGCAGCATCATTAACGGCCAGAAATTGCAATGTTTCAAGGTCATAGACCCACATCGGCTGCGGGTTTGCTTCGAAAAGCTGCCGATAACGGCGTTCGCTTTCCCTGAGTGCAGCCTCGGCTTGCTTGCGCTCAGTGATGTTGTGCAGCACACAGTGGGTCTGCTTGATGGTTCCATCACGATTGTAGCCGATGCGCCCTTCCACCACCACGTTGATGATTGAGCCGTTTTTGCCGACATATTCGAATTCGGCATTATTGACAAACCCTTTTTGGAGAAACGCGGGAAAGCGCCCATGGAGAAGGGTCACACTGGCCGGGGTGAGAAATTCCGCGATGGAGTGCCCGGCTACCTCTTCTTTTGGGTATCCGGTCATTTCGAGCCAGGCCTTATTGACCTCCAGGATGCACCCTTCGGCGTTTAAGGATTGATAAGCGGCCGGCGCATTTTCAAAGAAAATCCTGAAACGGGCCTCGCTTTCGCGTAATTCCGCGTCGGCTTGTTTTCGTTCTGTAATGTCGGTGTGGGTGCCCAGCATCCGCAGGGGGCAGCCTGCGGCATCGTATTCCACCATCTTGCCGAGGGAGAGGATCCATTTCCAATCGCCAGTCTTGGTTCGTTGCCGAAACTCTACCCGGTATTCGGGAGCCTTGCCGGAGACGTAATCCCGATAGGCAGCGGCCACGGTTTCGCGATCATCGGGGTGCAACCGTTCGAGCCATTTGGCATTGGTTTCCTGGAATTGGGTTGGATCATATCCGAGCATGGTGGCGTATTCCGGATTGACCTGGGCCTCGCCTGTCTGGACATTAAGGTCATATAACCCCTGGTTGGCCGCCATAAGCGCCAACCGGAGCCGCTCTTCGTTTGTTTTGAGGACTTCTTCGGTATTTTTTCGGTTGGTAATGTCCACCAGCAGGGCAAGGACATAATCCACTGTGCCGTCAGCAAGCCGCACGCAACCAACGGAGAGCTCCGCCCAGATGACATCGCCGTTTTTGCGGAGAAAGCGTTTTTCCATGGAGTATTCATCGATACCGCCGGAGAGTAGTTGCTCGAATTGGGACAGGTCGGCGTGCAGGTCATCGGGGTGGGTGAGTTCCGCCCAGGTCAATGTGGTTAATTCTTCCGGGGTATACCCCAACATCCGGCACAACTTGTTATTGACCTGCACCCAGCCTTTCTTGGGAGAGGTGATGGCCATGCCCACGATCTGTCGCTCAAAAAAGAGGCGCATTCGTGCTTCGCCTTCGAGCAGTTTGGCTGCATTGCTTTCCCGCCGCAGCCGGTTGACCATGAGCATGCCCAGCATGGTCGTGGCCAGAGGGTAAATCAGGAGGACGGGCAGGCTGATCTTGGAAAGTACCGGCAGGGCGGTCTCCTTGGGGAGGGTGAACATCAAGGCGAGCATGACCGCATGCACGAGAAGGCCAAAGAGGTACAATTCCTGCCAGGAGATTTTTTTCAAGGGTTGGCGGCGGAAATAACGCCAGAGAATGCCCAGCGACCCGCTGGCCAGGATTACCGAGACCCCGGTCCAGGCAGCCCCT
>VMSS01000101.1 GCA_013791995.1 Desulfurivibrio sp. | reverse complement strand
TGGCGGACCGCATCAGCCTCTATTTCGTACCCACGGTCATTGTTTTTGCCATTGTCGCGGGATTATCCTGGTATTTCATTGGTCAGGCCGAGTTTTCCTTTGCCCTGCGGATCTTCATCGCGGTGCTGGTCATTGCCTGCCCCTGCGCAATGGGCTTGGCCACCCCGACCTCGATTATGGTCGGCACTGGCCGTGGAGCCCAGTTGGGCGTGCTGGTGAAAAGCGGCGAGGCCCTGGAGATGGCGCAAAAGATTGACGCAGTGGTTTTTGACAAAACCGGCACCCTGACCCATGGCCGACCTGAACTGACTGATGTTCAAGCGGTGTCTCAGGATATGGATGCCAATCAAATTCTCTCCATGGTGGCCAGCGCCGAGAGTGGCTCGGAGCATCCTCTGGGAGAGGCTATTGTCAACGCGGCACGGGAAAAGGGGTTGGCCCTGGCAGAGCCGTCGCATTTCGAGGCTGTTACCGGCAGGGGCATCCGGGCCACGGTGCGGGGCCAGAATATACTGCTTGGCAACCGCGAATTCATGGTTGAGCAGGAAGTTGCCGGGTTGGGCGTGGCGGTTGAGCAGATAGCCAATGGCTATTCCGGGGCTGGGAAAACTGCGCTCTACTGTGCGGCGGAAGGTAAACTTGTCGCGCTTCTTGCCATTGCCGACCGGCTTAAACCTGAGGTGCCCGCGATCATTGCTGCACTGCAAAAAATGGGGGTCAAGATTTTTATGCTCACCGGCGATAATGAGCTTACGGCCAGAGCCATCGCGGACCAGGCCGGAATCACCGAGGTGTTTGCCCAGGTGCTGCCGGACCAGAAGGTTGAAAAGGTGGCGGCCTTGCAGGCAGAAGGGTTCCGGGTCGCCATGGTGGGCGACGGCATCAACGACGCGCCGGCCCTGGCCAAGGCGGATGTCGGGATTGCCATGGGCACCGGCATCGACGTCGCCATCGAGTCCGGTGATATCGTCTTGATGAAAGGCCATCTTTCCGGCCTGCTTGACGCGCTTTCCCTAAGCCGCGCCACCATGCGCAACATCAAACAGAATCTCTTCTGGGCCTTTATCTACAATATAATCGGTATACCGGTAGCTGCTGGGGTTCTGTATCTTTTTGGCGGACCCACTTTAAACCCCATGATCGCCGGCGGAGCGATGGCCATGAGCTCGGTTTCCGTGGTTTCCAATGCCCTGCGTTTGCGCTTTTTTACTCCACCGCCCATCAAGATATAAGCGGCCACCGGTTAAAATATTAAGGCACACAGAGCATCGTCTTGACAATTTTCAGAAACCTTGCGTAGATGATACTATTGGCTCAAGAATTCTGGGCCAGTGCGTCTGGAGTTTATCGTGTTCGGTTCGAGAGGAGCATTCTTATGAAAAAACTTGTCGTTACAGCGGTGATTATCGCCTCTGCCTGCGGAATTTTTAGCGCCAGGGAAATTCTGGCGGAAAATACGGTCGGTCATGCGGTGCAAAAAGGTGACACCTTGTGGGATTTGAGCGGGGAGTATCTTAATAATCCATTGCAGTGGCCGAAAATCTGGAAGGTCAATCCGGAGATTGCCAATCCCCATCGGATCATGCCGGGCCAGACAGTTAAGATCCCGATCATGGAGGGTGTGCCGGTTGTGGAGGGTTTGCCAGTCGTGGAACCTCCCGTGGCCGCAGTTGCTGTCCCTGCGGAGCCGGATTCATCCGCTCTTGCAAGGGCGGGACTTTCTTCCTCGTCTGAACCGCTTCCTGTTTTCATGACAAAAAAAGATATTCCCCAGGTTGTTGAACAGCCAGGGGCGGGCCAAATGGATGCACCGGCCACGTATTATGACGAAGGAATCGGCATGGTCACCAACGATATTCCCAACGAGGGTCGGGTGCTGCATAATGAGCAGGGCTGGCAGGGTGTGGCTTTCGGTGAGACCATTCTGATTTCCGCGCCTGGTGCGCGGGTTGGCCAGCAATTCGGCGTATACCGGGACATGGGCAAGGTCGAGTCCCTGTCCTATTTTGGCAAAAGCCCCGGTCATCTGCTGGCGGATATAGCCATTATCGAGGTTGTTGCTTCGGACGCAAACAGGCAGCAGGCGGTTATCCGGCGCGCTTTTTCCGAAGTGAGAACCGATGATGTTCTGGGCCAGGTTTTGGAGCGGCCAACAATTACCGCACCTGCGTCTCAGCCGGGAATGGGTGCTGTCACGGGAACGGTGGTCGCGTTTCATCTCATGCGTCAGCTTGCCGGACCCGGTGATATTTTGTATTTGAATATCGGCGCGGATATGGGGCTTGCGCCCGGAGACCTGTTGTCGGTGGCAGGGAAGGTTCAGGCTGATGGCAGGAATTTCGGCGAAATTATGGTCCTGCGTGTTGGAGCGAAAACCGCTGCCGCTGTGGTGACGAAACGGAGCAATCACGAGGTGCGTCGCGGTGATGTGGTAAGAGCGCCGGTTTTATAAGGGCTGCTTTTTGGTTGTACCCTGTTCCGGGGTTGAGGCTTGTATCGTCGGTTGGAATCAGCGCTTGCTTGCCAGTACTCTGCCCACTGCATCCCAGATCCGGTGGGCGGTTTCTTCCTTGCTCAGCAACGGCACATCTTCCTGCGAGCCATTGCTGTCCAGTATCGTGACTTTGTTGGTTTCCGTGCCAAAACCGGTTTCCGTTCCCCCAATGTCATTGATCACGATCAAATCCAGATTTTTTTCCTTGAGTTTTCTTTTCCCTTCTTCGAGATGGTCCCGGCTTTCCGCGGCAAAGCCAACAAGCAGAGGAAAATCCGGTGATTTTTCCTTGAGCTTTCCCAATTCCTTAAGGATGTCCGGGTTGGCAACCAGCTCCAGGGAGAGCGCTGTCTGTCCCTTTTTCACCTTATGGGGTTGGGTTTCGGCGAACCTGTAGTCGGAAACAGCGGCAGCCTTGACGATAATGGTGGCCGCCTTGAGACAGTTCATGACCTCGACCTGCATTTCGGCAGCGGAGGAGACTTGAATGCATTGGACTCCCGGCGGGGGGGCAAAGGTGGTCGGCCCGCTGATCAGTGTGACCGTTGCCCCTCGCTGTTTGGCCGTTGCCGCAAGGGCATATCCCATCTTGCCGGTGGAGGGATTACTCAGGAAACGGACTGGATCAAAGGCTTCCCTGGTGGGGCCTGCGGTGATGAGCACGTTTTCATTACCTAGGTTCTGGGGGGCAATGGCCGTGAGAATGGCTTGTCGAGCCTTTTCCCATTCTGTAAGACGACCGGGGCCTTCTTCGTCGCAGGCCATTTTTCCGCAATCGGGTTCAACAACCCTATACCCATACGATCGAATGGTTGCAAGGTTTGCCTGGGTGGCCGGATGCTGAAACATCACGCTGTTCATGGCCGGGCAGACCAGGACTGGCACGGATGAGGCCAGGGCTATGGTGGCAAGCAGATTGTCGGCCAGGCCATGGGCCAAACGACCGATGGTCTGGGCCGAAGCCGGGGCAATGACCAGTAGATCATGGTCTCTGGCCAGATTGATGTGTGGAATGGTTTCCGGCGCTTCGGCTGTGAACATACCGGTATGCACCGGATTGCCGGAAAGGGCCGCCATGGTCAGGGGGCTGATGAACCGGCAGGCAGATTCGGTCATGACCACGGTAACCTGACAGCCCTCGCGGCGCAGGGCGCGAACCCAGTCTGCCACTTTGTACGCGGCGATGCTTCCGGTAATCCCGAGAAGGATTTTTTTGTCGGTCAGAAAAGGCATGGAGTTCGCGCCGCTTGAGTCCTTACATTCCAGAACCGAAAGGATTGGAGTGCTGCATGGTACCGGATTTTCCTTGAGAGGTATCTTCGGCGACATAAATTGTCACATTGGTCCTCATGAGCAGTTTATCCTCGCTCAAGAGAATGGTGCAAGTCTTGTTCGGCTTGACAAAAGCGAGGAGGATATTTTTGTACTTGGCGGAACCGGCAAGCTTCCAGCCGTTTTTAGGCATGTTGTTTGTGAAAAAATCGGACAAGGAAGCGATGTCTACCCGGCCGTAGTATTGCAAAACCCCGCCGGCAAAGGAGTCGGTCCGGACGAGCATGCTTTTCTCCCGATCCCATGAAAGTTCGCTGGGAAGCAGCAGGTCGGAAAATTCATTGGCCCGATAGGGCGGAGTATCCATGGAAGAAGACGCAAAGGGGTCCGGGGCAAGCCCTGGGTCGCTGCTACCGCCTAAGCCCAATTCGGCGCAGCCGCTGAGTACGATAAGGGCGATGAACGCAAGAATGGATGATAAGAAGACGGTACGAAAAGGTTTACATGGCATTGTCATGGAGATCCTCCTGAAGGTAATGTTAATATCCAATACGTTATAACTCTTTGACGATGAATTCCGCCAATGGTTTTCTCTGTGATTGCTGGTCGCGTCGACTTGGGTGGCCGATGGCGATGACTGCCATCAGTTCTTGATTTTCGTTGAGATCAAGAATCTGGTTTACTTTTTCTTGGTTTTTCAGAATTTGTCCGAGCCAAACAGCTCCCAAGCCAATGGCCTCGGTGGCCAGGAGCATGTTTTGGATGCAGGCTCCGGCTGATTGTGCGTCTTTGAGGTCGTCATACATGGATTCTCTGTCAAGGAACACACCGATCAGGGCAGGGGCATTGAGGACAATATGGCCGTAATGGGTCTGCTCGGCCAAACGGGAGCGGATTGCAGTATCTGTAATGATGACGAAGCGCCAGGGTTGATTGTTCAGCCCGGAAGGAGCCCAGATACCGGCCTGAATAATTGTATGCAGCATGGCGGTATCCACCATTTCATCGGTGAAATCCCGGATACTGCGGCGCTGTTCGATGGCGGCAAGGATTGAAGAAGACATGGGCCTGAAAGCAAGTCGCATTGAGATGATTATTGGTGCATAATTGTTCGGAACACCCTGAAATTTCAAGAAAATTATAGTCGGTTGGGGAATGGTTTGTCAAACGCTTTCCATGGGCTGGCTCATATTGCGCAAGAAATAAAAAACTGTTAGAAGGTGCGGCCAGGGAGGCTTGCATGGAAAAAATAACCCCAAAAAAAGAGAAACCTCTGCCGGTTCTCGGCAACGGTGCAGTGCTGATCGACACCCATTGCCACCTTGATATGTCCACCTATCAGGAAGATTGTGAGGCGGTGCTAGATCGGGCCTCGGTGGCCGGGGTTACCCGGATCATCAGCGTGGGCATTGATCTGGAAAGCTCGCGCAAGGCCATTGGGCTGGCCGAACAGTATGAAACCATCTATGCCACGGTGGGGGTGCATCCCCATAATGTTGCGGAGCTTGGTGAGGATGATTATGCGGAGTTGCAGGCCTTGTGCCGTCATCCAAAGGTGGTGGCCTACGGCGAAATCGGCCTTGATTATGTGAAAAATTATGCTCCGGTTTCTTTACAGAAGGAGCATTTTGCCAAGCAGGTCGCTCTGGCCAGGGAATTGCAACTGCCCCTGGTGGTTCACGACCGCGAGGCCCATGACGATATCATGGAGATGCTCGAATCAGCCGGCCTCTTTCCCGCTGGTGGAGTGATGCACTGCTTCTCCGGAGATGCTGCCTTTGCCAGGCGAGTTCTCGCCATGGGCTTTCACATCTCCATCCCTGGGGTGGTGACCTTTGCCAAGGCGGAGATGCTTCAGGAGGCGGTGCGCGAGATTCCTCTCGCTTCATTGATTTTGGAAACGGACGGGCCATTTCTTGCGCCGGTGCCGTATCGCGGGAAGCGCAACGAGCCGCGGCTGCTGCTCTTTACCGCCCAGAAGGTGGCGGAATTGAAAGGGCTTTCGCTTGAGGAGGTGGCCCGACAGACCACCATGAATGCTGTGCAGCTTTTTTCCCTTGAGGGACGGTGAAGTGATGGGAACGGTGGCGGAAAATATCGAGATAATCCGGGCCCGTATCCGGGCTGCGTTAGAGCGGGCCGGGCGCGAGCCAGGTTCGGTGCGGCTGGTGGCGGTGAGCAAGCGACAGCCTCTGGAAGCAATTCGGGAGGCCATGGCTGCCGGGCAGGTGCTTTTCGGTGAGAACTATCTGCAGGAGGCACACGATAAGGTCTTAGCCATTGATCAGGGCGTGGCTTGGCATTGTATCGGGCATCTACAGTCGAATAAAGCCCGAATCGCCGCGGAGATTTTTGACTGCATTGAAACCCTCGATCGGCTCAAGCTGGGCAAGGCACTGGAAAGCAGGCTTGCCGAACTGGGCAAGACCATGCCCGTCCTGATTCAGGTCAATGTGGGCGGTGAGGCGCAGAAAGCAGGAGTTGCTCCGCACGAAGCCGCGCAGTTTTGCCGCGATCTGCAGCAATTCCCGCACCTGATTGTGCAGGGACTCATGACCATGCCGCCCTTTGTCGATGATCCGGAGGAGAGCCGGGGTTGTTTTCGCCAGCTTCGCTTACTGGGAGAAGAGCTTGCAGCCCAGGGACTCCTTGGCAGACAAGGTCCGGTGGAGCTCTCCATGGGGATGTCCGGTGATTTCGAGGTGGCCATCGAAGAAGGTGCCACCCTGGTGCGGGTGGGTACGGCGTTGTTTGGTGAGAGGTAGATGCTCTTTGGTTCTGGTGGGTTTGTACCAATTCTGGCTTTGATTTGAACAGGTGCTTCGACAGGCTCAGCACGAACGGAATATTACATATCAGTTAGGTAATCAAGCGGAACATTCGTAATGTTGGCCTGGCCGGAAAAAAGCCTGAGTACCAGTTGATTTTGCCGGAGGCGGATCGAGTCGCAATCTGGTACAGTAACCCCATGGAAAAACAATCTGCACGTAACATGGAATTGCTTGCCCCGGCCGGCACCATCGAGGCTTTTGAAGCTGCGGTGGAGAGCGGTGCCGACGCTATATATATTGGAGCCCCGGCCTTTAACGCCAGAGCTTTGGCCCGGCATTTCACCTTGGCCGAGGTTGCGGCCATGATCGACCATGCCCATAAGAACCGGGTCAAGGTCTATCTGGCCATGAACAGCCTGATGAAAGAGGAGGAGATCACCAAGGCGGTGGAGGAACTGGCCGCGCTTGAAGCGCTCAAGGCCGATGCCCTCATCATTCAGGATCTCGGTATCTCCTATCTGGCTCGCAAATTCTTCCCCTCCCTGCGTCTGCATGCCAGCACCCTCATGGGCGCGCACAATTCCCTCAATGTGAGGCAGTTTTCCGAAATGGGATTTAAGCGGGTGGTTCTGGCCCGGGAGATGACGTTAAACGAGATTGGGCAGATCCATAAGCAATGCCCGGTAGAGCTTGAGGTGTTTGTCCACGGGGCACTGTGTTTCGCCTATTCCGGCTTATGCCTGTTCAGCAGCTATCTCGGCGGGAAAAGCGGGCTGCGGGGAAGGTGTGTCCAGCCCTGCCGCAGGCGGTACACCTGGGGAAGCAAGGGTCGTGGTCCTGGCGCTTCGGCTGGATATCTTTTTTCCATGAACGATCTGGCCGGGCTGGAGCTGATTCCCCAGCTGCGGCAGGCCGGGGTCAGTTCGCTCAAGATCGAAGGGCGGATGCGCAGTCCCCAGTATGTTGCTTCGGTGGTCAAGGCTTACCGGCTGGCCCTTGATAGTCCTGCGACCCCGGAGGTCCTGGCCGAGGCAAAGGGACTTCTGGATCAGGCCATGGGGCGCAAAGCCTCGCTTGGTTATTTCAAAAAAGCGCAACCCGCGGATATCATCGATCCCCAGCATTCGGGCAATATCGGCTTATTTTTGGGCAAGATCGAGAAGGTCACCGCCAATCGCGCCCAGATGACCCTGAAAGAACCGCTCCGGATTGGCGACCGGCTGCGCATCCATCAGGAAGGCTCGGGCGAGAGGCAGGGCTTTACCCTCAAGGGCCTCTGGCAGGGCAAGGTAGCTTTGGATAAGGCGGCGGAGGGCAGCAGGGTGCAGCTGGATCTGCCGCCCGGTGCGAAGTGGGGAGACAGCCTGTATAAGGTGGATCTTGGCGAACGCCGCCAACAGGCAGCCAAGAAGGGGATCCAGCCGGGGCTGTTCAGCAAGAAGGTGGCAAATCTGGTAGACCCCCGCAAGTTTTCCCAAATTGCCCATTTCTTAGGCAAGCAGGTGAGCAGGCCGGGTCTGACCAAGAGTCGCGAGGAACGTCCTGCTCGTGGCCAGGCACAGGTTCGCGTCCAGAGCCAAAGTCAGAGCCAAGGCCGTCGGGGTGTGCCTCAGGTACAGTTGCCCCTGGAATGGTGGCTCAAGATCGATGATTTCGAATCGCTCAAGGTGCAGTTGCCCACACCTCCCTCGCGGCTGGTTATCACCCTGTCCCGCCAGACTTTTGCCCAATTCTCCCGCCAGAAAAAACGATTGATCCCTTACCGGCGGCAGCTGGTCTGGGCACTGCCTCCGGTGATCCTGGAGGATGATCTGCAATTTTACCGGGAAGCCATCGGCCATCTGCGCGCTGGCGGCTGCAACGCCTGGCAGATCGGGCATGTCGGTCAGCGGTTGTTCTTTGAGGCACCTGTTTCGACGCAGGGTGAACCGGGAAGTGTGAGTTTGCCGCCAAACCGGAAGAAAGGGCGACCCGGGCATGCTCCGGTCGAGAGATTGCTTCTTTTTGGCGATTATACCCTGAATGTTTTAAACAGCATGAGCGTCCAAGCCCTGGCTGGTCAGGGGTTAAGCAACGTTCAGCTGGCCATTGAAACGGACCGGCAGAACCTGTTCGATGTTCTCGGTCATAAAACCGCGCTGCCAACGGGCCTGACCATCTATGGCCTGCCCCCGCTTTTTACCGCCCGTTTGGCCTCTTCATTTTTTAAATACGATCAGCCTCTGATCAGCCCCAAGGGCGAGGTGATCGTCCTCAAGCAGTGTTGGGGGCAGACCGTGGCCGTGGCCGACCAACCGTTTTCCCTTGTGCCGCACAGCACAGAGCTTGCCGCCCGGGGCGTTGCCTTTGCAGTGGTTGATCTTTCCCACATGCGGCCGCGGCCCGACGAATTGGTCGCGGTCTTCCGGCAGGCCGGTCAGCCAGGGCGCGGCGGGCGCAGGCTCAGGACCTTCAACTATACGGGTACCCTGTTGTGAGTCGGCCTCTCTCCGCTATCGCTGTTTTTTGGGCGTTGCTGAGTGTGTGCTCCATCCTTTTTTTGTTGCCGGGATCAGCCCTTGCCGCCTCGTCTCCAGAGGAAGAGGAAGCCCGCGCCATTCTTCTTGAAATCGACGATCTCTGGCGTGCCACCAGTTCGCAGGGTATGATGCGCATGCAGGTGAAAACCGCCAACTACACCCGAACCATGCGCATGGAAATATGGTCCAAGGGCAAGGATAAATCCTTGGTCCGCATCATCTTGCCTCTCAAGGAAAAGGATACCGCCAGCCTGAAAACCGGCAACACCATGTACACCTATCTGCCCAAGACCGATCGCACCATCCGCCTTACCTCCGGCATGATGATGAGTTCCTGGATGGGCAGTCATTTCACCAATGATGATCTGGTCAAGGAGTCGCGACTTTCCGAGGATTATGATCCCCGGATTACCTTTCGCGGGAACAGGGACGGCAGGGAAATCATCGAGTTCACCTTGCTGCCCCACCAGTATGCCGCCGTGGTCTGGGGCAGGATCGTCATGACTGTTACGGCCCAGGGCCATCTGCCGCTTCTTGCCACCTACTATGATGAGGATAACGTCCTGGCCCGCACCATCTATTTCAGCGAGGTCAAAAATATGGGGGGCAAGCTCCTGCCTGCGGTTCTCAAAGTCGTGCCCACGGATAATCCAGGGGAATACACGGAACTGGTGTATGAGGATCTGCGGTTTGATCTGGATCTGCCGGAATCGCTTTTTTCCCTGCTGGAGTTACGGCGCCGCTGAAAGGATTTTTGGTAGACGACCACAAGTCCCCGCATCTGCTTCGCAGTCTCGTTTGCTCGCTTAGCTGTCATAGGCCTGCCTGCATACCTGGTGTATCGGATCACTTCGGTCGCTTACCTGCGGACAGGCCTCTTTCGCGCATCTGCGGCACCCTGTGGCCGCTTATCCCTGGGGGTTGAAAAAACGTGCAGATTGTCTCCTTTGCCCTGAGAAATTTCAACCGTTCCCGGACCCGCACCTGGATCACCATTGGGGCCATGGCCTTTGCCTGCGCGATCATGATTTTCTATGCCAGTCTCCTGGAAGGGTGGCTTGCCGCCATGGAAAAAAATGGTGTGGGCATGGATCTGGGAGAGTTTCAGGTCCATGCAAAAGGTTTTCGGGATGATCCGGATCTGTATAAAAGGATTGGCGATGAAGAGAACGTGCTTGCCCGGCTCGGAGAGAATGGCTTTGTCGCTGCCCCCCGCCTCTATGCGAGCGGTCTGGTTGCTGCAGGCAATGCCTCTAGCGGCGTAGAGCTGCGCGGGGTGGACCTGGCCCGCGAGCAACTGGTTACTTCCCTTGATCAGCATGTCTGGCAGGGGCAGTGGCTTGACGATCAGGATCAGGAAGGGGTGGTGGTCGGCCGCAAGCTGGCCCGCATTCTCGCCCTTACAGTGGGCGACGAGGTGGTGGTGGTTGCCCAGGGTGCTGACGGTTCCACAGCCAACGAACTTTTCCGGGTGCGGGGGATACTGCAATCGGTGGCCCAGGGGGTGGATCGCAGCGGGTTTTTCATGACCTCCGCCACTTTCCGCAGATTGATGATCGTGCCGCACGGGGTGCATGCAATCGTGGTCAAGCGAGGGCTGGCCGGCGAAGATCTTGACACAGCCACCACCCGTCTGGCTCGATTGCTGCCCGTATATGAGGTGCGCAACTGGCGTCAGTTGCAGCCGGTGCTGGCCCGGCTTTTTAACATGAGCGACATCTCGCTTGTGATCATGCTGCTCATCACCTATGCCGCCGTCGGCATTCTGACTCTTAATGCACTGTTGATGAGCGTTTTTGAACGGATTCCCGAGTTCGGGGTGATGAAGGCCCTGGGGTTTTCCCCCTGGGGGCTTTTTGCCATGATCGTGGTGGAAAGTATGCTCCAGGTCACCGTGGCGGTTGTGCTGGCCCTGGGGGCAGGCCTGCCCTTTGCCCTTTATTTCAGCCGTCATCCCATCGACTTTTCCCGCTTTGTCCAATCCTCTTCAACCATTGCCGGGATCGCCTTTGATGCGAGATGGTATTGTGTGGTCACCGTAAACAGCGTGGTGCTGCCCATTCTCTTTCTCTATCTGGTAGCGAGTCTGGCCATTCTCTATCCTGCGCTCAAGGCGGCAATGCTCAAGCCACTTTCCGCCATATATCACAGATAAAGGAGCAGTGATGCAGCTTGGCACCATGGCATGGCGAAACCTGATGCGCAACAAGCGGAGGACCGTGATCACCGCTTTTTCTGTGGCCTTTGGCGTCTTGCTTTCGGTCACTTTCACCGCCTCCGGCGACTATGCCTACACCAACATGATCAACACCAGTGCGGTCATGGGATTGGGGCATCTGAGCGTTGAGCATCCGGAATACCAGGACACGCCGACCATGGACAAACGTTTGCTTGATGCGGAAGAAATCCGGCAACACGCTCTGCAAACCCCCGGGGTAACCGCGGCGCAGATCCGCATCATGGGGCAGGCCATGTTTGCCAGCGGCGCCAAAAGCGTGGGCGGCACTTTTATCGCCATTGATCCGGATCAGGAAACCCCGACGTATAATATTTTCCTGCGTACCCTTGTCGAAGGGCAATGCTTTACCGCAGACGAGGAGCATGGCGTTGTGGTTGGGGCAAAGATGGCGGAAAAGCTGAATCTGCGGTTGGGAAAGAAGCTGATTTTTACCCTCACGGACAAAAATGGGGATCTGATCAGCGAACTTAGCCGGGTGAGCGGCATTTTCAAGACCGGTGACGATTCGGTTGACGGGGCATTGGTTCTTTTCCCCCTGGCGCTGGTGCGTAGAGCGCTCGGCTATGAGCCTAAGGCTGCTTCCCTGGTGGCGATTTTTCTGGATGATCACCGGGAGGCCTCTGCTTTACAGCGCGCGTTTGCCCGAATCTGGGCAGAGAGACCGGATATTGACATTCTGCGCTGGCAGCAGAGTCAACCGGATCTCGCCGGGCTCATTGCCGTGGATCGCTTGTTCAATTATCTGCTTCAGTTTCTGGTGGGGCTGATTATCGCCGCCGGGATCACGAATACCCTGCTGATGAGCGTCATGGAAAGGCGGCGGGAATTCGGGATCATGATGGCGTTGGGCATGATGCCGGGACAGGTGATTCGGCTTGTGCTGCTGGAGTCCTGCTGGCTTGCTGTCGTGGGACTTGCTTTGGGGGTGGTTATCACCACGCCCTGGTTTCTGTATATGGCCGAAATCGGCATTGATTTCAGCAGACAGATAGGGGAGGATTACAGTGCCGGCGGGGTTCTCATTGATCCGGTCATGAAATTCAGGCTCTACAGGGAAAGCGGTATGTGGATTGGTGGCGCGGTTTTTTCCCTGACGCTTGTGGCGGGTATTTTTCCTGCTTTTAAAGCGGGCACGACCCCGCCTGTTGAGAATCTCAAGCAAGGTTAGAACAATTGTCAGGCTTGAACAGTGAAAAAAAGGGCAGATCATGAACAACACCCCGCTTGTGCAGCTCGAAAATGTCAGCAGGATCTACCAGCAGGGCAAGGTGCAGGTCGCTGCGGTAACGGAATTTTCCATACATCTCCAGGCCGGTGAATTCAGTGTGCTCTGCGGGCCATCCGGCTCCGGGAAAACGACGATCCTGAATCTGATCGGTGCCCTTGATGAACCCTCTCTGGGCACGGTGCGACTGGAAGGACGCGATCTTGCCGAACTTGGACGCAGTGCTCTGGCCAGACTGCGGCGAGACCGCATCGGTTTTGTTTTCCAGTCCTACAACCTGAATTCGGTGCTGACCGCCTTTGAAAATGCAGAGTTTGTCTTGGCTCTGCAGAATATTCCTTCTGCAGAGCGGCGGAAGCGGGTTATGGATGTGCTGGGTGAGGTCGGCATGGCCGAGCTGGCCGAGCGCAGGCCCGATGAGCTTTCCGGCGGCCAGCAGCAGCGGATCGCCATTGCCCGGGCCATTGTTTCCCGTCCCGCCATTGTTCTGGCGGACGAGCCCACCGCCAATGTCGATTCGGCCACGGCGGATGCGATTCTCGATCTCATGGAGCGCCTTAACCGGGAGCAGGGGATAACCTTTCTCTTTTCCACCCACGATCAGCGGGTAATGGATCGGGCCCGGCGGCTCATTCATCTTCGGGACGGCAGGCTGGAGCACGATGAGGTGCGCGGGTGAGAAGGGGAGTTTTCTTGCTGCCGCAGATTTGCCTGGGTGCGCTTTTTCTTTTTCCTGTTTCCGGGCAAGCATTCAGCGAATGGCAGTCCGAGAATGGTTCTCTGAGCCTGCGTGGGTTTACCGGGCTGGATGGCGTCTATAGCCGCAATCCGGAGGCCGCAGCATTGTATGGTAGCCGGGAGGATTTGTTCTGGAATTTGGATCAGCGACTTCTGGTCACGGCGAACCATCGGGAGAATAGCCGCTTTGATCTGAATCTTCTGCAAAATATCCGCTCCACCCCAAATCCAGGTCTTGGCGCCAGACTGGGTGGTGCAGAGCGAAGCGGACTCCTTTCCTGGCAACAGCACGCAAGCGGTAACTCCGAGGCGAGCCTGAGCGTGGATACCGCCGCCTTCCATTATACACAGGAAAACATCGAGTGGAGCGTCGGGAGGCAGCCGGTGAATCTGGCCACCACCATGTATTTCAGCCCCAATGATTTCTTCGCTCCCTTTGCTGCGCAAACCTTTTTTCGAACCTATAAACCCGGGGTGGACAGCGGGCGGGCCGAGGTGCGGCTGGGAAACCTTGCCCAGTTGAGCGTGGTCGGGGTTCTGGGGTATTCGGTCGAGAATTCCGCGGATACTGACTGGCGCAACCGACCCGACTGGAACCGGAATTCTCTGCTGGCCAGGCTTGTAATCAACCGTAACGAGTGGGAATGGGGGATTCTGGGCGGGACGGTGCGCGAGCATCGGATAACCGGCGGCTCCCTGCAGGGTGAGTTTTTCGACTGGTTGGGTGTTCGGGCGGAGGCCCATTACGCGGCCCCGGAACAGGACGGTCTTTCAGGCGGAACTGAGGTGAGCGTCGGGATCGAGCATCGTTTTGCAAATAGTCTTGATCTGCGTCTTGAACAGTTTCATCATGGGCAGGGATACAACTCCACCGAAGCCTTGGACCAGGCTTTGGTTTTAGGCACTCTGCGGCATGGATATACGGGGCAGGACTATACTGCCTTGGGGGTAAGCTATGAGTTCTCTCCGCTGCTGACCGGGCAGGCTCTGATTCTTGCCAACTGGAGCGATCATTCCCAATTGTTGAGCATCAACGGGGTGTACTCGCTTTCCGACGAAGCGGAGCTGGCAGTCACCTTTTCACTTCCCAGAGGCGATCATTCAGAGAACAGCTCCATCGGTTCAGAATTCGGGCTTGTTCCCACCACTCTTGCCTGTGCATTTCGTGTCTATTATTGAGCCGCTGAGAAACAGAATTTTGGTTCGGCCGGACCGGCCGCATCATCTTCAGGCTCAGGAAAAACCCGATTTCGTGGAGCAGCCGGAGAGCGCTCCGGAGGGGATGGAACTTGAACCGGATGAAATACGGAAGCTTGAGGCGGAGATGGTTTTTTTCACGATGCTGCTGGAGCATTTCGGGCAAACCACCTCGGCTGATGCTTCTGCCGAGGTGACAATGGTTTCAAACAAGGCTTTGCAGTCCTGGCAACGGTATTCATAGATAGGCATGGCTTCCTCCTTACAAAGTACGGGTATTTGTGACTGTTTTCTGTCAGAAATACAATTTAAGTCTTTTCTTAATCTTTGTCCAGAAGAAAAAACCTCAGCGGTCGGAAGGGGGAGCAAAAATCGCTTGTTGATCAGGGTTTTTTGGGAAGAAGGTGGTAACGATCCTTAAGCGCGGCTGTTCGGAAAACCAGGGTGGAGAGCAGGGTAAAGAGGGAAACCATCCCGAGGATGAAAGCCAGGCGTTGCCAGGGAAGCCCTTGGGCCTGGCGGAATATGGCAAGTTGGACTGCGGTGGTGATCCATTCGGCCGTGCCTGCGCCGAGGAGTCCTTGCATCAGCCAGACCGCAGGGGGGCGTCGGATGCAGAGCAGTCCAAGGGAAAGCAAGGCTCCGCAGGCAAGGAGGAGATGGCCGCCCCGGTAGAAATGGGCAGCGAGAAGCAGTATGCTGAAAATCACGGGCAACAGTCTGAGTATATTCATGGTGGTCTCTCTCCTTTACAGTAGACCCGTTCCCAGCGCCAGAGCAAGCAGCAGAAGCAGAACGCCCACCAGGGTCTGCACCGAGTGCAGGGTCATTTTTTTCAAAAAATGTGAGGCAGTGAAGGTTCCCAGAAAGGCGGCGGCAATGCCAGCCGCTACAAGGCCGAAGCCTCCTTCCGTCTGCATCACCTGAAAATCCCGCGCAAAAAAGGTTGTTCCATATATCAGCATCCGGCTGATATCCACGACAATGGCGGAAAAGATCATGGTGCCGATGAGCGCTTCTTTGCTAAGTCCGGCGCGGAGCAGAAAGGCGGTGCGCAACGCCCCCTGGTGTCCGGACAATCCACCGAAAAAGCCGGAAATGATCCCTCCGAGGGGAATGAACCGTGGCGGAAAAGATAATTTCTTTAGACCGGGCCATAATTCGGCCACGGAAAAAGCCATGATCAGCATCCCAATGGAAGTTTTGAGCCAGGTGATGGTAAACAGGTTTGTTCCCAAGCTATAGCTGGCAATCGGCGCCATACTGCTGAGTCGGTTGAGCAGCAGCGCACCCAGCATGGCTGCAAGAGCGGCTGGCAAAGCGAATCGGACGACGATTTTATAATCGGCCTGTCTGCCGAACAGGGTAGCCTTGAAGAGATTGTTGGCCAGATGCACCATGGCCGTGGCCGCCACTGCAACCTCCACCGGGAAAAACAGGGCGAACACCGGCATCAGCAGGGTTCCCAGGCCAAAGCCGGAGAAGAGGGTCAGGCCTGCGACTGCAAGGGATACGGTGCAGATGATCAGATAGCTCATGGTGTTTTGCAAGGGTCCATTCGTGGCGGTGCGGTCCGGATAAACTAAAAAAAAGCACGGGACGAGAAATTTCCCGGCTCGTGCTGTATGTCGTTTTTAGAAGGTGTTCCCGCAATCTGTTGCAAACAGTCCGGTATCAGCCTGCCTGCGCCAGGGTTTCTTCGTCATTATCCAAGTGGATGGTACTGATCAGCTCGGCGGGGATCCGGCTGCGGATCTTTTTCACGGTGGAGAGAATGGTGTGGACCGGATAGTCTTCCCGCACCTCTTCACTTTTGTCCTTGTAGGAAGTGAGAATGAATTTCTTGTTTTTGACATCGAATTTGTGGGTCCAGTTGATTTCGATGGTTTCAGGATTCTCCTCGATCTGAACCGCCACTTTTTCACCGCCCTGCGCCACCTGGATGGCGTCCATGTCCGTTACTTCCAAAAGCCAGGCATCGCCGTTGGTGGTGGAGAACAGGACAAAAACTCCCAGAGCCAGGACTGCGCCTTTTTTGGCGGCAGCGCTTTCCTGGATTTTTTCGACTTCGGTTTTTACCGAAGGTATTGCGGGTCTGGCTGGTACGCTGGCGCGGTTGCCCAGACAGCATTTCTTGAATTTTTTGCCGCTGCCGCAGAAACACAGGTCATTTCTTCCTATCTTGGACATATAAAGCCTCTCTTCTGAGGGTGGATGTATGTTTGAATAAAACTGTGCCAATATGCCACGCCCGGCATGGTTTGTAAAGCCGGGCGTGCATTCTCTCCGTCAATCGGAGTGCGGATTTTTCAGTTTGCCGGAGCAGAGTCCATCCTGACCATTTTTTCCTGATCGCAGTAATATTGAACCAGCTGAGAGAATACATCATCGCGACCAGTGTATATCTTGGTATTGCTGTTCAGTATCTGCACCAGGGCCTCCCCGTAGTCGTCAACGCCGATAATGCTGTCGGAAACAAGGTTGTTGCCGCATTTTCCGGTGAGGAGGGTGTCCATGTATCGGTTGACGTTGGCCCAATACACCTGATTGTTGCGGAAATGGTTATCCTCGCGTTTTGCCTTGTCGATGTTTTTGTCCATCATCTCCCGGAGTTCCTGCTGGAAAAGATGGTTGTAAATGCGACCGGCAATCTTGGCAGGGGCGTTGCCGGAGGTGCCCACGCTTTTGAACCCGCCGCTATTGGTGGTAACGGAGATAAGCATGGTGATGGTCTGGTCCTGGTGTTTTTGCCGATCGCGGTATGGGTTGAAATGGCTGATGAACAGGGCAGACTTATTCATGGGCGCTGTGCCGGTTTTGCCTGAAACCAGATTCTTGTGGTGCTTGAATTCGGTTTTCATGGCCGAACCGGTGCCGCGATTACAGATCTCGTATAGAGCGTTCATCTCGGCTTCCCGTTCCTTTTTGGAATCGAAAAGCGGGATCTTGGCGAACTGTTCGTCCTGATCGCGGTCGTACACCGTCTTGCCGTTTATCTGTATCCTCCGCACAAAGGAAGGATCGCGATACTGGCCGTCAAGGAAGGCGTTGTAGATGCCGAGCCACTGCTGCACCGAAACAGCAGAGGAGCCGATGCCAAAAGGCCAGTATTTGGCGTCTTCCTTGCTGTAGTCCAGGCCGACCTGGTCGAACCCTTGGAGCATGGCGTTGCGGAGCAGGGGATTGGTGTAGAGCCTGGCGAAAATGGTGTTGATTGAGATAACCTGCGCTTCCAGCAGGTTGTATTCGCGGCCCATGGTGTGGGTGGCGTCGTAGTTGTACCAGTTGCGGGGCAGCCAGGTCTGCCTGCCGTCGCTTGCCACATACTTGTATTCAATGGGCTTGTCGGCAAAGCGGTCGCTCATCTTGGTATTGTTGGCCACCATGGCGTAGTAGGCGATGATCGGTTTCATGGTGGAGGAGGGCGTGATCTTCGCCTTGGTGTTCATGATATCGATAATCACGGCCTTTTGGCTGGTGTTCTTGTTTGCGTTGTCGCCCGTGGCAGTTTCACTGGGATCCGGCGCTTCGTCTTCTTCTTCGTCGGTTTGGTTGTTTTTGGTTTGCAAAAACTCTTTGCCGCCCACGTAAGCAACGATTTCGCCTTTTTGGTTAACGGCAAGGATGCCCACATTGATATTGTGCTGCAGGTATTCGAGAAAGCTGTTGAAGTCGGTGTAGGGCGGGGTAAGGCCTCGCGAGGTGTAACGCTCCTTGTCGCGCTGCCAGGTGTTCTGGTTGCTGGCCGAGAGGATATCTTTAAAGTAGCTGCTCTGCAGAAATTCGCCGATAATTTCCTTCATTTTTTCGACCAGGGCCAAGTCGGTGCCGGTCTCGATGGAGACTGCGCCCTTTTCGTCCAGCAGGAGCTGGGTGCCGCTGATCTCGCGGCCATTGATGGTGTATGTCCGTGAAGAAACTTCCTTGATGACATTCCAAGAGGTCCATTCCTCCTCCCCATACAGAGGTGAGCGGAAGTCTCGAAAACCAATGCGGCGGATGGATTCTTCATCGCTCAGCAGCCAGCTTCGGTACTGGTCGTCTGGTATTTCCTTGCGCTTCCAGAGATGGGTCAGGGCAAGATTAACCTTGTTGATGGCGCTTTTGGCATGGCCTTGCAAGGCTGGAGACAGATCGGTGAAGTTCTTGCCGTTGACAATCTCATAAAAGGCGACCTGGCGGTTGTGGTTCGGGATGAAGGAGCCGATGGTCACCAACTGCTGCATGTTAAGGGCTGCCAGGTCTTTCTTGAAATAATTGGTGGCAGCGGCGGGAAAGCCATAGATATTAGCGCCGACCGGTACGGTATTGATGTAAAAATTGAGGTTCTTTTCCTTGCCGAATTTGGCCACCATCATGTAGGCGATGATGATTTCTTCCAGTTTGTTGGCGATGGTTCGCTTCTCGTTGCCCAGGATTTTTTTTGCGTTCTGCATGACAATGGTGCTGGCCCCGCGGGGATCGCCCTGAAGGGTGTCTTTTACCGCGCCGACCAGATTCAGCCAGCTGACCCCGGGATGGATCAGGAAGAGGTTCTCATACCAGCTATTGCCGGGGTGGGGCATGAAATAATGATCCTCGCAGGCCAGCAGGGCCTTTTGGGCCGAGGCGGGGAGCTGCTGGGTAACTTTGCGCTTTCCGTAGGATTTGATGATGGCGCCCCGACTGTCCTTGATGTCGGCGGAGTGGGCATAGGTTTCAAGATCGTCGGGCAAACGCTCGACTGGGGCGGTATCATAAATGGAGCGGGCAATGAGCACTTCGATGATATGCTGGGTGGGCCCGGGAATGTAGTTGAGGATGAAGAGAGCAAGGGAAAGCAGGGTGCCCCACTTCAGGAACCGCGGAATCCAGTAAGCGGACCAGAACAGACTGCGGTTGAAGGGGTTTTGCCAAGGATATGTTTGGTTGCCGCGGGTGTTGTCATCCCGCATTTCCAGATACTGACGGTAGCGGCCGCTCAGACTTTTGCTTTTTTTGATTTTGCGGATGATGGCTTTTTCATCAAGCCCTTTCTTGACATCCTTGTCCGAGAAAATATGACGGTAGGCCTTGTATTTAATGGCCTGTTCTCTGGGGTCGAAGACCTTCGGTTTCTCTTGGACCTCGGGGTTGCTTTCCGGTTGAGGCGGTTTTGGTTGCTTAGGTTTTTCCACGAAAAATTATGGCCTCGGATTCTGCCACGGGGTGATGGACTGTCCCCTGTTGGCGGTCAATAAATACGGGTAGTAAAATAGGGACACGTCACAGGCCCACGCTGCACAGTACAGCATCTTCAGGGGGATTATTTTTGGGAGTCGGTAAGACTCTGTCACCCCACCAGGGAAAGTGGTATAATACTCCATCTGATTTTTTTTTACAGCACTGCTCTTTGTCCTGTTGAAATTTATGATGGGCTCGTGAAAAGTAAAAAAGGGTACAGGTTCTTAATACAGAAGCAAAGCGCTATAAAAAAGCAGCCGTTGAAATCGCGGTTTCTTTGCGATTTCAACAAATAAATGAAGTGTT
>VMSS01000002.1 GCA_013791995.1 Desulfurivibrio sp. | reverse complement strand
CGGGAAGGCCGATTGCAGCAAGGAGATCTGCTTCTTATCTGTACTTTTGGGGGCGGTTTTACCTGGGGCGCAGCCTTGGTCAGGTGGTAACCGCGTTGGGGTGCCATTTCCACCGTATATCATAGTAATTGAGAGAAACAAGGGGGCACAGTGGATTATTTCTTGAGTGAAGAGCAGCAGATGATCGTTGATGTTGCTCGGCAGATTACCGACGAAATGATTATTCCGCAAAGATCGGAATTGGATGAAAGCGAAGAATATCCCCGGGATATCTTAACCGCTATTGCCAAGGCCGATTTGTATGGTCTCTATATACCTGAAGAATATGGTGGCTTGGGTGGGGGGTGTTTTGACATTGTCCTCGCTCTTGAACAGTTTGCCCGAGGCTGTACCGGGGTTGCCACTGCCTTTGCTGCCAGCGCCTTGGGCGCATACCCGATTCTTATTTCCGGTAGCGAAGAGCTGAAACAGAAATATATGCCTCTTATCGCCAGCGGCGAGAAATTGGCAGCCTTTGCCCTTACCGAGGCTAATGCGGGCAGCGATGCCTCCGGCATCCAGACCACCGCCGTTCTCGATGGTGATGAATGGGTTCTGAACGGCACCAAACAGTGGATTACCAATGCCGGTGAGGCGCAGATCTATACGGTTATTGCCATCACCGATAAGAGCAAGGGCCCCCGTGGCGCCACCATGTTTGTGGTCGAGGATACTGATCCTGGTTTTACCTACGGGGTCAAGGAAAAGAAGCTGGGGATTCGCTGTTCTTCCACCCGAGAATTGATTTTCAAGGACTGCCGTATTCCCAAGGACAGGGTCATTGGTCGGATCGGCATGGGCTTTATCACCGTGATGAAGACTCTGGATCAGTCCCGGCCAGGCATTGCCATCCTCGGTGTCGGCCTGGGGCAAGGCGCCTTGGATGAGGCGGTGACCTATGCCAAGCAGCGGGTGCAGTTCGGCAAGCCCATTATTTCCTTTCAGGCGGTGCAGCATATTCTCGCTGATATGGCTATCCAGGTCGAGGCGGGCCGCGCCTTGGTATATGCTGCGGCCAAGCATATCGACGCCCATAAGAATGACATGTCTAAAGCCTCCTCCATGTGCAAGGTGTTCGCCACCGACATGGCGATGAAGGTTACCGTCGATGCG
>VMSS01000267.1 GCA_013791995.1 Desulfurivibrio sp. | reverse complement strand
TGTGCTGCCGAATCCCGACGATCCCCATGTAATCAAGGCCTTTGAACGGGGCGCATTCAAGGAGTTCGAGAGACATTCGCGGGTCGGCATGGTAACCGAGGAGTCCTTTGCCGCGACAATCGAGGAGCTCCGCAAGGCAGGGGCAAAATATATATTTCTCAAGACAGGCGCTTACCGTCCTGTCGACCTGGCCAGGGCCGTTGTGTTTTCATCAAAATACAAGCTTGATATGCTCACCGTGGACGGTGCGGGCAGCGGCACAGGAATGAGCCCGTGGCGGATGATGAACGAGTGGAGAATCCCCGCCGTGGAACTGCATTCCTTAGCTCATGGCCGGAAGCAGAAGGTTTTCCCTGGAACATATGTCGCGCAACGATCTGGCCGCCTTGACCCATGAAGCTGCCGATATCAGCAATATCCAATATATTATGGATAAGGACAAAGCCGAAGTCGAAAAAATCCTTGCATAAAGGAGGCCGATGATCCGGAACGGCCACAAATTTTCATGATGAATCCAGATTTAGAACCGCTTGTCGAGGGGCATGAAACCCTCCCTCGTGTCGGCGCTGCGCCCCCAGAAATCCGATGGGACGACGGCCTGGGATTTCGCACCATCACGGGCGAAACGACGCCGGGCAATGAACTTTTGAAGCTGATCGCGGAACGCATCCGGGTGGCGGCCCGTCATCTGCGTCTGACACGTGATGACTTGTTTCGCATTTTTAGCCGGCACAGCATTTTTGAGGGGGAAGCAGACGAACCCGGTATCGGAGGCAAAACCAGCTTCATCCTGGTCGAGACGCATCACCTTATCCAGGGACGAGTGGGCAAAGGGGCGTTAAAACTGGTTTTCCCGCAGGATCTTTTGGGAAAAGAGAGTCACTTTCAGGAATCGGAATCCGGCGTGGTGGAGGTGGTTCGGCCGACAGATAAGGCCCGCTGGACCAATGCGGCCAAAGCGGAGGCATTGGTCAAACGGGCCATGTGCGAATTGATGACGGGTGAAAGCCTGAGCATGAGTCTGAAAAGCCAGGCAACGGATGCGCCCTTCGCCGGCAGCGAAGGATTGATGTTGTGCGCGGCGCGGGAATTTGATGAGGCCAGCGGGCGTTACCGGCTGAAATCCCTGCTCAAGGGGGGAGAGGAGAATGCTCGGGAAGACAAGGAGTTGATTGAACGGATGATGAATGGCGCCGCCGAAATGCTAACGCGCGCCAAGCGGATCGGGTATGACAAAATCGTCCACGCCGCCGAAACCAATACCACCCTGGCCGCCCGGCTCGGTTTGCAACTTTCCGCCAATGTGGCGGAGGGGCATCTGCGGACCTTGCTCGTCAGTGATCCCACGATCATCATCGGAGACGAGGATATGACGTCCCGGCTGCGGGAGATCCTGGAGCGAAAAAAATACTCGCCAACCGCGTGCGCACTGGCCCGGGCCGCCGCAAAGATGCAATTGGAGCACGGAATCATGCTCCCGGAGTCCCGGGATCAACTCAGAAATCTCCTCTATGAGTTGCCATGTCAGGGATCCTCAACACCCGCGCAGTATCGGGCGTTGATGGAATTGTTGTTCGGGTCCGGGGAACGCCAGCAGAAGGAGGACCAACTCTATCATCACCGGGAGCCGATTTTACGGGCGCTGGCGATCGCGCTCTCCACACGTTGCCTGGATGAATGCGGCGAGCCCAGTGTCCTGGCACTTTACCTGACGACACTGCTGGATAACCAGTGGCTCATGATGGAACGGGCGCTGGCCCGCCTGCTGCCGTCCGGTCAAGCGCTGCCGGTGGGCTGGTTCGACCGTTCGCTGCTGTTCTCGCCGGAAGAGCAGGAGGCGCTGGCGGCGCACATACCGGCGCCCGGCATCAGCCGGGAGGACCTCAAAGAGAGATTTTGGAGCGTGGTCAACCTGTTATGCGAAGCCAGGGATCGGGTGACGGAGCGCACGCCCGATTTGTATCGGCAGGCCCGGGCGGAAGTGCTGGAGCGCGCGATTCAAGCTATCACCGCCACCGGCGAAGTCGTGCCGACCGTTCAGAGAATCGTGTTTTTCACCCAGC
>VMSS01000220.1 GCA_013791995.1 Desulfurivibrio sp. | reverse complement strand
TGACCAATACCGATGGCACTGTCCTTGAGGGCCAATTCAACAATGGCCAGTATCTTGGCAAACAGATTAATTCCGCCGAAACCATCTTTGATGACATCATTCAGTAAACACGGATGATGTTGAACGTTCGGACAACAAGGAAACAGAGGTTTGTTTGTCCCCCTTTTCTTCTTCTCCATCTCCACCTCACATCTTCACTTCACAACGCCCCTCTAAGAGGGGGAAATAATCCCGTATGGCTTTTTAATCTAGTACCTTGTAACAATTAAAAATGCGTATTTATGTAAACGTTCAGCAGCACCGCATCTGCTTTGTCATCGGCCTGGTTCGCATACCATATATATAGCGCACAGGCCTCTTTCGCGCATCTGCAGCACTGAGAACACCCTTTCCCCACCAATATCGCTGAACCGATGCGCATTTTTTTATCCGGAGTTGAACGGCGAAGAGTGCGAGACAAGGTGTTGTTGATTAAGTCCAATGGCCTGCAAGTACCGGCATTGCACATCATTCAGAAGCATTGACAGACGACAGGTTGCGCCAACTCTGACAATCTGAAGGCCAGAGTTGGTAGAGTGATACACTTCTGCCCTATTTTGATGTCCTGCCGACCTTCTGGCACCCTGAAAATAGATTTTTGAAGGGGTGGAGAAAGTGTTTTCCCGGGCCATCACCGCCCCCAAAAAAGCGATTACTTATCATCGATTGCAAGGCTAGGCCATATTTGTCCTGCTAACCTGCTTCAAATCTTCGGCAACACTTCGATTATTCCGAAAGTTACCGACTAAATTATCTATTTGATAAAACGATACTCCATTGTTATCTTCTTCATCATCAAAAGCCGAATATGATGCTGTCGTAGGCGTCGATGTAAACTGGAACGTATTGAATCGCGACAACAACGAAACAGGTTTGAACTCACAGCGTCTGCATTTTGTCGGGCAGACGGTTTCGCTCCGTTATCATGGTTACTCTCAGCGAATTGGCTAGCCGCTGATGTCACCTGGTCTGGACAGCCGAGGGTTGGGCAGATGCAGGGCTGACTTGGTAACGGCGTCAGGGGATTTGAAAACAATTCAAAAGGAGAATTACGATGAAGCGAGTTATTCTTTTCTTGTTAACCAATATGGCGGTATTGCTGGTGCTGTCGATCAGCGCCCGTATCCTTGGCATCGACCGCTTCTTGACAAGCAACGGGCTTAACATGGGCATGCTGCTCGCCTTTGCCACCTTGATAGGCTTTGGTGGCTCCTTTATTTCGTTGTTGATGTCGAAAACGATGGCGAAATGGAGCACCGGAGCTCGGATCATCGATCGACCAAGAAGTCAGGATGAAGCCTGGCTCGTAGACACAGTTGGTCGGCTTGCCACCAAGGCAGGGTTATCCATGCCAGAAGTTGCCATTTATGAAGGCGCACCTAACGCCTTTGCCACCGGGCCCAACAGGGCCAATTCACTGGTGGCCGTATCGACCGGCTTGTTGCAAAGCATGAATCGGCGACAGGTGGAAGCCGTGCTGGCGCACGAAGTTGCCCATATCGCCAATGGTGACATGGTGACGCTGACGTTGATTCAGGGGGTGGTAAATACCTTCGTGATCTTCCTTTCCCGCGTTGCCGCCTATGCTGTGGATAGCTTCCTGCGCAGAGATGACCAGGAATCCAGAGGTCCTGGTTTAGGCTATATGATTTCCAGCCTAGTTTTCGAAATCATGTTCGGCATTCTGGCCAGCATCGTGGTCATGTACTTCTCTCGCCAACGCGAATTCCGGGCGGATGCCGGCGCCTCGGAACTTTTGGGTGACCGGCACCCGATGATCGACGCCCTCCGCGCCCTCGGCAACATGCAAGCTGGCGAGTTGCCCAAAGAGCTTGCCGCCAGCGGGATCTCGGGTCGGGGCATGATGGCGGTGTTCAGCAGTCACCCGCCACTCGAATTACGAATTGCCGCTTTACAATCGGCACAATGAGTGATTGAAATTTGATCTCATCATGGTCTTGACCATTGCTGGCAGCAAAAACTAATTTGCCTCTGGTCGGCAACCTGCGCAGTGATTTATTGTTAAAGAACAACCGTAATTTACTGAATATGTGCGCTACTATTTATTAATACTTCAAAAGGAGGATTCCATGAGCTTAGATGTAAATTGGAGTGTATTGGGCCGCAACGACAAGTCAAAAGGCTTCGTCTCCCGTCGACTGAGTTTTCTGGTTGGACGATTTCGTTCCGCCATTATGAGGGTCAGAGTTCATTTCTCCGATGTCAACGGACCGAAGGGCGGCGTGGACAAGCAGTGCGTGGTTTCGGTAAAACTGTGGGGCAGCGGCGAGATTACCGTCAAAGGACAAGGCACGGAATACCTCGCTGTGTTCCAATCAAGTTTTGAGAAGCTTGTCCGCTCACTACGACGTGAGCTTGCCAAGCAGCGAGACAAACCAATTCGAATTACACGCAGGGAGCATATGAAGTTGGAGGGAGCATATGAAGTTGATTGAAGAAACCACGTAAAAGCCTTTCCCGTCGGTAGCATAAGTGCTTGCAGGGTGGGTGCCGCAAAGGGACTAAAGGTCTTTGAGCTGCCCATCCTCCGGCAAGCAGGCCAGGAAAACAGATGATGCACCCTGCAAACGCTTCCTGCCGCATGATCCATTAGCTTATAATGACTTCGGTTTTTAGCGTCGGCAGGCACCCTCTAATGCAAAGGTGTTCTGAAGATCAAAGCCAAACCTGGCGCAGTCATCAGGGACGGCGATAGCCGGAAAACCTATCTCAGACAGTGATAAGAGAAAAAGAAAAAATCGATTGGATCTTCCGACCAAGTACCTACCTCCTTTCCTGTTGCATCTCCCCCCCCTTGGGCGGGGTAACACCTGCCGCTGTTTCAAAATGATAAATTTCGCACTATGGGTGCGGCATGCTACGGTATAATTGCGCGGACCCGCCCAACTCAAGAGTCTTTAGTGTCCCACTGGCAGGGTCGCCAGGATTCCCTTGCTAGCGGCTTCCGTGCCCTGTGCCGCTACCCAGGTTGTTTTCTATTATTTATTGGGCGAATGCGTTATACTTGACAAAAATGAGGCATGGCCTTGGATATATTGATACTGATCGTTTTGATACTGCTCAACGGTATTTTTGCCATGTCAGAGATTGCTCTCGTCACCGCGCGCCGCAGTCGGCTGATCCGTCTTGCCGAAGATGGGGATGCCTCCTCAGCAATGGCTGTGCGCTTGGGCGAAGATCCGACTCAGTTTTTGTCAACAATCCAGATTGGGATCACCGCCATCGGCATCCTGAACGGCATTGTTGGTGAAGCCGCCTTGGCAGGTCCCTTGGCCGGCTGGCTCCAGGGCCTTGGCTTGGACCAGCAAACAAGCGCCACAGGGGCGACAGCTCTGGTGGTAGTCACCATCACCTACTTCTCCATCGTTATTGGTGAACTGGTGCCAAAACGGATGGCTCAGTTTAATGCGGAAGGTATTGCGAGGTTCGTGGCTCATCCCATATTTGCACTGGCCATGATATCCCGCCCGTTTGTTTCCCTGTTGTCTTTTTCGACTGGTAACATCTTGCGGCTGTTGGGGAAAAAAGATCTGGGCAGTGCCAATCTCACCGAAGAAGATATTCACGCTATGCTGGTTGAGGGCTCTGCGTCGGGCGTCATCGAAAAGCAAGAACATGATATGGTCCGCAATGTTTTTCGCCTGGACGACAGACAGATCGCTTCTCTCATGACGCCACGCAGCGAGATTATCTATCTCGACATTAACCAGCCGCTTGCAAGCAGCCTGGAACAATTGCTCAGCTCAGATCACTCACGTTTCCCTGTCTGCCGTGGCGGGATTGATGACATGATGGGTGTGATCAGTGCCAAAAAGTTGCTGAAGCATATACTGAAAGGAAATACAACCGAATTGACGGAGCAGCTTCAACAGTGCGTGTATGTCCCTGAATCATTGACCGGGATGAAGCTACTCGAACAGTTTCGCGAATCCGGGGTCCAGATGGTTTTCGTGGTTGATGAATACGGTGAAATGCAAGGCCTGATCACCTTGCAGGATGTCTTGGAGGCTCTGGCCGGAGAATTTAAACCACGCGATCCTGAAGACGTTTGGGCAGTCCAGCGAGAAGACGGTTCTTGGCTGATAGACGGCCTGATTCCAATTCTGGAACTCAAGGATCGTCTCGGCTTACGGGCCGTTCCAGAGGAAGACAAGGGACGATACCACACACTGAGCGGCATGATGATGTGGCTGATTGGACGGCTGCCGCACACTGGAGATGTCACAGAATGGGAGCGTTGGCGACTTGAGGTGGTTGATCTGGACGGTAACCGGATTGACAAAGTCCTGGCAAGTAACCTGCCGGAATCGCAGATTCAGGAAGCCCCCCGTCTTTTGACCAGTGGAGATAAGGACTGATTAAGCATAATTGGCATAATTGGGGGCAGCCACAGTTGTTCGATCATTTTGTTGCGACCACCTCAAACTTGCGAATTCGGTGTATCTCGCTGCTGTAAGTTTATGGAGATTAACAGAGTAAAGAATTCTCGAAGTCAACGACTGTACCGCTCGCCATAGCCTGGATGGCTCCAAGCGAATTGGTCTACCACTGAATGGAGTTTTAGAAGGGGAAGGCACCATTACCTATCCAGATGGCCGTAAATATACCGGCCAGTTTGTTAATGGCATCAAACAGGGTAAACGGG
>VMSS01000212.1 GCA_013791995.1 Desulfurivibrio sp. | reverse complement strand
TTACGAGATATTAGAAGCCCAAGAAGAAGCACGAAGAAATTCATTGTATGGTCCATACCCAGGCGCTGTCTATTGCATTATTAAAATAGAAAGACATGAATTTCCTGTGTTATACGAAATTGAATGCAGCATCATTGCGAATAAAGACCTATCAAATAGGGGTGGCCTCGAAGAAAGAAAGCTTGGTTATAGTACCCCTGAACATATTCTTGGGGAATTAAATCATTCCATCACCAGTCAACTTGAAGCACTTAGTAACGAGTTGAAAATAATAAGAAACTGTAAATAAATTACCGAACAAAAGCATTCACCAGACGGCAAGAAGCGCGGCGGCGCTGACGCGGTAAACTTTAGTGGGCCGCTGGTGATGCAGGTCGTTGAGCCTGTAGGAAAACTCAACTCATTGTAATTTCGACTTTATTTCTTAATGTTGGCACTGTATAATGACTGCAATATCCCGCAACACAACCGGTTAACCACAGCAAAGGATATTGCACCATGGCTCGTTACAAACCCTACTCGTACGCCCAGGGCAAATTCATTCCCATCCACTTCGCCAAGCAGATTCTGCCAGGCACCTTCGAATACTCTCTGAACCACCTCATCGACCATGAGCTTGACCTTTCTCTGTTCGACTCCCGTTGCCGAAATGACCAGACAGGTGCCACGGCCTATGATCCCCGGATTCTTCTGAAGATAGTGCTCTATGCCTATTCGCGGGGCATTGTTTCCAGCCGGAAGATCGAGCAGGCATGCCGGGAGAACGTGATCTTCATGGCCCTGTCCGCCGACACCCGGCCCCATTTCACCACCATTGCCGATTTCATCTCATCCATGGACAAGGAGATCATCCACCTGTTCCGGGATGTGCTGTTGGTCTGCGATGATCTGGGGTTGATCGGCAAGGGGATGTTCGCCATCGACGGCTGCAAAATGCCCTCGAACGCCAGCAAGGAATGGAGCGGCACCAGGGCGGATTTCGAGCGAAAAACGGCCAAACTTGAGCAGGCGATACAGCACATCATCACCAGCCATCGAGAACACGACAGGAAGCAGACGGATAAGGATATCGTTGCTAAGGAAGAACAGTATGTGGAAACCCTGCGGAAGCGGGTCAGGAAAATAAGGGAGTGGCTGTCAGATAACGACGATAAGCCCGGCAAAACCGGCAAGCCGAAGAAGAGCAACATCACGGACAACGAATCGGCCAAGATGAAAACCTCACATGGGATAATCCAGGGCTATGACGGAGTGACCGCCGTGGACGGCAAGCACCAGATCATTGTCCATGCCGAGGCGTTCGGCGAGGCACAGGAGCATGATCTCTTAAAGCCCATGCTGGACGCAACCAGAGAAAACTTTCAGTCCATTGGCAAGGATGAGAATGTTTTCACAAAAACCAAGCTCTCGGCGGACAGCGGTTTTCACACGGAAGAAAACATGAAGATGCTGTTTGGCGAAGAGGTGGACGCCTATGTGGCGGACAACCGGTTCAGGAAGCGCGATCCGCGCTTTGCGGGTGCCGACCGGTACAGGGAGCGGCACCGGAAGGAGCGGGGAAAACTGACGGGAAGAAGAAGCGGTTTGTTCTCAACCGCCGACTTTGTTTTTCCCGAGGATCTGAGCTACTGCCTCTGCCCGGCTGGCAAGCGGTTGTACCGCAGCGGCAACAATGTCGCGGTCAGAAATTTTCTGGCGACCAAATTCAAGGGACCGGAGTCGGCTTGTGTTCCCTGTAAGCTCCGCACGCAATGCCTTCGGCATCCCGAGCGGACGAAAATCAGGCAGGTGGCCTACTTTCATGGCAGGTCCGCCAAGGGAAAGGAAACTTTCACGGAAAAGATGAAGCGGAAAATAGACTCCACCGCAGGCCGTGCCCTGTACAGCATGCGGGTTGCCATTGCGGAGCCGCCATTTGCCAATATCTGCCACATCATGGGCCTGGACCGATTTACCTTACGGGGCAAGGAGAAGGTAAACATTCAGTGGAACCTGTTCTGCATTGTCCACAACCTGAAAAAAGTGGCGAGATACGGGCCGAGTTTTGCGTGATCAGCAGGAAAAAGTTGAAACTGTTTGACAATAAATCCGGTTCTGGCAAAGTAATGGAGTCGGACGACAGGAGCAGGCAAGAAAGAAGCGGGAAACAGAACAGATAAACCGGGACGCCGGACCAGAAGCGGCGAAAAAATCAAATCGCTCTCATCCGGTGAACCCTTCCAAAACGGGTTTTTCTACAGACTCGTTATGTTGTTAATAAAAAGGAAATGAATTGCCAGCATTGTTAAGCGTGAAGAAAATAGAACTTTCACAAACAATTATTGCCATAGGTATTGGTTTTCTAGGCTTTTCAATGTGGTGGTGGGGGTTAAGCTTTATTACAGAATTATTCTCTATTCCAGGAGAAGACCTCATATTTGCAAGGCCAAAGGGGTCAAATCTTTAACCTTGACGACACTC
>VMSS01000178.1 GCA_013791995.1 Desulfurivibrio sp. | reverse complement strand
TTTTGTCTTGTCGCTTTCTGGCAATCAGCGCGACAATAATCACAACTCCGACAACAGGCGCCAGTACTGGGGAGAAAATAAAGAGCAAACCCAGGAAGAAAACAGCCATTACGCCCAGCAAGACCATCGAAGTCCCGGCAAGAACCAACGCAACAAACGCAAAAGCGCCCATCGCTGCAAGCCCGGCAACCAGCACCCCTCCTGCGGCAAAAATAATTTTTTGAAGACCGTGGATCGGTTCACCGTTCACGCTGATTGAATAATTAACATGAGCTGCGCCCAAATAATACACGAGCAGCATCAGCACGGCGGCAACGAATACCCCCCACAGGAAAATTTTTTTAAACACAGGCCTCTCCTTAATAGACGCAGAACATAAATAACAAAAAAAAAAGCTCCCGTCCGATATGCTAGCGAATGTGCCAGATCGAAACGAGAGCTTTTTATTATACTACAACCCGCAATAATTTAAACGGGTTATGCTTTTAAATGGTGGCGATGCAGGGACTTGAACCCCGGACACTACGGATATGAGCCGTATGCTCTAACCAGCTGAGCTACATCGCCGTGCAAAAAGAAGTCCTTATATTCAAGATTTTGCGGCAATTGTCAACCACAAAAAAGCCCCCGGTGTTTCCGCGCACGAAAAAACCGAGGGCTACTTGCAGTACAAAGGAAACAGCGTGGGGTGCGGCTCTTACATCATGCCGCCCATGCCGCCCATGCCGCCCATACCGCCCATGCCGCCAGGCATACCGCCGCCAGCACCCTTATCTTCCTCGGGATGCTCGGCAATCATGCACTCGGTGGTAAGCAGCAAGCCGGAAACGCTGGCTGCATTCTGCAGGGCGAAACGGGTTACCTTGGCAGGATCGATGACCCCTGCCTCAATCAGGTCTTCAAACTTCTCGGTGTCGGCGTTGAAGCCCTTGGAGCCCTTCATGTTCTTGACATGCTCCACAATCACCGAGCCTTCGAGGCCGGCGTTGTTGGCGATCTGACGCACCGGCTCTTCGAGAGCACGAGCCACGATCTGCTTGCCAAGATCCATCTCCGGGGAGAGCTTGAGTTTCTTGAGCGCGTCAAGGCAACGCAGATACGCAACACCGCCGCCGGGGACAATACCCTCTTCTACTGCGGCACGGGTTGCATTCAGCGCATCTTCCACCCGGGCCTTCTTCTCTTTCATCTCGATCTCAGTTGCGGCACCGACATTGATTACCGCTACGCCGCCGATCAACTTGGCAAGACGCTCCTGGAGCTTCTCGCGGTCGTAGTCGGAGGTGGAAGCATCGATCTGGGCACGGATCTGCTTGACCCGGGCGGCAAGTTTTTTCTTGTCGCCGGCGCCATCCACGATGGTGGTGGTGTCCTTATCCATAACGATACGCTTGGCAGTACCAAGATCCGCAATGGTGACGTTCTCCAGCTTGATCCCGAGATCTTCGGTGATCACCTGGCCGCCGGTGAGGGTGGCGATATCTTCCAGCATGGCCTTGCGGCGGTCGCCAAAGCCAGGGGCCTTGACGGCGGCAACATTCAGGGTACCACGCAGCTTGTTGACCACCAGGGTAGCCAGGGCCTCGCCGTCAACATCCTCGGCGATGATGCACAGGGGACGACCCAACTTGGCGATCTGCTCAAGGATGGGGAGAAGATCCTTCATATTGCCGATCTTCTTCTCGTTGATCAGGATGAGGGGCTCTTCCAGGTTCACTGCCATCTTTTCGGCATCGGTGACAAAATACGGGGAGAGATATCCGCGGTCAAACTGCATGCCTTCAACCACGTCCAGAGTGGTCTCCATGCCTTTGGCCTCTTCCACGGTGATAACGCCTTCCTTGCCGACCTTGTCCATGGCCTCGGCAATGATGTTGCCGATGGTGGAGTCATTGTTGGCGGAGATGGTGCCGACCTGAGCGATTTCTTTCTGCTCCTTGGTGGGCTTGGCGATTTTCTTCAACTCAGCAACCACAGCCTCGACAGCCTTGTCGATGCCGCGCTTGATGTCCATGGGGTTGTTGCCGGCAGCAACCAGCTTGGATCCCTCGGCATATATGGCCTGGGCCAGGATGGTGGCGGTGGTGGTGCCGTCGCCGGCAACATCACTGGTTTTGGAAGCAACTTCCTTAACCATCTGGGCGCCCATGTTCTCGAAGCGATCCTTTACTTCGATCTCTTTGGCAACGGAAACGCCGTCCTTGGTGATGATAGGCGCGCCATAGGATTTCTCGATCAGGACATTACGGCCCTTGGGACCGAGGGTAACCTTCACGGCATTGGCCAGGATGTTTACGCCATTTAAAATGGATTCACGGGCTTTCACCCCATATCTGATATCTTTTGCAGCCATGGTGATAATTCTCCTTTCCGTCTAATCACAAAAAAATTACACAAATTGTCGGAGTAACGTTTTACAAACGCAGTGTTATTTTCCTTCAAGAACCCCGAGAACATCGTCCTCACGCATGATGAGGTAGTCCTCGCCATCGATCTTGATTTCGTTGCCGCCATACTTGGAAAAAAGGACCCGGTCGCCGGCCTTAAGATCCACCGCCACCCGCTCGCCCTTATCGTTGAGACGACCCTTGCCCACGGCAACAACCTTGCCCTCGATTGGTTTTTC
Source organism: Desulfurivibrio sp. (assembly GCA_013791995.1). Taxonomy (GTDB): domain Bacteria; phylum Desulfobacterota; class Desulfobulbia; order Desulfobulbales; family Desulfurivibrionaceae; genus Thiovibrio. The sequence continues at coordinate 7,431 of VMSS01000178.1, read as the reverse complement.
TTTGGCGCTGTCGGGGATAAAGAGCCCACCCTTGGTTTTCATCTCTTCTTCCAGTCTTTTGATCAGAATACGATCATTTAACGGACGAATTTTCATGTAATGCCTCCAATTGTTTTTGGTAATGTTTTGTGTGTAACCACGAAACGAAACAGCGGACGACTGATGCCCGAAGCGTTTCTCGACCCGTAAATGAAGCGGCAGGGAAGACCGCACTGTACGGCGCTTTCCTGCCTTGATGCCACACAATATGTATCGGACCTTAAAAAATCAAGAGCGGTCATTTACTTTTTTTACAAAATAATATCAACAGGTTATCCTATTATCCCTACTGAACCTCTTTTCTTCCGACAAAAAATCAGAGCCGTACCACCCAGCCGTAAGGGTCTTCCTTGGCTCCATACTGGATAGCCTGGATTTCATCAAAAAGCTTCTGGGACAACGTCCCGGTTTTCCCATTGTTGATCACGCAGTCTTTCCCCTTGTAATGCAGGGAGCCCACCGGCGAGATCACCGCAGCGGTGCCGGTACCGAAAATCTCCTTGAGGGTGCCGTTTTCCTGGGCAACGAGAACCTCATCAATGGTTATCCTGCGCTCCACCACCGTAAAGCCCCAGCTCTTGGCCATCTGGATGACCGAATCCCGGGTAACCCCGGGCAGGATGCTGCCGCCAAGCGGCGGAGTGACAACCTCATCACCGATCACGAAGAAGATGTTCATGGTGCCGACTTCTTCGATGTACCTCCGCTCCACGGCATCGAGCCAGAGCACCTGGGTAAACCCGGCCTGCTGGGCTTCCACCGCCGCCATGATGCTGGCGGCATAGTTGCCTGCCGCCTTGATCTGTCCAACCCCGCCGGGCACTGCGCGGACGTATTTGTCGGTGACATAGATCTTGACCGGGTTAAACCCTTCCGGATAATACGCGCCAACCGGGCTTAAAATAACAAAAAACAGATATTGCTTTGCCGGACGCACACCTAAGGCTGCCTCAGTGGCGATCATGGTAGGCCGGATATAGAGGGAAGCGCCCCTGGATGTTGGAATCCAATCCTGATCGATACGCAGCAGTTCCTTTACCGCTGCCAGAACCTCATCCACCGGAAGTTCCGGCATGCAGAGGCGTGCTGCGGATACATTCATCCGTTGGATATTGTCCGCCGGACGAAACAGATAAATACCGCCGTCCTTGCCCCGATAGGCTTTCATTCCTTCAAAAATGGCCTGGCCGTAATGGAGAACCATGGCCGCCGGATCCAGGGAAAAATTGCGGTACGGCTGAATCGCGAGATCATGCCAGCCCCTGCCTTCGGTGTATGACATTACCAGCATATGGTCGGTGAAATGTCTGCCAAAACCAAGGGCGTTTTGATCCGGCTTGGACTTTGTTTCGTTTTCCGGAACTTTTTCCAGTTGTATTTCCATGTGTTCTTCCTCGGACAAAAACTCACATTTCGCTGCGGCACAGGGTGTTGCCAAGCTTTACAGGCCACTATCGGATAAAAACCAAAAATCAAAGACAACAAATATAAATGATAATACGCCTGGCTGAAACAATTTATTGAGGTGACCAAGGGAAACTTGTGTAAATAACGCCACTGCGGGGGCCATGACAGGGATACAAAAGGAAGAAGTAAAGATGGTCGGGGCGAGAGGATTCGAACCTCCGGCCTCCTGCTCCCAAGGCAGGCGCGCTAACCAGACTGCGCTACGCCCCGACGGACGATGATAGGAAGTTGCTTTATTAGCACTCTGCCTGAAACCGGTCAAGAGAATTGTTTTTGAGCCGAATGTATTTGCCCGCCAAACCGTTGTTTCAAGTAGCAATAACGACGCTAAAATACCTTCGTCAGCATAGGGAACCGTACAAAAATGATCACAACAAGAGATATTTCGCAATACCTCCTAAAAATGTTGACGCACGGATACGCACTTGCTATATTGCCCGCGTTCAGATGAATATCGTTCCTGGGTAGCTCAGTTGGTAGAGCAGGTGACTGTTAATCACCCTGTCGGGGGTTCGAATCCCTCCCCGGGAGCCATGGAAAATTCAAGGCCGCCTGTATTAACAGGCGGCCTTTTTTTGCGTCTTTTTTTTCACCAGCATACCCGCAGCCACGATCCTTGTGCTCCTTGGTGAATAAAACACCTTTTTGCTTCTTCTCATTACTCATTGTTTTCATGATACCGGGTGACAGCCCAAAAATGATACGTTACCTTTAAACTTCGAAGACAACTGACCCCGTTCATCCACCACGAGGAGAACTTCCATGTTTGATTTCACCTTTCACAACCCTACCAAAATTATCTTCGGCGCAGGCAAGGACACCCTGATCGGCGCAGAACTCAGCGCAGCCGGGATCAACACTGTGCTGTTGGTTTATGGCCGCAACTCGGTCATTAAAAGCGGTCTGCTCGACCGGGTCATGGCCAGTCTCAAGGATGCCACAATCACCTGTACCCAATTTGGCGGGGTGGACTCCAACCCGGTGCTTTCCCATACCAGGGAAGGGGTGGCCCTGGCCAAGCGGGACAAGGTGGAAGCGATTTTGGCGGTGGGCGGCGGTTCGGTGCTGGACGAGGCCAAGGGTATCGCGGTGGGTGCCCTGAGCGACGAGGATGTCTGGCAATTCTTTATCGGCAAGGAAGTAGAGCGCGCCCTGCCCGTCTTCACCATCCTGACCCTGGCCGCCACCGGCAGCGAGATGAACGGCAACTCCGTGGTCACCAACACGGAAACCCGCCAGAAATACAATATCGCCTCGCCCCACGTCTACCCAAAGGTCTCCATCCTCAATCCGGAGCTGACCCATTCCGTGCCCCTCGATTACACGGCCTACAGCGCGGTGGACGCCATCGCTCATGTCATCGAGGGCTACTTTACCAAACAGCCGGGCACCCATCTCCAGGACCGGCTGGTGGAAGGGATCATCAAAACGGTGATCGAAACCACCGACCTGATCATGGCCGAACCGAACCATGCCAAGGCACGCGCCTCCTTCATGTGGACCGCCACCTTGGCCTTGAACGGACTGACCCCGGCCGGGATCGGCGAATACAATTTCCCCAACCACATGATCGAGCATGCCTTGAGCGCTATCTACAATATCCCGCACGGTGCCGGGCTGTCCATCGTGATGCCCGCCTGGATGAAGTGGTATCTCGCCAAAAATCCCAGCCAGTTCGCCCGGTTCGCCCGGGAGATTTTCGGCTTGGATTCAGGCGAAGCTGGGATCGCGGCGCTGGAGCAGTGGTTTGTTTCGATCAAGTCGCCGGTGCGGTTGGGTGAGGTTGAAATCCCGGCCGCAGACATCGGGATGATTGCGGAGAATGCCGAAGGTCTCGCCAAACAATGGGGGATTGGCGAACTCTACCCAAGGAAACCATTGGTGAGATTCTAAGACTGGCGGTGTAAAACAACAGCCCTTCGACAGGCTCAGGGCGAACGGATGTTTTCTTTTAATTGTTATGATGTGTTCCGTTCGTGCTGAGCCTGTCGAAGCACACCTGTTTGGTGAAGCCCATCAACAACACTCATTAAAGAAAAGCCCCGTGGGCGGACCCCCGTAACTTTTCACTCTCCACTTTTAACTTTTCACTGCCCCTCGGCCTTTTCTTCAAGAAAAAACACCGCGACCTGCTGCCGTTGATGCCCTTCGACGGATTCCTGTTCCGGAAGGAAGCAGACATAGCCTTCGCGGGATTCGTCGTCTTCGGCCAAACTGACGGTGTTAAGCAGCGCACCGGAAAACCGGGCAAAAATCCCCCGCTTGAAAAATTCGTTCTTGGTCAACCGGGTATAATGCGGTGGCAACCCTTCCGGCAGATTCCGCCAGAGATGATCCCTGATCTCCTTGGATGACTCCGCACCAAGATAGGGGGGCATGATCCTCTGCCCGCTCACCAGCCAGTCAAAGCGGAGCAACTCGCAAAACAGCTCGCCATCCGGCCGGGTCTGGGCAAGTTCCACCAGCATCCGGGTCATGAACTCCTGGGTTTTCGCCAGGGAAAAAAAATTCCCCGCTTGGCAAACAATGCGCAGTTGCTCAAAAAACCCGAAGGGTTCTTCTTCTTTTTTCCTGAGATAACTCAAGATGTTACGAAAAAATCGGTTGTTGTAAAAGGCCTCCAGACACTCGCCCAGCCAATACAACCGACAGAGGGACGCATGGTCCAGCCAGCGGGTGGCCAGCACCGAATAGGGCGGGGTGGCAGAACTTATCAGACCAAACTCCTCCGCAGCCCTGCTGATCGGGGTGCCGGGCAGAACCTTGAGCAAACCCATCTGGAGATGGTGGGGCGCCATCCCGAAAGCCTCGTTCAGCGAGGTCCGGAAAGTCGCTTCGGTTTCACAGGGAAGCCCGAGAATCAAATCCAGATGCAGGTGGATATTGCCGAAAGCGGCCAACCGGCGGATATTCTCCCCGGCTCTGGCCAGATCCATCCTCCGGTTTACCGCAGCCAGAGTCTCGGAATTGGTGGACTGCAAGCCGATCTCAAACTGAAAGCGGCCATGGGGAACCTGGGCCAGGAAACCGAGCATCTCTTCGCTGAACAGATCCGGGGCGATCTCGAAATGAAAAAGGGTCTCCCCGGACTGGTTGAGGAGAAAGCGCCAGATGGCCAAGGCCCGCTCGGGCAGCCCGTTGAAGGTCCGATCCACGAAACGGATGATCTTCGGTCCATGGGCCAGGATTATAGCCAGCTCCCGGTACACCTCGTCGATCTCCCGATACCGCACCCCATGCTCCACCGAGGAGAGGCAGTAACTGCAGGAAAACGGGCAACCGCGGGATGATTCGTAGTAGATATTGCGGTTTTCCAGATGGGCAGCGAAATCGGGTTCCAGGTAGGGCATGACAAACGGAGGCGAACCGGCAGCCCGGTACTCAGATTGCAGGGTTCCCGCTGCCAGATCGCGGCAGAAATCCTCTCCCAGCCCCTCCACCTCCCCCCGAACAATGGTGCAGCCTGTAGGCAAACTTTCCGAGTCCATGAAGGTTGCCTCCGGCCCGCCCAGAATGATCGGCACTTCGGGCAGCACCCGCCGCAGGTCGCCAACCAGCCGCAGGGTGTACTCGGCATTCCAGATGTATACGGAAAAACAGATAACCTCCGGCTGATCGCCGGTGATCCTCAGCAGGGTCTGGTAATAGGGATCATTGATCGTAAACTGGTGCAGGACGAGGGTGCTTTCCGGCAGCCCCTGCGCCAGGGCGTTGCGCACATGAAACAGCGCCGGGCAGGAATGGGAGTAGCGGGCATTGAGGGTAATCAGGCTGATTTGCATTGTCTAACCTGCCGGGAAGAGGTACATATTCATTGTTACCGCAGAAGCGCAGGTAAGCAAACTGGATGAAAGTCCGAAGGTACACCATTTAATTTTTAAAACAATTCTATTCGCGTCTCTAGGCCGTTGCGTTCAGTTTTCAACATTGAACTTTTCATTCTTAACTTTCAACTTGTAACTATCCCATGCTCCCCTATCCAGAAATCGATCCTGTTCTTCTCCACCTTGGCCCCCTGCAGGTCCGCTGGTATGGCCTCATGTATGTCCTGGGCTTTATCGCCTCCTATCTGCTGGTCCGCCACCAGATCAGACGATACAATCTCACAGTGCTTGCCAAGCATTTTGAAAACCTCAACCTGGTGCTGATCATCAGCCTGGTGCTGGGCGCCCGGCTGGGATACGTCCTGTTCTACAACCCCGGCTACTATCTGGAGAACCCCCAAGATATCCTGGCCACCTGGCAGGGCGGCATGTCCTTCCACGGAGCACTTATCGGTATGCTCCTTGGCGGCCTGGTCTTTTGCCGGGTTACCGGCCTGCCCTTCTGGCAGAGCGCGGATGTCTACATCATCACCACACCCATCGGCCTGGGACTGGGACGGATCGGCAACTTCATCAACGGTGAACTCTATGGCCGAATGAGCGATGTCCCATGGGCTATGGTCTTTCCGGCGGGCGGGCCTATTCCGCGCCATCCGTCCCAGCTGTATGAAGCGTTTCTCGAAGGGCTGATTCTTTTCTCCCTGCTCTGGCTCTTAAAAAACCGATACTGGCAGCGACGCTGGCCCGCCGGCTCTCTCCTGGCCCTGTTTCTCCTGTTCTACGGCCTTTTCCGCACTGTTGTCGAATTGTTCCGGCAGCCCGATGCCCAACTCGGTTTTCTGTTCAATGTCCTTACCATGGGCCAGCTGTTGAGCAGCCTGATGATTGCTACCGGATTGCTTATCCTCTTCTTCAGACGAAAAAACACCGGGGTTGCCTGATCGCGTGCAATCGTCCACCGGGAACGGAAAAACATGCCCCATTCTCTGTTTGATAGCCGGTTGAGGTGCTGGCAAAAGTCCACGATCTCTTGACGCATAATCCTCAGATGTTTACAGTGCTCCCGAGACAAAAAAACAACGCGCGGCGCCTGCAACACAAAAATGCGTTTTCGACGATTGTTACAGCCCTCGGCAAAAAAATATGACCAACATCCTACAACAAAGCGGAGCGCTGCAACTCGCTCCGGCCGCGAGGCGTGAGACCGGGATCACTTCCCGTTTTCACGGACTCTTTTTCTTCCTTTTTCTCCTGTGTATACTCATGACCCACACCTATGTTGAAGCCGCTGAAATCGCCCCGCACCTGCACAAAAACAAACTCGACAACGGCCTGACCGTTCTGGTCAAAGAGACCCCCGGCACCAAGGTTGCCACGGTCCAAATCTGGGTCAAGGCGGGAAGCATCTACGAAGAAAAACACGAGGCGGGCATCACCCACCTCATCGAACATATGATCTTCAAGGGCACGCCGACCCGCGCTCCAGGCGAGGTTGCCGGGGCTATCGAAGCAGTGGGCGGCCAAATCAACGCCTACACCTCTTACGAATACACGGTCTATCACGCCACCCTCTCTTCCCGGAATTGGGGAGATGCCATGGAGGTGCTCACCGATGCGGTGCTGCACTCGAATTTTGACGCCGGGGAACTGGAGCGGGAAAAAAAGGTGGTCTTGGAAGAGATCCGCATGCGCAAGGACCGGGCCAATATCGCCCTGTTCCAGGAGCTCATGGCCCAAGCCTACACGGTGCATCCCTACCGACTGCCCATCAGCGACACGGCGGAAAGCGTTAGCGCTATCAGCCGCGACGATATCCTCCGCTACATGAAAAACCATTATCACCCCTCCAATTTCACCGTGGTGGTGGTGGGCGATGTCCGGGTGCAGCAGGTGGTGGACGCGGTGAAGAGTCTGATGGGGGGGTTGGCCAAAAGCGAGGCCAGGCCGCCGGCCATCCCGAGGGAGCCGCCCCAGAAGGCTACCCGCCTCTTCTCCCTGACCGAGGACGTCAACCAAACCCAATTGGCCCTGGCCTTTTCCGGTCCCTCTTTCAAGAGCCAGGATGCGGCGGTTCTTGATGTGATGACATCCATTCTCGCCA
>VMSS01000061.1 GCA_013791995.1 Desulfurivibrio sp. | reverse complement strand
TGGCCATTGACCGCAAGGCAAAAGTCGTGCATGTCGAGGACGTGAACACCGGTGCCAAAGAGTCCATCCCTTATGACAACCTGGTCCTTGCCACCGGCGCCCGCCCCAATGTCCTGCCCATTCCCGGGGCAGACCTGGACGGAGTGTTCACCATCAGCGACCTGCACAAGGCCATTGCCATCAAGGAACGAATCGCCAAGGGTGAGGTGAGCCGGGCTGTGGTCATCGGCGGCGGCGCCATCGGCATCGAGATGGCCGAGGCCTTCACTGATCTGTGGGGAATCGAAACCACCATCCTCGAGTTCATGCCCCAGGTTATGCCCCGGTTGGTTGACTGGGATTTCGCAAGAATGCTGGAAACGCACCTTAAGGAAAGCGGAGTAACGGTGTTCACCGGCGAGGGCGCCACGGCCATCGAAGGCAAAGACGGCAAAGTCTGCCGGGTTGTCACCCCCAAACGGACTCTGGACGCGGATCTGGTTGTGATGGCTGTCGGTGTGCGGGCAAGGAGCGAACTGGCCCAGGAAGCCGGACTCCTTGTCTCAGCCATGGGCAACATCGTGGTCAACGAACGGCTCCAGACTTCGGACCCGAACATCTATGCGGCCGGGGACTGCATTGAGGTCAAAAACATCATCACCGGCAAGGGCGGTATCGCCCCCATGGGTTCGCTGGCCAATCGTGAAGGAAGAATCGTTGGAGACAATCTGGCCGGTATCCCCACCAAATACAAAGGCTGGATCGGCAGTTTCATCATGAAGGCTTTCGAGCGCAGCATTGCCGCCACCGGCCTTTCTCTCGACACTGCCTTGGCCGAAGGCTTTGCCGCGGCCGCCGTGACCACCGCCCAATCCGACCGCGCCCATTTTTTTCCAAGCCAGGCTATTATCCCGCTGCGACTCATCTTCGACACCAAGACCCGCAAGGTGTTGGGCTGCCAAGGATTTGGCCCCATGAGCGACGCGGTATTGGCCCGGATCGACGCGGCCGCCGCCATCATCGGCCAGGGCGGCACCATTGATGACGTCAGCCAATTGGAAATGGCTTACGCCCCGCCCTTTTCCACGGCGCTTGACGCCTTAAACGCCACGGCCAACGTGGCCGACAATCTGGCTGCCGGACGACTGCGGTATGTGAACACCAGAGAATTTCTTAATTGGATGGACGACTTTTCCGGGCGACCCGACTGGGTGGCACTCGATCTGCGACACCCCAACGAATCCGGCAGCTTTGTCGAAAAATACACCAAGGAAAAATGGGTTTCCGTCCCCTACATCGAAATCCGGGAACGGTATCAGGAACTGCCAAAAAACAAAACCATGCTCATCATCTGTGACGCAGGTACCCGCTCTTCCGAAATCCAGATCTTTCTGGATCACGTGGGGCTTACCAACAACCTGGTGCTGGGCGGCGGCTTCAACCTCATCCGCCGGATGGGCGTTGCCTGGTGGCCAAACTGAGTTCCGCAGATACCCCACGAAAGAGGATGGCCACCTGCAAAACACCCCTGGCGGCCATCCTCATATTCCTTCTGCTTGCCGCAGTCTCGACTTCTACGGCAAACGGGCCGCCAAAAATAACGCTCGTGAACCAACCCGGCGCAGTCCGTGTTTTGGCCGATGCAACCTATGGCGATACTCTTTCCGCCCTCATATCAAAGGCCAGCCAACGCATTGATCTTGCCATGTTTCTTTTTAAAACAAGCCGAACCAGCGATAACCTGCCGGCAGAGCTTATCAGGGATCTGATTGCGGCCAAACAACGGGGAGTGGAGGTGCGGATTATTCTGGAATACTCCAGCCATGATCAGAAACTCAACCGGGCAAACCAGGAGACCGCCGAAACCCTGAGAAAAGGCGGGGTCAAGGTTGTATTCGACTCCCCCGGCCGGACCAATCATGCCAAGCTGGCTGTCATCGATCGCCGCTATTGCCTTGTGGGAAGCCACAATCTTACTCAGTCCGCTCTCAAATACAATCATGAATTTTCCCTGCTGCTCGACAGCCCACCGCTCGCAGGTGAAATACTGGCCTACATGGAAACAATCCTTAAATAAGCCCTGCTGCAAGCTGATAACATAAAGCTGTCAGCTGCTGTTTTTCACTTCTTCCTTCTGACAATACGGACCTTTTTAGTTCCTCCGCCACCGCCTCCCGGTGTAACGCGGCGCACCAGCACTTTCTTTTTCACTGGCGCGCCAACAGCCTCCTGCCCCGCACCGCCGGAGCCGGACACAGGACGCGCATAGGTACACCCAGCCTTGGGACATCGCAGGGAAACTCTGCCATCAAGACTCTTTTTTTCCACCAGGAACGGAGAGTCACATACCTGGCAGGCAAGGGCATGGGGCTTGGACCAGGCCATGAATTCACAATCCTGCTCAGGGCAGACATAAAAAATCTTCCCGGTTGGCGTATGCTTGGTCACCACAGTACCAATCCGGCAGACCGGACAGAGCAACCCAGCCCCGCCGTCTTTTTCGTAAGATTCTGAATGGCGACACTCAGGATGCCCCGAGCAATACCAGTACTTTCCGAAACGATCTTCCTTCAACAGCAACACTCTGCCGCAGGCGGGACACGACTTTCCGGCTTTCGCAGCCGAATCTGGTACTGCAACAGGAGAAACCCCCTCCCCTGCCGCCGGAGGTGGCGGCTCCTCGATAGAGGTCGCAGCCTCGGCAAACATCTTTTCCGTGGCTGCGGCAAGCTCAGGCGAAACAACCTGTTCCGCAACCGTAGCCTCGTCCAGAACAAGGGGTTCCTGCTCTTCCTCCTTAGCGGACCCGACATCTTCACTCCGGCCTTCAACCGTTTCCGCAGCTTCTCCGATTACGGAGCCACTCTCTTCCGGCACCAAAGCCTGCGCTGCCTCCTCGGTTGCCGGCTCAGCAGGAGATTCAGGGGCACCAGCAGCCTCCATGCTTGATTCCGGCGACACAGCCGTCCCTGCCTCCACAGGCACCTCCGGTACAGGGTGATCCGCCTTCTTTTCCGCTTGGGCAGAGGTACTCGCTGAATCCTGAATCTTTGCGGCTTCCCCTTCTCCGGGCAACCGGATTACGCTTCGCGAGCTGATTCCCCGCTTCTGGGTGGCAACCGGCACCGCCATTTTCACCAAGACCTCACCCCGCATCATCATGGTCTGATCAAATTGCTGCAAAGCAAAAACCAAGGCTTTTCTGCCGCTCACCGCCTCCTCAATGGTCTGGGCCAGATAGGCGGAAAGCTGAATCCCCTTCATGGTAGGAAAAGCGCGGTTCATAACGCTGACAAGCTTGATCGTGTTTTCTGAACACCGGAAAGATCCGTCCGGCATCATCCTGAGATAATTATTATCAAGCATCTGCTGAAGCATACCCACGGTCATCCCGTCGATTTCCAGGGAGAAATCGGCAAGATCAATGGCCAAGCCCTCAAAACTGTAATACTCAGGGGGAATTCCGGTATTTTTTTCCGGGAGGATCTGCACACAGTTCAACTGCTGCCCGGGTTGCGCATCCGCCAAAGGAGATGGAGGCGCCAAAAGTTCATGCTCCTGACAGCCGGGATAAATGGCAAGGAACCCCTTATCCTTCACAACCTTGGCGTTGCCCTGAAAGATACAGTCTTCCCCTGCCTCAACCGTCACCGCAAGAAGCTCCCCTTGCGCCTCTTTCATCTGGCTTGCCAGGGCCTTGGCCCAGACCAGTCGGTATATTTTTTCCTCTGCCGCACCCAATTTACCCGCAAGCTCTTCCGGGCCAAGCTCCGGCATGGTGGGCAAGATCAACGCTCTGGTGATTTCCGTGGTGCCTTCCGGCCCCAGACAACTCTCGCCCAATCTTTTCCCGGCCTGTTCCCTGATTTTAACAAACAAAGCAACAGAGGCATCCTGCTCCAGCGCAGGAGGCAAAAATGCGGTAATGAGCCCCACCCCTCTGCCATCCACCTGCACACCGTAATACAGATTGCGGATCGCACCCATTGCCACAAGGGGCGAAAGCCCCGCCTGCACAACCCCGTCCCGCAGCAACTCCATCAAGTGGTACGGTGACGGCGGGGCAATCGTAAGTGGCGAACTTTCCACCTCACGAACCAGAAACGGCTCATTGTTGAATAATTTAATGGCACCATGCACCTCTTTCTCGTTACGCAGAAACCCGTCATCAGTGACCCCATATGCCTCATCCAGCTTGAGAAGACAGTCTCCTGCCTCGTTGCTGATCTTGACCTTTACCTTCCATTTGGCCAGCGGAGTATACATCCGGATTTCGACTTCCCTTTCCGCCATCAAAAAAAGAGTCGTGAGACTCAGATAATTGAGCGGAAGGTTGCTGGGGCCGGAACGGCTACCCAGAAGCCGCTGCAGATGTCTCCCAAGGTAGGACTCAAAAAGCATCTTGATATAGGTAGCCGAGCCTTTTTTCCCACCGACAGGCTCAACCCGCCGGAATGACTCCTTAAGCGCCTCTCCGGCGAGACCCGTCAAGCCAAGCCGCTTGAGCTGCTTACCGCCGGGGACTACTGTGGCCCAATAGCCGCTGATCAGCCAGGCCCAATACTCCCCCCGCCAGTCGCCATCAAGGGCAAGATAAATTTCCCTGCCCTGACAAGCCAAAAGTTTGTCCAGAAATATTTTTTCCTTGGCTTCAGAAGTAAAATCGTAATGCGGCTTTTCCCGACGCATGGGATCTTTGGGAGGGACAAAGGATGCCTTGACCGGTGCCGTCTGCACAAGGATAGTCTCAACTTCTGCGCCAAACTGATCTTCCAGGGTTTTTGCCTTGGCCGCTGCCTCGACAATGACTACTGATTTTGCCATGCTCCTCTCCCCATGGTTTTTTCAACCATAAAAAATCACTGTTTCAGAAAAAAACAGTGAAGGAAATCCGTATCTCTCTCGACAAATAGCATATAATCTGCAACGACTTTACACAATCAATTATGATGGTCTTGTAAGACGTCGCCGCACCAACTTTCGTCGGAAAGATTGCCTGCCGCAATTTTTGTCTTTTGCACTTTCAGCAATTATTCACCGATTTTTTTTTGATTTTAACCTTCGTAGCCGGAGCCCCCATGCCCGCCCTGTTCAATCTCCAAGGCATTGATGAAGCCCTCGACAACCTGGACTTGAAACAGGGAACCCTCAAGGCAGAGCTGGCCAGAGTTGTTCGATCCTATTTCGTTGATGATCAATCCCTCCAGTCCATCACCAACATCCCAGCCGATGAACTCGTCTTTAAACTATGGGGCCCTTGCGAGGGAGACGACCTCAAGGCCAAAAAGAAAAATTTCAGCAGCCTCAAATCCGCGCTCAACAAGTCCCTCAAGGATCTCGACAAAGCAGGGAAAAATGAAGCCGGTATTATCTTGGGCCGGGATAATGTCTTTATCGTTTCCGAAGAGCGCAAGGATGACCTCCTCAAGCAGATGGGGATTTCACCAAATTCACCGCATCTTCTGCATGACATGTTCGAAGCTTTCAAAAAATTCTTTTCTGAAAACATCAAGGATCAAAACGCCGAAGAGGTCAAGGACCTGCTGGCTGAATTTGAAGAAACACAGAAAAAATTACGGAAAATGGCCGGACTTGAATCCGATACAGATCAGGATACAAGTGGTTCCAAAAGAACTGGGCCGGAAAGCGGAGGGGGGCCAAGCGAAGAACTGGCGGAGGAAGCGCCTGCAGAAGAAGCCGAGGTACTTGACGAGGAACTCGCTGAAGAGGCTGTAGAAGAATCACCCGAGGATACCGAGCTTCTTGAGGATGAGGTCGAGATCCTCGAGGAAGACGAGCTCGAAGAGGTGCTTGCCGAGGAAGAACCCACCGAAGAAGTGGAGGTTCTGGAAGAGGACGCCTTTGAAGAGGTTGTAGAGGAAGATGCTGAAGAAACCGAGCTTCTTGAGGACGAGATAGATATCCTCGAAGAAGACGAGTTGGAAGAGGTCGAAGATGCAACGGAACCTTTGGAGGAAAAACCCCATCAGCCAAAGCCCCTTGAGGTTCTCTCAAAATACATCGAAGCGGAAGAAGCCATAAACCAAGGGGACTTGCTCCGGGAAACCCAGGAAGAATTTATCAATCAGATCCTGGAGCGCTTCATGCCGAAATTCATCAAGATCCCGGCCGGGAGCTATATGGCCGGCAGCCCAAGCCCCAAAGGGTTGGAACAGCCCCTGCGAAATGCAAGGCTCAATGATTTCTATTTTGGCCAATCGCCCGTAACCAACGATCTGTTCGACATGTTTGTCCGGGAAACCGGATATACCACCGATGCGGAGGAAGCGGGATACGGCATTGTTTTTGAGGGTCGCTGCACCAACAGGAAAGATCCGGAAACCGGCAGGGAAATCTTCAGCCTGACCCAAGGAACCATTGCCCGTCATGTAAGCGGGGCAAACTGGCGCCATCCTGGCGGACCGGGCAGCACTTTGGAAGGAAAACACAACCACCCGGTGGTGCAGATCAGCCACAATGATGCCAAAGCCTTTGCTGCCTGGGCGGGAAAACGGCTCCCCACGGAGGAAGAATGGGAAGCCGCGGCCCGTGGCGCAAGCGGCCAGCTCTTTCCTTGGGGCGTCGTCTGGCGGGCCGATTTGGGGAATTTTGAGGCAACCTGTCTCGGCGGAACAACTTCGGTCGAGCATTTCGGACGCAAGGGTATGAGCCCCCTTGGCATCCATGATATGCTGGGAAATGTCTCCGAATGGACATCATCCCCTTACCAAAGGCAGTCTAACATAGCCCCTGGCACGCCGGAGGAAAAAATCTACATTCTCAAGGGCGGATCCTGGATAACCGGCGGGACCGTAACTGCGGCATGGCGGCAGATCGAGCTGGGAAAATACTGGGCAAACACCATCGGTTTCCGCTGCGCAGTATAAAAACAACAGATGCAAGCATGCAACATAAGCTATCTGCCGACACCTATTACTGTATCAATCAGTTCCTCACTCACCGCGTCGGTGATGACAACCTTGCCGATCTCGGTGGGCAGCACAAAAAACGGCCGTCCCCCCACGGTTTTCTTGTCTGTTTTCAAAAAAGGCTTGATCTGCTGTGGAGAAAATTCCGAAGGGATATCCGTTGGCAGGCCGTAATCGGCAATGAGCTTGCATACCGCGTCTGCCTGCTCCTGCGGGAAAATACCCTTGCCCACCGCGAGTCGGCAAGCAGCCACCATCCCCAGACCAACCGCCAGACCGTGAGCCATGGCATAATTGGAAGCAGCCTCCACCGCATGCCCCAAGGTGTGGCCGAAATTCAAAATACGACGAAGATCAGCCTCGCGCTCGTCCGCCGCAACCACTGCACCCTTGATTTCACAACAGCGGGCGATCATCTTTTCAATCACAGGCAGATCCCTGTCCAGGATAGCCTGGCGTTGTTCGACAAGAAAACGGAAAAACTCGGCATCATAAATAACGCCGTATTTGATCACCTCGGCCAACCCGTTCAACAGCTCTGTAGGCGGCAGCGACATAAGAACACTGCTGTCGATATAGACGCAGCGGGGCTGATAAAAAGCGCCGACCAGATTTTTGCCCTCCGGGATATCAACCCCGGTTTTCCCTCCCACCGAACTGTCCACCTGAGCCAGAAGAGTGGTGGGAATCTGGACAAAAGGAATGCCCCGCATATAGATGGAAGCAAGAAAGCCGGTGATGTCTCCGGTCACTCCACCACCCAGAGCGATGAGCGCGTCTTTCCGGTCCACCCCGAGTCGGGCAAGTTTGCTGGCCAACTCAGCAACCGTGGCCAGATGCTTGCTTTCCTCGCCCCGGGGAAAGGTGATCAGCTCTGCGGCAACATCTGCTGCGGCCAGAGAGGCCATGAGCTTGGCCCCCAGGATTTCTGCGACATGGGAATCCGCCACAACCACATACCGCTTGGCTATGGCGCGCTGCTTGAGGTCAGCGCCGATCGCCGCCAGGATGCCGCTCTCGATCAAAATATCATAGGCCCGGTCACCGAGGCCAACCCGAATTGTCCGCATATCCATTCCGCCTTTCGGAGTCTCGACTCCGTCTCGCTTACCTGGAGTCTCGACTCCGTCTCGCTTACCTGGAGTCTCGACTCCGTCTCGCTTACCTGGAGTCTCGACTCCGTCTCGCTTACCTGGAGTCTCGCCTCCGTTTCGTTTCCCTGGAGTTTCGACTCCGTATCGCCCATTTGTATTTGGCTTCCCAATAAACCGACCTACGGTATAAAAAATCGCGTAAGATTGCAACCTTCTTGACAAGTCCAACAAGTTCACTAGACTAAATACAGGAATGTTCCACCAGACAATACCGAGTTACGGGAGGGGAAATATCATGGCAACAAAGAAGAATAAATCCGCATTGACCGAAGCAGGGGAAAAAGTAGGGAAAGCCTTGGCCCGTTCGAGCCACACGGTTGAAGAAACCGGACAGAAAATGAAAAAAGCTGCAGGAAAAATTGTGAAGGATGCAGCGAAAAAGGCAGAAAAAAGCGTTGAGTCCGCCATCAGCAAGGTTAAAAAAGAGGTAAACGATCTTGCCCATAAAAAAACAGCCTGCGCAACATCGGATAAAAGCCCTCTGTTCAAGCCGGGCAAGGGCACGACCGTAGAAGGCCAGATCGGTTTCCTGGCCGGAGACATCTTTGAATACCTCACCAAAAACGGCCCGACCCCTGTGGCAAAAATTACCAGCGTCATGAAAAACCGGGCCAGTCTTCCACTCCTCGGTGCGGCCTTGGGCTGGTTGGCCCGGGAGGCTAAAATTTCCTTTTCCAAAGACGGGGCAAAGGTTTCACTCCTCTGATCCCGGCTTATCCCAAGCTGGCCAATGTCGTCCTTCGACAGGTTCAGGATGAAAGGAGCTCACAACTCAGGGCGAACGGAGTTTACGACTCATGGCAACCCAGTTGGCCGTTCGTCCTGAGCCTGTCGAAGGACGCATGACAGATGTGCTCACAAGCACCGTGAGATAAACAGCCACGCAAGAACAACCACAAAAAAAAAGGGGAGACACCTTACGGTATCTCCCCTTTTTTATATCCAAAAACTCAAGTACAGCGAGATTACATCGCGGAACCGGAAGCAGCGCCCTGCATCTTGACCTCAACCTTCTCGGTCAAAGTGGCATAGTATGCGCGCAGGATAACGAGAACCTCTTCGCGGCCAAAGTGGTCAACAACCTCTTTGCCCTCGGAAAGAGCCTTACGCAGCTTGGTGCCGGAAAGGATAACGCGATCATCCTTGGTGTGCGGGCAGGTACGCAGAGAAGCCATACCGTCGCATTTCGTGCAGTAGAAAGTCCAGTCGATCTTGAGCGGCATACACTTCAACGCCTTGCCCTCGGCCAGGTTGGTCGGGATGCGCTCGAAGATTTCCTGTGCCTCAAACAACCCGTAGAAGTCGCCAACACCTGCATGGTCACGACCGATGATCATCTTGGTGATGCCGTAGTTCTGACGGAAGGTTGCATGGAGCAGGGCCTCACGGGGACCGGCATAACGCATATCCAGCGGGTAACCGGCCTGGATGACGTTGTCTTTTACAAAGTAGTTCTCAACCAGGCAATCGATGGCCTTAACGCGAACCTCGGCAGGAATATCGCCAGCCTTCAGGTTGCCGATCAAAGAGTGGATCAGAACGCCGTCGCATACTTCAATGGCGATCTTGGCCAGGAACTCATGGGAGCGGTGCATGGGGTTACGCAGCTGCAGGGCAGCAACGTCGGACCACTTACGCTCTTCGAACATGGCGCGGGTCTCGGCCGGGGTCAGGTACACGCCTTTGTACTTGGCAGGATACTCACCCTCGGAAAGAACCTTAACCGGGCCGGCAAGGTTCACTTCTTTCTGCTTCATAACCATCTGAACGCCGGGATGGTCCTTAAGAGCGATCTCCCAGAACTTGTCATCGGCAGACTCTTCGCCCTCGCCTTTGAAGACCTTCTCACACTCCCACTTCTTGTCAGCGTCGCTCATCTCGAATTTCTCGCTGATCTTCATGGTGGCGTATATCTCACCATCAGCCTCAAGAGCGACCTCATCGCCTACCTTGATTGCGTCGGCATCAGCCTTGGAAACATCCAGGGTGATGGGCAGGGGCCAGAAGGTGCCGTCAGCCATGGTGAAATTCTCAACAACACCCTTCCAGTCGGCCTTGTTCATGAAGCCATTCAGCGGAGAAAAACCGCCGATGCCCATCATGATCAAGTCGCCTTTTGCGCGGGCGCTGATCTTGATCTTCTTCAGGCCTTTGGCCTTTTCCTGCTCAGCGGTACGCTCGTTGCCGTGCAGCAGGCAACATACCAGACCTTTTCCACCATGGGGAGCGACTAACTTAGACATGATTAAGTCTCCTTTGTATAATGATAAAGAAAATATTGTAAGAATGCACAATTGCACAATGAACACAGATTCAGTTTGACGATCAGGTATACGAGAGGCCCAAATAATTGTCAAGCAAAAAGTCTTTCTCGAAAAAATAGGCCCGCTTCCCATGGCCGTGCAACAACAAAAATCCCCGATTAGGGGGATTTTCTATTTATCAAAATTATTTTTCCCAGAGGGAGATAGCAAGATCAAAAGAAGAGGCGCCCAGGGCGCAGGTACAGCGACAACCATCAACATCCTGGTTTTTCCCAGAACGCCAACAGCAATTCAGGACATGAACTGACGGGGGAAAGCTTATGCCTTTCCGTCGAACAGCATTCCTACGAGATCGTTCAGCTTGTTGCGCAGTTGCAGTATTTCCTCGGAGGGAAACTGCCTGATCAACTCGCCGCTTTTTTTGTCGGTAATCCTCACGACAACGTCTTCCGAGCTATTGTCGATGGAAAACTGAAGATTCGTGCCCATTTTGTCAAAGCGTGCCTGGACTTCCTGGACATACTTTGCTGCCTGCTCCTGGGACAGTTTTCCTTCCCGAGACAACGCTTTCTTGTCGAGAGCACTGCTTTCAGCTCCGGTGCTCGAAGCAACCGGCGTTACCGCCACTTTCTGCTTATCCTGCCGCACAATGGCCGGAGCAACAGGCATACTGCCAAAACTCTTGCTCTCACCGGCAATATTGTTAACGTCCATAGCAACCTCCCTTTCTTACGTCACTATCCTTCCATACCAGCCACAACAACATCCCTCAATCAAACAGATGCCAAGCCTAGTCTAACATATCAACAGGCCAAGCCCCTATTTTCTTATTTCTCCCCAACCAAACGGGGCAGCGTTCACACCAAAAAACAAACATTTGCGGAGGCAGCGCTCTTCTTTTCTTGGCAACGAGAATACGCCACTGGTGCCTCTTCATGCACAACCACAGGCGCGATCTCGATTTTCCGCTCTATAGTGAGGCCATTTTCCTTCATGGCGGTCTCTTCCCAGATTTCCTTAAGACGGGTTATATAGCGATGAGCCTGCCGGACCACCGCAGCATCCTTGCTCACCGGAATCTTGCCAAGCGCTACCAGCATCGCTTCATACATGCCGCGCAGGAACTGGGCCGACTCGGATTCATCCTCCGCCCGCAAAGAACAGTTCAACTCCGTAATAATGGCAATGGCCTTGGAAAGATTCTCTCCCCGTTTTTTCAGGTCGTGCTCCTCAAGCCCCTCACAGGCACAGTCGAGGTTGAGCAAAAGCCGTTCGTACATCATATGAACAAGTTTGGCAGGATGAATCTTCGCACTTGCCTGCGCCTGAAAATACGCGTTGCTTGCTTGCTTCGAGACCATATCCACGCTCCTTTTTACAAACTATTTTTCTCTGGATATCTCTTGCCCATGTTTGGATGCACGTATGAAAATTCGGAATCTGCATCAAACAAGTGCTTCGACAGTTAATACTAGGGGTAGACAATCCCCTTTCATCCTGAGCCTTTCGAAGGGAACTTGTTGCGACTCCGTCATATTTAACTATCGGCAACTCTCGACAAAAACATGAAAAAATTCTACTTGCCATTGCCCCTAAAAGAATGACAATTCAAGCAGTTCTCCGACAGAATCTGGGCGCTCCTTTCAAACCAACCCGATACCCGACAAGCCCTTTCTTGCCCTGACCAAGAGACTTGAGTTCATCGCCGACCTGGGCCTGCAAAGCGGCAAGCCGCGAAAGGACTTGCGCGTCAAGGACACCAACCCCCTCCATTTTCTCCATCTGGACAGCAAGGAACTGCTCTGCCTGTGCACGCCCGTCGCCTTGGTCACGCCAAAGCTTTTGCTGAGCAAGAAGCGGCCGCAATCTCTCGACCAGATCTGTCCGTGCCGCCCAAAAGCGCGCTTGCGCCGCATCATCCGGTGCACCTTGCTGAATCGCCCCTAAAAATGCAGCAGTCACCGTGGCCAGCTCCTCATACAGAGTCACGACCATATCCACCAATTCAATTTCCGGTTGCCTTGCCACATCCGTTGCCATTATTTTCCTTCCGGTTCGCCATCAAGATGGCATGTGTGCCGTGCTTCGACAAAGGCCTCAGGTCGGCCAGTTAGTCATTGTGCAGAGTCACTGTCCGTTCGTGCTGAGCCCTTCGACTTCGCCCAGGAAAGCCCTGTCGAAGCACCTGTTTGAAACAAATTTGAGTCAAGGCTCTTGCAAAATGACTTATTATGTTTCGACAGCCTCAGCATAAACGGAAGAAACTATAATGATTTCAAGATAACTATCCGTTCACCCTGAGCCTGTCGAAGGGTCGCACAAAACCGCCCATCCGCCCTCGGATTTATCAATCCTTGCTCGCGGTCAAGCTCGCGATTTGCGTGGTCAGAAAATCCCCCTGCTTCTGCAAATTGCTCAGCAATGTGTCGAGCTGGACAAACTGTTTCGTGAGCAGGTCGTATTTACTGTTCAACCTGGCAGTCTGGGTCTCGATTTGATCGTCCATCCGCTGGATAGTTTGCTCAACCCGACTTTTTTCGTTGGCAATCACTCCGCCGGTCGCTTTGGTGATATCACTCAACAGGTCGTTAAACAGGGAGGCAACCCCGTCAATCCCCTTGGCGCTATCACCCACCAGAAGAAGCTGAACATCGTCCAAATTGTTTTCCACAGCGGCTGCAAGAACCGTCTCATCTATGGAAACAGTGCCATCCCGGTTAAAAGAGAGGCCAATATCCGCCATATTGTCGTACGCGCCGCCCAACCCATTAATAGAGGTCAGCAGGGTCTGGTTCAACTGGCTGGTCAGTTGCCTGAAAGAGGAAATCCCGGAAAGAGAGCCCGCCACCCCTGTGTCCTGATCGTATAAAGAATTATCCGCAATCTCTTTTCTCGCCGCATTGTAGGCTTCAATCATGGCAACGATCTTGCCCTTGACGCTGGCGGTGTCCGTAGTGATCTTGAGCGATGAATCTCCGGGTGCTTCCAGGTTCAGAGTAACCCCGGAAATGATATCGGTGATGGTGTTGCTTGCCCGAGTATACGTGAGGCCGTTGATAACCACCTGGGCGTCAAGAGTACCAGCAGCCTGGATCTCGGTAAAGGTGAGACTGGTGTTGTTGGTCCCGATGGTCACGGCTTTCGCGTCGCCGGTCTCCTTGGAAACCAGCACCAGATGAAAAGCCGTAGCTGTTCCGGAGCCATCATCCATAACACTGGCGGTGACTCCGGGATTATTGAGATCGTCGTTGATGGCGTCGCGAAGCTGTTGCAGGGTAGTGGTGGCGGTTACTGCCACACTGGACTGCGTGCCATTGACGGTATAGGCGAAACTGCCGGTACTGGTACCAACCACGGTATCGGCTGCGGCCACTCCGGACGATTGCCAGGAGTTCTGCTTGGCCAACCGTCCCACGGTAATCGTGGAAATGCCGGTGTTAGCCCCGCTGCTGACTGTGGCGGTCAGTACGCTCTGCTGCGATGAAGTGATCTGCCGCGCCGAAAAGGTAGTGTTCAACGACAGATCCAGGGCCGTGCTTTTGGTCGCCAGCAACTTGGTGTTAACGGCCTCAAACTCGGCCAATTGATCCTTGTACTGGATCTGCCGGGCCTGGATATTGGTGATCTGTATCTGATCCACGGCCCTGAGCTTCTCAATAATGCCCTGCAGATCTATATTGGAACCTGCCCCAAGCGTGGAAATCGAACCAGCCATACTATCCTCGCCTCTTTTAAGTGTTACGCCTCTTAAGTACAGCTTTATTCATGTTGCCATCGAGGTGCGTTAACCGCCCTTCGACAGGCTCAG
>VMSS01000025.1 GCA_013791995.1 Desulfurivibrio sp. | reverse complement strand
GCTGGACCGTGGAGATCAGCACTTTGATTTCACCCTGGCGGATGGCATCCACCAGAGCGGTGCGTTGTTCCGCCGGGAGCTTGCCGGTGAGCACCGCGCTCGGGCACCCCTGTTTTTCCAGCATCGCGGCAAGTTCTTCGCAATGTTTAACCCGGTCGCTGACTACCAGGATGGTGCCTGGGGAGGTGGCTCGTTCTTTAAGGATGTCCGTGACAATGAGCTGGTTTCTTGCAACGTTTCCGGTAAGGGATTTCATCAGGGCCTGGTAATTGCCCCGGTACACATAGCGGAATTCCGTGGGACGCTGGAGATATTCCGGCTTGAGGACGGCGCCGCTCTCGTGCAGGTCGTGGCTTTCCACCTTGAAGGCCCGATCGCCCAGGTGCATGTAGATCAGCTTGGTCAGGCCGTCCCTACGGAAGGCCGTGGCCGAGAGGCCCAGCAGGTAACGGCAGTCAAAAGCACTCACCACCTCGGTGAAGAGCGAGGCCGGAACCCGGTGGCACTCATCCACGCACAGCTGGCCGAAATGGGCAGGCAGTTCATCCAGCCTGTTCCGGGCCGAGTTGACAATGGCGATGGTTATGGGGGCCAGGGAAAATTTGCCATCGCCGATCAGTCCTGCTTCAACGCCCAAAAAGGTTCTGGCTCGTTCCACCCATTGATAGAGCAATTCCTTGGTGTGGACCAGCACCAGGGTGGGCTGACATCGCTTGGCGATCACCGCCAGAGCGATCACCGTCTTGCCCGAGCCGGTGCCCGCTTCAAGCACCCCGAAGTCATGACGCATAATTGCCGCAATGGCCTCTTCCTGATAGGGACGCAAGTCGCCATGGAAGCTGAAATCAACAGGGGGGACACTCTGGCGTTGGTCGATGATTTTCGGGTCCTGGCGCATGAATTTGCGGGCCAGGAGAATGGCGTGGTTGGCGTAGCCCCTGGGAAAGGTGATGGCGGTGCCATGCTCGGTGTAAAAGTAGAGATGGGGTTTGAGCTTTTTGCCCATCCAGCGGCTGTATTTCTTGGCCTCGAGGTACTCGGGATTATCAATGGTAAGCTGCTTTTTGAGGGCCTCGGCCAGGGTGGGCGAGGCGCCGCTCAGGGTGGCATGCGCGCCAACGGTGAGAGTGAAAATCTGGGTCATGGCCGGTCTGTGTCACGGGGGGTGAGGGTTTCGTTCAGCAGGTTGGCCAAGCGAACGCATTCTTTCTCCAGCCCATCGAGCTGGGCCTGTTGGCTGATCAGGGCTTCGTTTAGTTCTTCGAGGGCAATTTCCTGGAAGGCCACGCGGGTTTCCAGTTCGATTATCCGGTGTTCCATGCTGATTCCTCATTGTGAAGGGCTAAGGCGTAGAGGCGAGGTAGAAGGTAGAAGGCAGAGGGCGGAGGATGGGGTTTAATTTAGTGCCTTCTGTCTCTGTGCCTCGTTATCTAAAATACCTTGGCGTTATCACTTTTCTGCCGGTAAGCCGTTGGTACACCTCGGCCGGATAGCCTAGGGCAATGACGGCATGGATGGCCTCTTCGTCGGGGATGCCCAGAGCCCGCTGGATTTTTGGGGCCTTGGACATGGCCGCCACGGCAAAACCGATCAGGCAGGAGCCGAGGCCCATGGTGTGTGCGGCCAAAAGGATATTCTGGGTGGCAAGCAGCGCGTCTTCTTTGCCGCAGCTTGCACCGGGCCGGGAACCGACGATGATGGCGGCGGGCGCGCCGTGGAACAGCCGGTCGAGCCCTTGTTCTTCCCACTCCCGCAGCCCTTGGGCAATGGTTTTGTGGTAGCGGCGATAATAATTTGCCAAGGCCGGTTTGCCAAGCATGCTGAGAAGATTCCGAAGTAAAGGATTGGCTGCCTGGCGGTTGAGTTTGGCAAAGTAGGCACCAACCAGATTGCCAAAGGTCTCCACCGCCGGTCGCTGCGGCAGGATGGTAAAGGTCCAGGCCTGGCTGTTGGTGCCGGAAGGGGCGGTGGTGCCGATGCGGACCAGGTCTTCGAGCAGTTGCGGATCAACGCTGCGGTTTTTGTAGCTGCGGCAGGAGCGTCGGGAGAGCATGATCCGAACGAGCTGGCTGGTGTCTCCCTGTCCGGGGGGGAGATAATTGTTGTTCGCGGCAAATGTCCGGAAGGATATTTCCTGCTCCAGGTCGGGCAGGGTGATGGCCAGGCTCGGGCAGACGGCACGGCAATGGGCGCAGGCCATGCAGCGATCTCCGCTGACCACGGCCTTTCCGTCCTGCATCGACAGGGTCCTGTCCGGGCACACCGTCAGGCAGAGTGTGCAGCCGGTGCATTTTTCCTGATCGATGGCCGTGGTGTGCGGCCTGGAGGGTGTGTGGTGGTCAGTCATGATTGTCCATCATGCCCTGCTTTGCAAAAAAAGGAAAGACCCCGGATAAAACTTGACGAAAAAGGTGGGGAAGCATAGTTTCAGCACATTCAGTACGGATCGGCTGTTAATGAATGTGATAACCGGGGAGCTTCTTGTAAAACTCCAAAACTCCCTTCGACAAGCTCAGGAGAGCCCTGTCGAAGCACATACGGCATTGTGGGGTCTCCGGATAATCGCAGCAGCCTCTGCGGTGTTTGGCTGAGAGACAAAGAACTATCGGTTACGACGAGACAATCCTCGGAGGAAACATGCACTTTTGGCAAGGTTTTTTTCTGTATCTGGCGCCGGGCGGCCTTCTGCTGGGTGCAGCGCTGGCCTCCCTGCAGCACGAAGGCCTGGCCCGGTGGCTGTTTGGTATTACCTGGCTTTTGCCCTCTGCATTAGGAATTATTTCTGTTTTTTTGGCCTGGCGGTTTAATCGCAGCCGTCTGCTTTTCGGGACGCTGACCGTGCTTCTGGCCGATCTGCTGCTCCGCAGTTACGGCGGGGTCGCCCAGATCGATCAGCTCCTGGCCAGGTATGTGTATCATGTGACGCTGCTGGTGTTGCCGCTCAACCTGCTTCTTTTTTCATTCTGGCGGGAACGGGGAATTTTTACCGGTCAGGGGTTGCGCCGTTTTGCGTTCATTCTTTTTCAGCCGGTTTTTCTGGCCGGTCTTTACGCGGTGCGTGGGCCGCTGATTGTGCGACAGCTGGAGAGTTTGAATGTGCATCTGCCTCTGGTTGGCGGTTTGCCCTCCCCGACTCTCGGTGTCTGCGCAGTGGCAGCCCTGGGTTTGTTTTTTCGCTATCGCCGAAACCGGGATCTGCTGGATCATGGATTTTTCTGGGTCATGGTGTGTTCGTTTTTTGCCGTGTTGGCCGCAAATCCCGCGAGGCAGACCTTTCTCTTCAGTGTGGCCGCGCTGATCCTCATTGTTTCCGCCCTGGAAGCGGCGCATCAGATGGCATTTCGGGATGAACTGACCGGTTTGCCGGCCCGCAGAGCCCTGAACGAGGCCCTGCTCAAGTTGGGCAACAGCTACACCGTGGCCATGGTGGATATTGATTTTTTCAAGAAATTTAATGATCGCTACGGCCATGATGTGGGCGATCAGGTGCTGGCCATGGTGGGCGTG
>VMSS01000024.1 GCA_013791995.1 Desulfurivibrio sp. | reverse complement strand
GTGGCGGAAGAAAAAGGGGTGACGGTTGCTGTTTCCGGCCCGCGTGATCTCACGGTGATGGCGGATATGGCCCGGATGCGGCAGGTTGTCGGTAATCTGCTGGATAACAGTCTGAAGCATACGCCCAAGGGCGGCCGGATAGAGCTTGCCTGTGAAGGTCAGGTTGGAAGTGTCGTAATCAGTATTCAGGATACCGGCACAGGTATCCTACCCCAGGATTTGCCCCGGATTTTTGACCGACTGTATCGGGGAGATCACAGTCGCAGTCAGCGTGGTCTCGGTTTAGGGCTGAGTCTTGTTCAGGCGGTCATCCAGGCCCACGCAGGAACCATTCAAGTGGAAAGTGTTCCCGGGCATGGAGCGACTTTCATTCTGCAGTTGCCGGTTGATTGTTTACCGCTTTCCTGATCTCCTTTTCCTTCCCCCCGGGAAAAAATAAACAACCTTTCACAGTTGTAATGTGCGTGAAATCTTCTGGTAATCCATACAATGCTAGATTCTGGAGAAACAGCGCACTTCTCCAGTAAAAAATCGCGATCATTCCGGTCGCAACCAAGGGGAAGGCTTACGCTAAGGAGCTGGCCGGTCCCTGTCATGTCAAAACAACCCGTGTTTTTCCGAGAGTTCGGTTTCCTGTTTTTAGGCCGTTACCAGATGCTTCGGCTTTTTTTCATATGGTACAGCATCTATGCCTTTGGAGTGCGGCTGGCGTTATTGTGCATCAGTTGGTCACAGATCGGGCATTCGCCAATGACCGTGGGAGGTGTTTTTCTGGTCGGCCTGTTCTATGACCTGCTCAATGCCGCGTATTTCGCTGTTCCAATTGTCCTGTACCTGATGGTCATGCCCCACCGTGTTTTAATCAGCCGATGGCACAGGGTTGTCTTGTATCCCCTTGTTTTTGCTTTGTGTTATGGGCTGGTTTTTTCCGCTTTGGCTGAATGGCTGTTCTGGGAGGAGTTCGGGGTGCGTTTTAACTTTATCGCCGTGGACTATCTCGTCTATACCCATGAGGTGATCGGCAATATCCGTGAATCGTATCCGGTGCCCATACTGCTCACTCTTGTTGGCGTTTTGGCAGGACTTGTTTTTGTCGTCATTAGGCCTTGGCTTGAAGCCATTATCGCCTCGGTGCGACAGCAAGGACAACCGGTAGCC
Organism: Desulfurivibrio sp.; assembly: GCA_013791995.1. Classification (GTDB taxonomy): domain Bacteria; phylum Desulfobacterota; class Desulfobulbia; order Desulfobulbales; family Desulfurivibrionaceae; genus Thiovibrio. Next base: position 38,546 of record VMSS01000024.1, on the reverse strand, counting down.
TCAATTTTCGGCCGGTTGTCGGTGGGGGGAGTTTTCTTGCTCTTGCCCGTACTCTTGTTCGTGACGGTGGATGGGTCTTTCGTTGGCAGAGCCTTTGATAATCGCTACGAAAAAGAACTTGCAGAGAATGGCATCTACCAGTTGTTTGCCGCTTTTCGTAACAACAGTCTGGATTACGGGACTTTTTATAAAAATATGGACGAAAACGTGGCGTTCAAGAGCTTACGGCGCACACTTCAGACCAAAAACAGCCGCTATCTCAATGACGACCCCACAAACATAGAGCGGGTGCTTACCTCCGCAGGACCTGAAAAACGTCATAATGTCGTGTTGATCATGGTGGAAAGTCTGAGCGCGGAGTATCTCGGATCTTTTGGTAATGCCGAGGGGCTTACCCCGAACCTTGACGCCTTAGCAAGGGATGGCCTGCTGTTCAATCGATTATACGCCACCGGCACCCGCACTGTCCGTGGGATGGAAGCTGTCACGCTATCCGTGCCGCCGACGCCCGGACAATCCATAGTCAAGCGGCCGGATAACGCCAAGATGTTTTCCCTGGGATACGTTTTTCGGGAAAAAGGGTATGACACCCGGTTTTTTTATGGCGGATTCGGGTATTTTGACAATATGAATGCCTTTTTCGGCGGGAATGGTTTTGATGTTACCGACCGCAGTAATCTCAGCGCAGAAGAGATCTCCTTTGCCAATATCTGGGGGGTGTGCGACGAAGATATCCTGGGGCGAGCTGTGCGGGAATTCGACGACTCCGCAAGACGGAAAAAACCTTTTTTCGGGTACGTGATGACCACCTCCAATCACAGACCTTTCACCTATCCCGAGGGAAGAATAGATATCCCCTCAAAAACCGGCCGATCAGGGGGAGTCAAGTACAGCGATTACGCAATCGGCAAATTTATCGAAGAGGCGCGGCATCATTCCTGGTTTGACAACACCATTTTCGTTATTGTTGCCGATCATTGTGGCGGCAGTGCCGGCCGTCAGGAAATTCCGGTGCAAAGATATCATATCCCTATGATTTTTTACGGACCGGGGATCATAAAATCTGGTGTAAACAGTACTCTGGCAAGCCAAGTGGATCTGGGCCCCACCCTGTTTGGCCTTCTTCAGTGGCAATACCACAGCAAGTTTTTCGGCAAGGACATCCTGGCATATGATTTTACCCCACGCGCCTTTATCGGGAATTACCAGCGACTTGGCTATCTTGAAAATGGTTATCTGGCCATACTCAATGAACGACAGGGGATTGCCCAGTATCAGGTGGCCAGTGAAACCATGCAGGATGCGGTGCTGGTTCCGATTTCCGAGAAAAAAGAGCTGAGTGAGAAGGCGATTTGTTCCTATCAGGGGGCAAGTCTTCTGTACAAAAGGGGTTTGGATCGTTGGTCCGGAGATGGGAATCACCTAGTCGTGATAGGGCAGGTCGCAAGGAAGGGTATTTCCTCCGGCAAAGAGAAAAAAAGGATTTAAGCATGGACTTACTCCCTGCTTTGTTATAATGAGGTGACTGTTTGCTCGAGGAGGATCCTGCAGTATGCGCGGGCTTGTTGGCCGGGAAAAATAGTATTCGAGGCAGAAAAGAGAGTTCTCATGGGTAAGGATAAAATTTTTGGAACCCCGCAGGGCACGGTGGCTGATTTCAGTTTTGATGCGAAAACTGCGGCAGTCTTTGATGATATGCTGGTCCGTTCGGTTCCTTTATATCCTGAAATGCAGCGGATGATGGCCGAGTTGGCCCGGGATTTTGCGGTGCCGGGAACCAATGTCTACGACTTGGGCTGTTCCACCGGAACGACCCTGATTCATCTTGATCCGGTCCTGCCTAAAGGCGTTCGGTTGGTGGGGTGCGACTATTCCGACGCAATGCTGAAGAAATCCGGGGAGAAACTCAAGGAATACGGCATGCAGCATGAGTACGCACTTGAATGCATGGACCTGAACAAAGAGGTGCGTGTCGAAAACGCCTCGGTGGTGATCATGAACCTCACCCTGCAATTTGTGCGGCCCCTGAACCGGGATCGCTTGATTCAGAGTATCGCCAGGGGAGTCAACGAAAACGGCTGTTTGATTCTCATTGAGAAGGTGCTGAGCCGGGATTCTCTGCTCAACCGGTTTTTCATCAAATATTACTATGATTTCAAAGAAGCAAACGGCTACAGCAAGCTTGAGATCAGCCAGAAACGTGAGGCCTTGGAGAATGTACTCATTCCCTACCGTGTGCAGGAAAACGAGGAACTGGTGTTACAGAACGGTTTCAGTCAATGCGAGATCTTTTTCAAGTGGTACAATTTCTGCGGGTATATCGTGCGCAAGTAAGCGAGGTGAGAACGTTCAGTCCGGCTATGGCCGAGACCGGTTCTTTCGCTGTTCTCTGGATTGTCTCTCGATATCGTCTATTCGTCGTATAACTCGGGCGTGTGCCGGATGATCTGGGCATCAACCAGATAGATCACATCTTCGGCGATGTTGGTCGCGTGGTCGGCGATCCTTTCCAGATGCCGACCTACCGAAAGAACATGCAGAAGGTTGTTCACGTGCTCGGTGTCGGTGGTGAGCATCCCTTTGAGTTGGGTGTACATCTCCCGGTTCATGGCGTCCATGGTGTCGTCCGCCGCCCGAATCTGGTGAGCCAACCGCACATCGTGATTGATCAGGGAGTCAATGCTTTCGGTGACCATTTTTTCGGCAAGATTGACCATGGCGGACAGGTCAAAGGGGATTTCAAACTTATCCTGCGCGGCGAGGAATAATCCCCTTTCAGCGATATTGACCGCAAGATCTCCGATCCGCTCCAGATCGCTGTTGATTTTCAGCGCCGCCACGATAAACCGCAGGTCGATGGCCACAGGCTGATACAGGGCGAGAATCTTCAGGCAATCCTCCTCGATATCGACCTCCATGTCATCGATTTCCCGGTCTCCCTTGATCACCGCGTTTGCTTTGCCAGGGTCACGGTTGATCACGGAAAGCGTGGCCTGATAAACCCTGTCTTCCACCGCTTCGCCCATGGCGATGATCTTGGCCTTCAGTTTGTCGATATCGTGCTGCATGTGTTTTGGCATGACGTTTACTCCACCTGTCTGTTCAGTTGCACTGCCAAATAGTGATGTTTGCTGTTTCCTGGTTGCAGAGTCTTTATTCCACGTTCAACCGAAGCGACCGGTTATATAATCTTCCGTTTGTTTTTGCTGCGGGTTGGTAAATATTTTCGGGGTAGCATCACACTCAATAAGGCCCCCTTCATAGAAAAAGGCGGTGTAATCGGAAACTCGGGCTGCCTGCTGCATGTTGTGGGTGACGATGACGATGGTGTAATTGGTGCGCAGTTCGCCGATCAGATCTTCGATCCGCGTGGTTGATTTTGGGTCCAGGGCCGAAGCCGGCTCGTCCATGAGCAGGATTTCGGCCCCACGGCCAAGGCTCTGGCGATGCAGAGTCGCTGCTGCTGTCCGCCGGACAGCCCCATGGCATTGGCGTGCAAGCGATCCTTGACCTCGTCCCAAATGGCGGCCTGTCGCAGGCTTTGCTCCACTATTTCCGTGAGGCGGGTGTGATTTTTTTCGCCATGAATTCGTGGGCCGTATGCAACGTTGTCGAAAATGGACTTGGGAAAGGGGTTTGATTTCTGGAAAACCATTCCCACCTCCTTGCGGAGTTCCACGACATCCGTGCCCGGGGCATAGATGTTTTTCTGATTAATGAAAATGTTTCCTATAACCCGGCTGAGAGGGATGGTGTCGTTCATCCGGTTCAAGCATCTGAGAAAAGTGGACTTGCCGCAACCGGATGGCCCGATCAGAGCCGTGACCTGTTTGGCCGGAATCAGGAGCGAGATGTCAAAAAGCGCCTGGGTGGGACCATAGTAAAAGTTGACCTGGTTGGTGGTGATGACCATTTCCATGTCTTTGGGATAAATCGAATGTTCTACCATCGGAATTTTTTCCTGAAATGTGTTCGAATGAGTATCGCGCCAAGGCTCAAGCCCAAAACCAGTAGGAGGAGAATCAGGGCTGTTCCGTATTGCATATGTCTGATCCGGTCCGCCTCCGGATGTTGGGTGGCAAGGATGTACAAATGGTACGGTAGGGCCATGACCTGATCAAAAACAGATTTGGGTAATCTGGGGAGATAAAAAGCTGCAACCGTCAGGAGGATAGGGGCGGTTTCTCCTGCTGCTCGGCCAATGCCAAGGATCGAGCCGGTTATCATGCCGGACATGGAATAGGGTAGGATGTTGGTGCGGATCATCTCCCACTTGGTGGCCCCCAAGGCCAGGCTTGCATCGCGAAATCCCTTGGGTACGGCACGCAACGACTCTTCACTGGCCACGATAATAGTGGGCAGGACCATACAGGCCAAAGTCAGGCTGCCGGCCAGGATTGAGGGACCGAAGCCACAAAATAACACAAAAACACCAAGCCCGAAAAGGCCAAAGACAATGGAGGGAACCCCGGCCAGAGTGATAATGGCCAACCGGACCAGGCTGTTAAACTTGCCCTGGTCCGCATATTCAGCAAGATAGATCGCTCCGCCGATTCCCAGAGGGAGAGATACGGCAATGGTCCCCACCACCAGATAAAAGGTGCCGATAATGGCCGGAAAAATGCCGCCCTCTGCCCCGCTTCTTCGTGGGAAGCTGCTGACGAACTGCCAGTTGAGGGCCGAGATGCCGTTTTTGATGATGTCGAACAGGATATAGCCGATTACCACAACAATGGCGTAGGTGATGAGCCTTAGGAAGAGAAGGATGAATTTGTCAGCGGTATTATTCATTTGTCGGCCTCGCACGCAGTGAGACTGCGAAAACCCGCTCCGCCGACGGTGCTGGCTCGGCTTTTTTTGCCGGCGTTCAGTACCCCTGTAGCTTTTATTTTTTCTTGCACGAGTGTCTTCATTTCATCATGCCGTATTTTTTCAGCACGCGCTGTGCAACGATGTTGAGTCCAAAGGTGATGACCAGCAGGATAATTCCTATCCAGAAAAGTGCCTGATAATGGACGCTGCCAAAAGGAACCTCGCCCATCTCCGCGGCGATGGTGGCGGTCATGGTCCGCACCGATGCCAGAGGGGAGATGGTGAGAATGGCTGAATTGCCGGTGACCATCAGCACGGCCATGGTTTCCCCTATAACTCTGCCGATTCCCAGCATGACCGCAGCCACGATTCCCGGCAGCGCGGCGGGCAGGGTAACCCGGAAGATCGTCTGTAGGTGGCTGGCGCCCAGGGCCAGGGAGGCGTTTTTCAGGGAGTAGGGCACGCTGACCAGAGCATCCTCGGAAAGAGAGATGATGGTGGGAATGGCCATGAGCGAGAGGAGCAGGGCGCCGGTCAGGGCAGTAAGGCCTGTGCTGAGGTCGAAAACTGTTTTGATGAAGGGCGCCACCACCAGCAAACCAAAAAAGCCAAGAACCACGGAAGGGATGCTGGCCAGGATTTCAATAAACGGCTTGAGGAATTCTCGTTCGGCGGGTCGGGCAATCTCCGCAATGTAAATGGCCACCAGCACGGATATGGGCACTGTGACCAGCATGGCCAGAGCGGTTACCAGGGCGGAGCCGGAAAGCAGGGGCCCAACGCCGAAATGCTCTTGCTGAAAGGAAACCGGAATCCACTGGCTGTCCCAGAGCTTCTCCAAGCCTGGCTTAAGCGCAAAAGGTCCGGCCTCTTTGAACAGGAAGAGGAAAATCAGGCAAACGATAAGGACGCTGGCCGAGGCGGCGCTGACCAGCAGCAGCCGCATCAGCTTGTCGGTTATGAAGAGTTTACGAGACCGGGACATATCCCGTTTCTCTCACAGTCTTTTGCCCTGCCGGACTCAGGCAGAAGTCGATGAACTGTTTCGTTGCATCCTTTGGCTCACCGTTGGTGTAGAAGAAAAGGGGGCGGGAAACAGCGTAGGCCCCGGAACGGACAGTTTCTTCGCTGGGGACCACTGGTCCGGCCTGATCATTGGCCTGCACTCCAAGCGTTTTCACCGAGCCTTGTGCTTCAGCGGCAAAACCCAAGCCCACATAGGCGATGGCCCCGTGGTCGGCAGCCACGGACTGCACCAGCGCCGAGGTGCCGGGCAGCAACCGGGCGGAGGAACTGAAATCCTCTTTGTTTAAAACATGTTCCTGGAAGAAAACAAAGGTGCCGGAGCTGGACTCGCGGGATAAGAGAAGGATGGGGGTATCAGCGCCGCCGACTTCCTTCCAGTTGGTTACTTTGCCAGTATAGATCAACCGCAGCTGGTCGATGGTCAGGCTGTTCACCGGGTTTTCCGGGTGTACGATCAAGACTATGCCATCACGGGCCACCGAGATTTCCAGGGGGAAAATGTTGTTTTCCTTGGCAAGTTTTAGTTCTTTTTCCTTCATGCCTCTTGAGGCCGCGCAAATATCGGTGGTGCCGTTGATTAGGGCGGCAATGCCTGTGCCGGAGCCACCACCGGTAACGGAAATGTCAACATCGGCATGGGCTTTCATGAATTCTTCCGTCCAGGAACTGACCAGATGGACCATGGTGTCGGAGCCCTTAATGGACACGGACTGGACGGGTGTGGATTGCTGCGAGGGACCGGAGTCGCAACCGGTTATTGCCGTCACGAGCAGCAGGCCAAGAGCCAGGGCAATTTTTTTCATGATCTCCTCCGTTATAGAGTGGACGTATTGGTAGAAGCAGCCCACACCGTTGTGCGTGCGGCGCCGGTGTCTGTAACCCTTTGAATTTGCGGGAGCCGGACGAATCAAATCCTGCACTGCCCCGATACCAGAAATCAGAGGTATTTGCCAGTAAAAATTATACCGAAGATTGTCGTGTATGCCTGCAAAAAAAAAGATTTTTCCGATAGTCGGGCAAAAAAAACTACCCGGTTTGATTCACAGAGCACAGGGTTACGATGATGACCAAGGTACAGGCAAGCAGCCATCCGGCCAGAAAACCCACAAGGCCAAAGCCAAAGATCTGAACAGGTAGAAACGCATTTCAGAGTAAAGGAATCCGCCGTAGCCGTTTTTTTCAAGGCGGATAATGAGTTATGGTTTTTCTGCGACAATCTCGTGTGCCGCATTCGTTGATGCATGCCGGTGCTTGCGCAGCATGAAGTAGAGGACCGGCACCGCCATGCGGCTGATCAGAAGCGAGGCGATTTCCCCGAACATCAGCGAGATGGCGAGCCCCTGGAAGATCGGGTCGGCAAGGATCACCGAGGCCCCCACCACCACGGCCAGGGCGGTAAGGAGCATGGGCCGGAAACGGATCGCTCCGGCTTCCACCACTGCTTCCTTAAGCGGCAGGCCGTGGCTGATGCGCAACTCGATGAAATCCACGAGGATAATGGAGTTGCGCACCACGATCCCGGCTCCGGCCATGAAACCGATCATGGAGGTGGCGGTGAAGAAGGCACCGAAGCCCCAGTGAGCAGGAAGAATGCCGATCAGCGAAAAGGGGATGGCCGCCATCACCACCAACGGTACGGTGTAATCCTTGAACCAGCCCACCATGAGCATGTAAATGAGGATCATCACCACGCAGAAGGCAAGTCCCAGATCCCGGAAGACCTCCAGGGTGATGTGCCACTCTCCGTCCCATTTGATGGCCGGTTCCAGTTCGGAAAAGGGCTGTTTGAGATTGTAAATCGTGATGGCTTTTTGCTCTCCCCCGTATTCCCGGCCATCAATTTCGGCAAGTTTTTTGTTCAGGGCGAAAATGGCGTATACCGGGCTTTCCGTGGCCCCTGCCACATCGCCTGTCACATAGATAACCGGCTTGAGATTTTTCCGGTAGATGGGCTGATCAACGGGCGTTTGGCTGACCGTGACCAGTTCCCGCAGGGGTACCAGCGGTCCGGACGGGTTCAGGCCGGAGCGGAGCTGGATGTTTAAAATGTTTTCGATCCGTGCCCGCTGCGCCCGGGGCAGTTCGAGCACAATGCTGATCCCTTCCTTGTCCTGGGGCTGATGGAAAAGGGAGATGTCCAACCCCTTGACCGCCAGATCGACGGTTTGATTGATCTCGCCTTCGGAAATACCGTTGAGGGCTGCTTTTTCCGTGTTGACCGTAATGACGGTCTTGAGCCGTTCCGTCTCCCGGAACCAGTCCACATCGACAACTCCTTCCGTGGCAGTCAGAAGATCCTTGACCCTGGCGGCCAACTTCACTCGCTGATCATCGGTTTGCCCGTAAATCTCGGCAACCAGGGTTTGCAGCACCGGAGGTCCCGGCGGGACTTCGGCTACAACCACGGCAGCTCCGTATTTTTCAGCAATGGCCGTCACCTGAGGCCGGATGCGTTTTGCAATCTCGTGGCTCTGGGCTTTACGCTCGCTCTTGGGCAACAGATTGATCTGGATATCCGCCAGGTGAGCGCTATTGCGCAGGTAGTAATGGCGGACCAAGCCGTTGAAGTTGTATGGCGAGGCAGCCCCGGCGTATACTTGGTAGTTGACCACCTCCGGTTCTTGGCCGACGACTGCGGCCATTTCCCTGGCTGCCCGGGTGGTTGCTTCCAGGGGGGAGCCTTCGGGCATATCCAGAATAATCTGGAACTCGCTCTTGTTGTCAAAGGGCAGCATCTTGACCTTGACCATCCCGAAATAGAACATGGAACACGAGCCCAGAAGCAGGGCGATAATGCTCAGGAAAAAGACGAGCCGCCAACGGGCCTGGGTAAGGAGCGGGTCCATGGCCCGGTGATACAGGCGGGTGAAAAAATCATCCGGGGCGTGGTCCTGGTGGTCTTGCTGCTCTGTTTCGTTTGCCTCGAGGGAACACTCCGCTGGGGAGCAATTTTTTTTCAGTACCCGGACCGCGGCCCAGGGCGTAACAGTGAAGGCGATGATCAGCGAAAAGATCATCGCTGCGGAGGAACCGATGGGGATCGGCCGCATGTAGGGGCCCATCAGTCCGCCGACAAAGGCCATGGGCAGAATGGCGGCGATTACCGCCCAGGTGGCGAGAATGGTCGGGTTTCCCACCTCGTTTACCGCCTCGATGGCGATGGTGAGCAGCGGTTTTCGTGTGTTTGAAGGGAGCCGGAGGTGGCGGACGATGTTTTCCACCACCACGATGGCGTCATCCACCAGAATGCCGATGGAGAAGATCAGGGCGAACAGGGTGATACGGTTCAGGGTGTAGCCGTAGAGGTAGAAAAGCAGCAGGGTCAGCGCCAGGGTCGAGGGGATGGCGAGGATGACAATGATCGACTCCCGCCAGCCCAGGAAGAAGAGGATGAGCAGGGTTACGCCGAAAACGGCAATTCCCATGTGCAGCAACAGTTCATTGGATTTTTCCGCAGCAGTTTCGCCGTAGTTCCTGGTCACGCTGACGGTGACGTCGTTGGGGATCAGGGTGCCCTTGAGGGAGTCGATTTTGGCCAGAACCGTTTCCACTACCTGCACGGCGTTGGCACCCGGCCGCTTTGCAACCGAAAGAGTCACCGCCGTTTCTTCCGCGTGGCCTTTTCCCTGGCCGAAGAGCACATAGTTGGTCACCTCTTCCGGGCCGTCGATCACCTCGGCGACCTCGGCAAGATACACCGGTTTGCCGGTGTGAACGCCAACGACAATACGGCCGATCTCTTTGGCTGAGGCGAGAAACTGCCCGGTTTGCAATAGAACTTCCGTGTTCAGGGACTGCAGGGTGCCGGAGTATGATTGCCGGTTGGCTTGCTGCAGTTTGGGAATGATTTCGGGCGCGGTCAGCCGACGGGAGGCAAGTCTGGCAGGATCGAAGAGCACCCGTACCTGGCGCCGGGCGCCGCCGATGAGCTTGGTCTCGGCCACCTCGTGGATATTTTTGACCGCGTCGTCGATTTGGACGACAAGGCGCCGCAGGGTGTAGTGGTCATAGTGCGGGCTGTGCAAGGTCAGGGCGAGTACAGGCACATCGTCAATGGTGTGCGGCTTGACCAGCGGCGGCAGTACGCCATGGGGAATGCGGTCGAAATTGGTGGCCAGCTTCTGGTTGAGACGGACGATGGCGTCTTCCATCTTCTCGCCGACATAGAAACGGGTGATGAGCAGGCATTGGCCCGGCATGGAGGTGGTATAGATATATTCCACCCCGGGCAGCTCGTAGAGGAGCTTTTCCATGGGGATGGAAACCTGTTTTTCCACTTCCTTTGGGGTGGCGCCGGGCATTGAGACCATAACGTCGATCATCGGGACCTTGATCTGCGGCTCTTCCTCCCTTGGCAGCATGGCAACGGCCATGATGCCGAGAAGGAGCGAGGCGATGATCATGATGATGGTCAGTCTGGACTCAATAAAAATCGAGGCGAGTCTGCCGGCAAAGCCGGGTTGTTTGCTTGGGGACTGGTTCATCACGGCACGATGCGAACTGGTTGTCCGTCAACAAGTCGTTCGCCGCCTTCGACCACGACCTGCTCTCCGGGATTGAGACCGGTAAGAATCTCCACCATGCCTTCCAGGTTTACTCCGCTACGTACCAAGCGTAATTGGACCGTGCCGTTGTGCGCTACAAAAACCCGCTCCATCTGTCCGAAGTGGGAAAGCGCAGTTTCCGGCACCAAGAAGGTTTTGACATCAGCAGCGCCTGGGAAGGCCACCCGCGCAAACTGTCCTGGCCGTAAACCGGCATCGGTATCGATCCGAATTTTCACCAGGGAGGTTCGCGAGGCGGTGTCCGCAGCCGGACTGATCTCGGTCACGGTTCCTGTTCTGGAAAATTCAGCGGCCGGGACATTCACCACAAGGGTGTCTCCCTTCTTGGTTTTAAGAGCCAATCCTTCCGGAGCAGCGGCAACAACCTGCAAGCGATCGATATTTTCCAGAACCAGAAGAGACATTCCCGGGGTGGTCAGGTCCCCGGCGTTGATCATTTTCTGGGAGATGATTCCGGCAAATGGCGCGGTGATCATGGTGTAGCCGAGTATGGATCTTGCTTCGCGTACACCGGCCTCTGCAACCCGGTAGGCATCTTCAAGGGTCTTGACTGTTTCCCTGGTTGAGGCGTCTTTTTCCAGTAATCGCTTTTCACGTTCATAATTTCTTTGTGCCTGGGCGAGTCGTGTTTCAGCTTGGGACAGCCGGGCCGGGAACTCTCCGGCGTTGATTTTGACCAGAAGCGCACCTTTTTTTACTGTTGAACCCACAGTCACGGGAAGTTCCTCGACCGCCCCGCTTATCTTGGCGCCGATGGTCGCTCTCTGGATCGCCTCTACGGCGCCGGACACTTCGTTTTGGCGCGGCGCCGCATGGCTGGTCACGGTGAGCACACGCACTTCAGCAGCAGGGAGGGTTTGTTTTGTCGCGTCGGTGTGGGCAGGGTCTTTGCAGCCGGCAACGAGGAAGAACAAGCAGACGAGAAGTATGGAAAGGAGGGGTTTGTGCGTCATGGATTCTCCTGTTCTGGGCTCAGTTGGAAGCCAGGGTGTCTTCGGGTTGGAGGGGCTGGGATTCGTCTGATGTTTCCGGGAACTGGTCCAGGCCCAGAGCGCGCCGCAGGTCTGCAATGGCAATGCGCTGGGAGATTTCAGCCACAATGCGTCGCACCCGGGCATCGGTCAGACGGTTTTCCACCTCGATGAGGTCGGAGGAAAGCAGCGTTCCTTCCGTGAAGCGCAGCCGGTTGATGCGGGCGCTTTCCTGTGCTTGGGCCACGCTTTTTTCTGTAACCTGTAAACGTTGACTTGCGTCTTGCAAGGCAAACTCAGCCTGCTTTACCTCCAGGGAGATGGCCAGCTCGGTTTTGCGTTTTCGTTCCTGTGTCTCGGCAAGCATGGCGGAGGCCTTGGCAATTTCAGCCGAGGTTCTCCCTCCCTCGGAAAGGTTGAACTGCAATTTGACTCCGGCCTGCCACGAGTCGCCGGAACCGTCCGTAACATATCCCTTGTCAACGTCGTATCCGGCATACCCATCAAGGGAGGGATAATAGCCGGATTCGGCCTGACGAACCCTGGCTTTGGCTGCCTGGATCAGGGCCTCCATGCTTTTGATTTCATGCCGTTGATCATGGTCAACGGATTGCGGAATCTCCTGAACGCAGCCCTGCGCCTGGTCGAGGATCACTGGGCCATCGGTAAGCCCAAGCAGGCTGAGGAATATATTACGGCTTATTTCCAGATTGTGCCTGGTTCGGCTCAGGTTCTCCTGAGCCTTAGACTGTTGCACTTCCAGGTCGAGGAGGTCGGCTTTTAAGAGAACGCCTTCCTGGTAACGGGCTTGTGCCACCTTCAGCGAAGCGCTGATTGCTTCCAGCGCGGCTTGATGGGCCTTGGTAAATTCTTCCGCCTGAATGATGAGATGAAAGGAGCGGACCACTTCAAAGGTAAGCTGGGCCTGGACTGCGGCAAGTTCCATTTTTGAAGATACAGCCTGGGCTTCGGCGGCTTTTAACCCCGCCAGATCGCGGCCTCCGTTAAAAAAACGGTAGCCAAGCTGAATCCCCGTGTTCAGGGTGTCTGTCCGGCCCGGATTGTTAAAGTCGATGGTGTTGTTGAAGACCCCCTGATTCAAGATGTTGCCGGATGAATACATTGGATTGGTGGTCTGCTCGTAGCGGGAGTTCAGGTCAAGTCTTGGGTAAAACGAGGATTTTTCCATGGTGATAGCAGCCTGGGCAGCCTCGATCCGGCTTCGGGCCATTCGGCTGTCCGGGTTGTTGCGCGCCGCAAAACGTACAGCATTGCGAATCGTCCATGCCTCAGGCGTTGCCGTGGCATCCTTGGCTTCGGCACCATGGGAAAAACCGGCAGGAAGCAGACAGCATACAGTGATGAGGGCAACTTTTCGCAGGATAGCAAAGAGTCGCCCGGTGTTTTCGATATGTGATGTTTGGTGGGGCATGGTTGCGCGGCCTGTTTCTTGTAACGGTTCAAGAAAAGAGATCCAGTTGCTTGATATTCAGTATTTAATTATATAATTACAAACCGAATTATCCGCCACATTTTTTTTGTTCTCTTGGTCACAGGGGAAGGACTCTGAGCAAGTACCGTGGTACTTGCATAATTATATCACAGAGGAATGGCTCGGGAGCAAGGGTATTTCTCCCAGAAAAACCGGAGGGGAAATGGTGTTGTCCTTACCAACCCCTCTCGGGGTATCTTGAAAAGGGGTTGCCCGGCTTGCGGTTTTATCAGAACCATTTCTTCTTTTTGAAATAAAAAAGCATGGCACTGGCTGTCGCGGCCATCAGAAAAAGGGCAAAGGGGTAGCCGAAGTACCAGTTCAGCTCAGGCATGTTGAAGGGGCTTTGGCTGGTGTTGAAATTCATGCCGTACAAACCGGCAATGAAGGTGAGGGGGATGAAGATCACCGCGAAGATGGTCAGCACCTTCATTACTTCATTCATGCGGTTGCTCACCGAGGAAAGGTAGATGTCTATCATGCCGGAGATGATATCTCGAAAGGTCTCCACCGTGTCAAGCACCTGGATGGTATGATCGTAAAGATCCTTGAGGTAGACCCGGATTGAGTCCCCCAGAAACGCGGTCTCGTCCCGCTGCAGCCCGTTGATGACCTCCCGCAGCGGCCAGACCGATTTGCGAAGCAGGATCATCTCCCGTTTCAGGGCGTGAATGGATTGCAGGGTTTCCGGGGAAGGCTCGGCAATCAGTTCCTCTTCCAACTCCTCGATCTCCTCGCCGATTTTTTCGAGTACGGAAAAAAAGTTGTCCACCACTCTGTCCAGCAGGGAATACAACAGGTAGTCAACTCCCATTTTGCGGCTGCGCCCCTTATTGCTTTGGAGGCGGTCCAGGACAACGTCAAAAATATCATCGTCCTTTTCGTGAAAAGTGATCAGGTACCTGGGGCCAAGTACGAAACTGATCTGCTCCATGTTCATCTCTCTGGATGTGTCGTCGTACTTGATCAGGTTGATAACCAGGAAAAGGTAGTCGTCGTAATGATCAATCTTCGGACGCTGCCCGGTATGGAGAATATCCTCGATGGTCAGGGGATGCAGGCCGAATCGGAGGCAGAACGTGTCCACCGCCTCGGCGTCGTGCAGGCCATGGACCCTGATCCAGGTATTGCTGGGGGTTTCTTTCAGTTGGTGGAACTCGTCAAGCCGGACCGGGGTGCTGAGGGAAAGGGATTCGGCATCGTAATCGACCATGTCCAAGCCGAATGTTTCAGTGACTTTTTCGCCGATGAATACAGGGCTGCCCGGAGGGAGTCCTGCTTTCCGCGAGGTGGTTTTAACAAGTTTCAGCATAACTGCTCCCGTGCATGGAAGGTGGATTTCAGGGGCTGGCGGTGTGAATAGGATGATTTCTTTTCATCAGACAGGATACCATATTCCCTGGAGTATCGTGAACCCGATTGTCCTGTGAATGGGATATCTTTGTGGAGATACAAAACAGAGAAGACTTTTTTGTGAAAAGACGCTATGGAATCCCGACCTGATATGCGAGGATACAAGTGAGCGATGGGGCGAGACGCAGGGATACCCCATAGTCAGAGACAAGGGAAGAAGTGGGGATGACGTGGGGATGAAGAAGCCCGGTTCGGAATATCTGAAAACCATGGTTGCAACCTCAGGCTCGGTCAGCAACATCATCGCTTTGTATGAGAAGTGTCTGTTTCATCTGGCGAATGCGCGGGAAAGTTTGACGGCAAAGGATGTTTCTCGCAAGGCGGAAAGCCTGCGCAAGGCAATGGATATCCTGTTTTATCTGGACAATGTCCTTGATCCCACCACGCCGGAAACCGGCGAGTCGTTGCACAACAGTTACCAGATGATTTTGGCCCAGTTGAGTCTGGTCAACAGCGAAAATTCTCTGGAAGCGCTGGATCTGGCAGAGAAATGGCTGGTCGGGTTGCTGGAGGCGTGGCAGGGGATCGCGCCTGACAACTGATAGCCAGGAACAAACGGAACCTTTGCACTTGGCGCGGCGTAGCGAAGTTTGCGTTTTTCACAAAACTGTCTGCGGAGATGGAATAATATGGTAAGTTGAACACCGCAGGGCTGTTGAAAACCTCCTTCGTCCGCCAAATAGACACCCGCGTCTGTACGATCCGTTAAAAATATTGCAACC
The DNA here is from genome assembly GCA_013791995.1 of Desulfurivibrio sp. Classification (GTDB taxonomy): domain Bacteria; phylum Desulfobacterota; class Desulfobulbia; order Desulfobulbales; family Desulfurivibrionaceae; genus Thiovibrio. Next base: position 23,545 of record VMSS01000024.1, on the reverse strand, counting down.
ATCGAGATCATGACACTATCCTTCCCCTCCTGGCTGACCCTCCCCGTGCTGGTTTTTTTCTACAGGCCTTTGGTTCGCATTTTTCCGAATATGGACAAGGATGGCTATGTCCGCAGGGTCGTTGTGGCGGGGAACCGATTCTTTAGGCACCGGTTTGCCCGGACACCCTATGCCGACAGGATGCTTTTTTTGCCCTACTGTTTGAGGGCAGAAGGATGCGCCACAATTATCGATCAGGAGAAAGGACTGTTGTGCCAGACAGATTGTCGCATCCCGTGCCGTCTGCGGGAGATGCGAGAGTTGGCTTTGGGGCTGGGTTACCGGGATGTTTCCGTGGTGGTGAGCGGCAGGCTGCATAAAAAGGATGGGGTGTTGCGCAGTCGGGATTTTCTGGTGCGCCGAATCGGGCAGCATCATCCGCAAGCGGTGCTGGGCTGTCTGTGTACCCGAGACCTGCGGGAGAAATACCTGCGCTCGGCCAATATCTCGCCGGAGGGTTCGCTGGGGGGGCATGGACTCAAGGTGATCCCCCAGATTTGTTTGCTCAAAGACTGCAACTGTCGGCAAAGCTCCGTGGACTGGCGTGAACTTGAAGCCCTCATCCGGGTGAAGGCTTGAAAACGTTTGCCTCGTGTCTCCGGGAAACTTGGAAAAAGCAAAACCACAAAAAAATCCATGCTCCCAAATTCTCGCCAAAAGTTTTGGCGCGGGGTATATTCGGAAAATTCTTTTTGGCAGCGTATTATCAATGAAGCAACAACATCGGATGCAGCGTGGATAATCAGGAATTAAACAGTGTATTTAAGCGGGTTGTGGATACGGCAAGCGTTGAATTTTATTTGATCTCCGACAAGGGCGGATTTGCATATGTGAATCAGGCCGTGGTTAAAAATCTTGGCTACTCCGAGGCAGAACTTCTGGCCTTGAGCCTCGCCGATATTGATCCGGAGGTTGGTCCTCAGATCAAGCAGTGTTGGGCTGAGTTGAAAGAAAAAGGCAATCTGCACCGTGAAACCACCCATCGGACAAAGAGCGGCCAGATTGTCGCAAAGGAAGTCGATGCGGTAAGCATCTCCCTGGGTGCGAATAACTATATTGCCGCCTTTGTTCGGGATATCACCGAGCGAAAGCGGGTGGAAGCTGCGCTGAGGGAAAGCGGTGAGCAATACCGCGATCTGTTTGAAAGCGCCAGCGATCTGATCCAGTTTGTCATGCCGGATGGGCGTTTTCTTATGGTTAATCCTGCCTGGCTGGCCACTTTTGGCTATTCGACGGAAGAGGTCGAGCAGCTCACCATTTTTGATCTCATAGATCCGGACTGCACGGATCACTGTATGGAGATCTTTCAGCAGGTTCTGGAGCAGGGACGGGTCGACAAAATCGATACGACCTTTGTCGCGAAAAACGGCGACAAAATCATGATCCAGGGCGCGGCAAACTGCAGGTACGAAGACGGAAAACCCCAGGTAACCCGCTGCATTTTCCGCAACGTCACCGAGGAAAAAAGATTGCAGGCCCAATTGCTGCAATCCCAGAAACTGGAGGCGGTCGGGCGGTTGACCAGCGGCGTGGCCCACGATTTCAATAATCTGCTTACCACGATTTTAAGTTACAGCGAACTGTATCTGAGGCGGTTGCCGGACAGCGACCCCTTGGCGGATGCCCTGCGTTCCATCCGTGACGCCGGAATCAGGGGGGCGGCCCTGACCCGCCAGTTGCTGACCTTTAGTCGACATCAGGTTGTTGATGTGCGGGTTATCGATTTAAACAGCGTTGTCTCCGGTTTAAGCACCATGATCCGGCGTTTTATCCATCCTGGCATTGATTTTGCGGTGGAGGTTGCATCCTGCGGAGAAGGGAGGATCCTTGCCGATCAGCACCAGATCGAGCAGGTGTTGCTGAATCTGGCCATCAATGCGCGGGACGCCATGGCGGATGGGGGTATTTTGACCATTTCCTGCGTCGAGGAGGTTCTGGAGAAGATCGAATTTTCCGATTTTGAAAATATAGAGCCGGGGCGGTACGTGGTCCTTGTGGTGAGTGACACAGGGGAAGGCATGACCAAGGAGGTGCAGGAGCATATCTTCGAGCCTTTTTTCACCACCAAACCCCAGGGCAAGGGAACAGGTCTCGGTCTGGCTACGGCTTACGGCATAATCAAACAGCATAGCGGCTATATTGTGATTGAAAGCGAGTCTGGCAAGGGAACCACCTTCCGTCTGTATTTTCCCAGAGTGGAAGCTCCGGTGCAGACTGCGGTGACCAGCGCGGCCCTGGAGGTGTTCCAGGGAAGCGAGACCATTCTCGTGGTTGATGATGAACCGGAAATCCTTGCCGTTGTTCGTCATTCCCTCGGAGACATGGGGTATACCGTGCTGACGGCGCCGTCCGCCGGGGAGGCCTTGCTCCTTGTTGAAGAAGGAAGGGAAAAGATCGACCTCATGCTGACCGATGTGATAATGCCGGGTATGACCGGGCACGGGTTGGCCACAAGAGTGCAGGCGGCTGATCCCCGGATACGGGTGTTGTTCATGTCGGGTTATACCGATTCCATGCTTGAGGAACAGGGCGTTTCCCGAACTCACGCCAATTTTATCAGCAAGCCGCTTTCTCCGGGCGAGCTTGCCCTCAAGATTCGCAAGATGCTGGCTTAGAGCCGTTTAGTCCCGGTTGTTTTGTTTGTCGGGAAGATTTCGGCTTTGTGGACCGATGCCGTGCTGCGCGCGACACCTGAATGTTTGTCCAGCTAGTTTTCTCTGGGCCAATATTTCTGGTGTGGCCTTCTCTCCCCCCTCCCAAGTGAATGCTCTGTTGGACTTCCTTCTTTCTTGAAATATCAATCAACGTTGAAAACGCTGGAGATGAAACATGATTTTGTTCCGTTTTTGGAAAAAAGCGTGGTAGCTTTTTTAGGAGAAGAAAATGTTGTATTTCTATAGTGTGTGTTAACGGAGGACGTCATGGATCATAAGATTGTTATTGTTGCCTTTGCCGGCGAACCGGCCTGTTTTGCCCACGCCTTGCTGAACGGTCTGGACATGCAGGCCAGGGGCTGGGATGTAAAACTCGTTATCGAGGGAAGGGCTACGGCTCTTGTTAAAGAACTTGCCGAACCGGACGTGCCATTTGGGCCCCTTTACGACAAGGCAAAAAAAAGCGGGCTTATTGATTGCGTCTGTCGGGCCTGCGCCACCAAGATGGGAAGTTTGGCCGCGGCTGAGGCGCAGGGCTTGTCCCTGGCCGACGAGATGCAGGGGCATCCGGCCATGGCCCGATATCTGGAGGCAGGCTATACGGTGATAACCATATAGTAAGCGCACGAAAAAAGGAGAAGTAACATGGAACTGTATGCGATCAAGCCCTACCTGTACTGGGGCGGGGTTTTTTTCTATCTGTTGTGCGAACAGGGATTTTCCTACCGTGATCCGACCATGGCCCGCACCAGGCGATGGCTAGCCAATCTGCCGCTGTCCATCATGAACGGGGCGATCTATCATCTGCTCTACACCAGCGCCATTGTCGCCCTGATCCTTGCCGGCCAGGAGAAAAATGTCGGCCTGCTCAATGTTTGGGCACTGCCCGACTGGCTTAAAATCGTTGCCGGCATCCTGATCCTGGATTTCTTTATCTATCTCTGGCATCTGCTCACCCATGTGCTACCATTTCTCTGGCGGTTTCACCGGGTCCATCACAGCGATATGAATATGGATGTGACCACGGCCAACCGTTTCCATCTGGGGGAGTTTCTTTTTACCGGCCTGATCAGGTTGGCGGTTATCTATACCTTCGGCATCAGTCTGACCGCCTATGTCCTTTTTGAAATCCTGGTAAATCTTTCCGTGCAGTTTCACCACAGCAGCATCAGGGTGCCCTCCTGGTTTGAACGGGTGTGGGTGCTTTTATTCGTCCCGCCGTTTTTGCATCGCATTCATCACTCAGTCCGGATCAAGGAGCGTGATTCCAATTACGGCGTGATTTTTTCTTTTTGGGACCGGATGCTGGGCACCTTGACCACCGAGGTAGAGCAGGAAAAGATCGTTATCGGCATCGGTTCGCACAGGGACTTCGAACAACTGGGATTCTGGCGTCTGCTGGCCCTGCCCTTTACGCGCAACACCCCGTGAAAGGTGTGGGCGCAGCGAGTAACAACAAACAATTGGGTGAACAATGAACTGGAAAAATTTGTTTGTGCCGGGCGAGGATTTCAGTGTGGCCCAGGCAAAGGAGTACATGGAAGGGCGGAGTGCGGACGCGTATCAGTTGCTGGATGTCCGGCAGCCCAAGGAGTATGAGCAGGGGCATCTGGCCGGGGCAATTCTCATTCCGCTCAAGGAATTGCCTGGGCGGCTTGGTGAGCTTGAAAAGGAGAAGCCGGTTATTGTTTATTGCGCTGTCGGTGGCAGAAGTAAAGCTGCGGCTCAGCTGCTCGCTGGCAAGGATTTTGCAAGCGTTTACAATATGGCTGGAGGCATCAAGGCCTGGCAAGGTCATCAGGCCAGCGGGCCGGAAGAGGCTGGCTTGGAATTTTTTACCGGGCAGGAAGAGTACGAGGATGGGGTAAGTCTGGCCTACGCCATGGAAGACGGGTTGCAGGAATTTTACCGGAGCATGGCCGGGCGGGTGCAGGATGCGGAACAACGGCAACTTTATACCCGGCTGATGGGTTTTGAGGATAAGCACAAGGCCCGGCTGCTTGCCGAGTACCGGCAGGCGCACGGGCCCGAGGCCATGCCGGAGAAGGGGGTGGCCGGGCTCATGGAGGGCGGCGGCAGGGTGGAAGATTTTCTTGCCCGGGTTGATGCCCACTTGCACACCAAGCGGGATATTCTGGAACTGGCCATGGCCCTTGAGACCCAGGCTTTTGACCTGTACAGCCGCATGGGGCAAAAGAGTGAAAAAAGCGAAGCCAGAGCATTGTTTTTACGACTGGCGGACGAAGAAAAGATGCACCTGTCCTATCTGGCCGACGAAATGGACAAGGTGTTGAGCCAAGGCGTAAGCCCTTTGGAGGGTAAGTAGGAACGATAATGAAATGGAAAACGCAAGAACGCAGGGTCGCAAAAGACGACAGGCGGGCTATTGGCCGCATGTTACTGGATCACCTCCGATTTCTGCAATCAGTGATCAATGGGGTGACTGATCCTGTCCTGGTGATCGGGACGGATATGCGGGTAAAACTCATCAACCAGGCAGCCCGTGATTTCCCGGCTGCACGGACGGACAATGGCAACTTTTCCGAAAATTCGCATTGTTATCGGGTGTTGTTCGGCACTGAGCAAGCCTGTGTTCAGGCCGGGCGCGAATGCCCGCTCATGGAGGTTCTAGAAACCGGCAAAGCCGTCTCGGTGTCTCAAAGTATTACCCTGAAGACCGGCGAGCTCCGTCATTACGAGGTGTTTGCTTCTCCCCTCCTGGGAGACAAAGATACTCTTCTCGGGGTTATCGAGATTTTGCGTGATGTCACGGAGTTGAATCTCGCAGCCGAGGTCTTGAAAAAAAGCCATGATGATCTTGAGCACCGGGTTGAGGAACGGACTCTTGAACTGAAAAAGGTCAATGATGCCCTGCTCCTTGAGATCGATGAGCGTCGCTGGGCTGAGGACCAGCTTCTCCAGGCCTGCGAACAGGCGGAACTTGTTTACAGTGTCATTCCCAGCGCTATTTTCACCGTTGATCTCGAGAGAAAGATCACCAGTTGGAACAAAAAAGCTGAAAATATAACCGGATATAAGGAAGCTGAGGTCCTCGGCAAGCCGTGCAGTATTTTCGCCTTGGATCCCTGCACGGTGAAAGGCTGTGGCGTGTATTCGGAAAAGGTCAAGAAGCCTATTCTCAACCGGATCTGTGAGATCAGGACCAAGGACGGCCGGGTGAGGACTATCAGCAAAAATGCCGATGTGTTGCGGGATACGCACGGCAATGTCATCGGTGGAGTGGAAAGCTTTGGCGATATTACCGAGCAGCAGAGTATCGACAGACAGTTGCGTACGGAGCGGGACAAATTCCGAGGAATTCTCTCAGCTCTTGATCATGGCATGCATATCCTCAATCGGGATTACGAGATCGAATACCAAAACGACATTCTTCGCCGTACCTTTGGCGACAAGATCGGTGAAAAATGCTACGAGGTCTATAAGCAGCGAGATGAGCCCTGCGAGGTATGCCGTATGCATGCCGCCATCGAGAGCAACGAGATTCAGAGAACCGAAGAGATCATGTCCGATCACCGCCATTATGAGCAGAGTTACGTGCCATTTGTCGATGTCGATGGCAAGACCAAGGCCCTGATTCTCCTGCGGGATGTCACCGAGGAAAAAATGTATCGGGCCGAAACAATGCGGGCCGGACAGCTTGCTTCCATCGGCGAACTGGCTGCCGGGGTGGCCCACGAAATCAACAATCCCATCAACGGCATTATCAATTACGCCCAGGTGCTGCTCGATGATTCAAGTCAGGGGCCGATAAAAGGCGAGGCTGGCAATAAAGCCCAACGGGAGATGCTTGACCGCATCATCAAGGAAGGGGAGCGGATCGCCTATATCGTGCGCAATCTCCTCTTTTTTGCCCGCCAGCGGGAGGAGGAAGCCGAGGTGGTCGAGGTTGGGGCGATCATCAGCGATTCTCTGTCTCTGATAAAGCATCAGCTTCAGAAAGACGGGGTAAATATCCACATCGATATTCCAGAGGATCTGCCGAATATCAGGGTGCATCCACAGCAGTTGCAGCAAGTTTTTCTTAATTTGTTCAGCAATGCCCGGTATGCCCTTAATCAGCGGTATCCCGGACGGGATTCCGGCAAAAAACTGGAAATTCGTTGTTTGACTGTCCAGAGCCAAGGACGCACTGTAGTGAGAACGGAAATCACTGATTATGGAGATGGAATCCCTCCAGAGCTTCTTTCCCAGATCTTCGAACCTTTTTTCTCATCCAAGAAACCAGGGGAAGGAACCGGCCTGGGGTTGTCCATCAGCGCCGGGTTGGTTAAGGATTTTCAAGGGCAGCTCAGGGTGGAGAGCGAACTGGGCGAACACACCACCCTGACTGTTGACTTGCCGGCATATGAAGGATGATGGCGGCGAAAGAACTAAAAAACGTAATGCCATGACGCAGAGACAACGTGTTGCAGTAAAATGGTATGTTTCTGCAGTTCATTTTTTACCAATCCATCAAGACTGAACCGTGCACATCGGCGGGTCTTGAATGACCAGGGGAGCTGCAATGATTGATCTGGACAAATCAGAGACCAGGATACTGGTGGTTGACGACGAGGAAAGCCTGCGGTTGACCTTCCAGATGTTTCTCGGTCGCGAAGGGTATGGTCCGGTGGTGACCGCCTCGACCTTTGAAGAGGCAATGGAATTCATTGAACAGCAGACCTTTGATTTGATTATCAGTGATATCGTCATGGATGGGGCTTCCGGCATCGATCTGCTGCGACGGGTCCGGGAGTTGGGCTTGGAGTGTCCGATGGTCATGGTCACTGGCTATCCCAATATCAACACTGCTTCCGAAGCGGTGCGGCTTGGGGCTTTTGACTATCTGGCCAAACCGGTGAAAAAAGCCGATCTGTTGCGTACCGCACGCATGGCCCTGCAGCAGTATTCCTTGTGGAAGGAAAAGGAACGGCTGGCTGGGGAAAAAGAGCGCTCCCAGCAATACCTGGAAACGATTTTCCGCAGCGTCCGGGATATGATTATTACTGTTGATCATGATCTGCGGGTGGTGCAGATGAATGATCAGGCCAAGACGTGGGCGGCAATGCATATACCCGATCTTGCCATCGGCACAAGCCTGGAAGAGGTTGCCGACCCCTTCACCGTGTTCGCCACCGATGCGCAGAAGGTATTGGAATGCCGGGAAGCGGTGAGCGAACATCGTATCGAGGTCAACCTGGAAACCGGCGGTCATGTTGTTTTCCGCCTTTGTGCTGCTCCCTTGGAAAGACAGCAGAACGAGGATTTTCTGGGTGTGGTGTTGGTGTTCCGCGATGTGAGTCGACTGGAGGATCTTGAAAAACGGGGTAAGCGCACCTATTTTCACCGGTTGGCCGGGGTAAGCCGTGCCATGCAGACGGTGTACACCCTCATCGAAAACGTTGGCCAGGTGGACACCTCGGTTCTGATCACCGGGGAATCGGGCACCGGTAAGGAACTGGTGGCCGAGGCTCTCCATGCGGAAAGTCCCCGCCGAGACATGCCCCTGGTGAAGTTCGATTGTACTTCCATTCCGGAAAACCTCATGGAAAGCGAGCTTTTCGGTCACAAGAAGGGCGCGTTCACCGGAGCGGATCGCAATCGGGAAGGGCGGATTCTTCAGGCGGACGGCGGGACCCTGTTTCTCGATGAGATTGGTGATATTTCACCGCTCATGCAGCTACGGCTGTTGCGCTTTCTTCAGGAACGCACCTTCTACCCGGTTGGAGAGGACAGGCCCGTCACCGTAGATGTACGGGTGGTGGCCGCCACCAATGCCGACCTGAAACAAAAAGTCCAGCGGGGAGAGTTCCGGGAGGACCTCTACTATCGCCTGCGAGTTATTGATATCACCCTGCCGCCGCTCAGGGACCGGGATGGTGACCTGCCCATCCTGGTGGAATTGTTTCTGGCTCGGTTCAGTAAGCGGTTGAACAAGAATATCACCGGGATTTCCGATCAGGCCTTGCAACTGCTTGGTGCCTATCGATGGCCGGGAAATGTGCGCGAATTGGAACATGTGGTGGAGCGGGCCTGTGTGCTGTGCGCGGACGACACGATCACCACAGGCAATCTTCCCGAAGAGGTTCGCACCGGCGGTCGCACCGTTGGTGCAACACCAGGATATTCCGGAGTTGAACTTGAGGCTGCCGCTAATAGGGGGAGCTCTCCCCCTGTCTCGCAGGAGAGTGAGAAAGCGCATATCCTCAGCATCATCGCCCAGACCGACGGCAACAAGGCCAAAGCTGCCAGACTGCTCGGTATCGATCGAAGCACCCTGTATCGCAAGATGAAGGGTTACGGTCTCGAATAGCAGAGTGTTGCGCATGCAACACCCTGCTACACATCTCACAGCAAAAGTGTGGCGCGACACTCTTCCGTGCCACACTTTTTGGTCCTCTTCCCTTTGTCGCATACCCTGCCACTCTTCCTTTTTTCTGTGTCCTCGATTTTCCCTGTAGACTGCCTGTAAGTTTCCGATATTACAGTTCTTTTTCTGTTTGTATTCCAGAGTCTACCTATTGTGCTCCCCAAAGGTCTTTGTTTTTTTATTTCTTTTATAATTAAACACTTACATGTGTGGATTGGAAAATTACCAACTGAATCCGAACCCCTGTTGGCACACCGTGTGCAATGTCTCCTAATCAAATGAAACAAACATCGTGATAAGAGCGAAAAAACAAATCTATAGGAGGCTCACCATGAAGAACGCAATGCAAAAACAAGGACTCGGTCTTGGCGAACTTGATCAAGCAGCAATCGGTGAGGGAATCTCCCAGGCAGGTGTAAGTGTCATCCTTACCTTGGCAACATTGATCGGCGCATGGGGCATTGCCTGCTTGATCGGTGGAATGAGCACCATGGGTGGGGTCCTGGAGTTGGGCCGGAGTTGGCTCACCGCAGTAACCGGGATGTAAACAAACGGAAAACAAGGTTTCGATCACTTCAGATCATAGAAAAAAACTGAATCACCAAGGAGAAATATCATGGAAAAGGCAATGACGGATCGGAAGGGCGCAGGAATTTTCATGGCAATAATGGGTGGCTTGGGAGCTGTTGTCGGGTTGTGGGCACTTGCCGCCTTAAGCTTCAGTCTTTCCAAGGCAGGGTTGAGCGAAGTGGTGCGGCAGTATATGGTGGCCATCGGCCTGATCGGTGAGCAGGCAACTCTGGTTGACTTTTACACCCACATTAAAGGCGTTGAATACTTGGTTTGTGTCGCCTTCTTCGCGGCATTCCCGGTGTTTTTCAAGTATGTCAATACCCCGAAGGTTACGGTTCCCGGCCAACGCTGATAACCTTGCAGGACCTCCTTCCTTGCCCGGGCTCGCCCGGGCTTTTTTTTTGCTCATCCGGGAATTTCGGAGAAAGTGATGGGGAGACTCTTCTGTTGTTCGCAGTTTCTTTATTGCGTCTCTTGGAAGAAGCAATACAAAAGGAAACCAACCCCTGGTTTTAAGGGGTTGGTTGGAGGTGATGGAAGAAAAGTTGAAAACCTGTTTTTCAAGCTCAAGCAGTAATGTCAGTGCCACTGTTTGGTTCTGAATGTCTACTGGACCTTGGCCGCAGCATCTTTCCAGGGAGATAAAGACATTTGCCTTGGAATAGCAAAGTGTTGCAAGCGCGACACTTTGCTACACATCTGACAACAAAAGTGTGGCACCTTAATCCTTTGCGCCACACTTTTTGCGTTTTCCCACCCGTCATCTTCCTGAAAATCCCTGTTGTTTCTGTCCCCCAAGTGTATTCGTGTAAACAACATAACTTGCCGATATTGTGAAGCTTTTTTAAAGAACGATGTTTTGCGTTAATTTCTTCCACTTAAAAGCCTTTATTTTTATTTCATGTGTAATCAGGTAGTTGTCGGTTTGTTTTGGAAATTTTACGAAGTGACATGGATTGTGTTGGCACACCGTGTGCAATGTCTCCTAGTCAAATGAAACAAACATCGTGATAAAAGCGAAAAAACAAACCCATAGGAGGCTCACCATGAAGAACGCAATACAAAGCAGGGACTCGGTCTTGGCGAACTTGATCAAGCAGCAATCGGTGAGGGAATCTCCCAGGCAGGTGTCGGTGTCATTCTTGCCCTGGCAACTTTGATCGGCGCATGGGGAATTGCCTGCCTGATCGGCGGAATCAGCACCATGGGTGGAATCTTGGAACTGGGTCGGAGCTGGCTCACCGCAGTAACGGGTATGTGATAAGGCTAAAGATAATAAGGTTGCGGTCATCGGATCATAAGAAAGCAATCGAATTCAACAAGGAGAAATATCATGGAAAAGGCAATGACGGATAGGAAGGGCGCAGGAATTTTCATGGCAATAATGGGTGGCTTGGGAGCTGTTGTAGGGTTGTGGGCACTTGCCGCTTTAAGCTTCAGTCTTTCCAAGGCAGGGTTGAGCGAAGTGGTGCGGCAGTATATGGTGGCCATCGGCTTGATCGGTGAGCAGGCCACCTTGGTTGATTTTTACACTCACATCAAAGGCGTTGAGTACTTGGTCTGTGTCGCCTTCTTCGCGGCATTCCCGGTGTTCTTCAAGTATGTCAATACCCCGAAGGTTACGGTTCCCGGCCAACGCTGATAACCTTGCAGTACCTCCTTCCTTGCCCGGGTTCGCCCGGGCTTTTTTTTTGCTGTTTTTCCCGGAGGAGTGATAGGCTGGAACAGAGGCATGGTCCGGTTGTTGCAATAGTGGGAAGCTGTCCGACGCATTCAGCGTGCCTTGCATTCATTCCTGCCCAGGAGGAAAAACGTGGCCAAATACGTGCGAAATTATCTGTTGATCATGTTGGCGGCAACTCTGGCCGTTGTGGCGTACAACGTCTGGATTGTTGAAAGCCGTCTGCCCATGCTGGAATATTCCGCTTTCCTTGCCAAGCTGGAAAATAATGAGATACAGGACCTGCGGATACAGGGTCAGGAGATCCTCGGTACTGACAGTTTTGGCCAGTCCTTCTCGACCTATGCGCCGGATGTCCAGCATCTGATTCCCAGGCTTGAGAGCAAGAATATTCGTATTTCTGCCGGACCGCCCCGGGCGGTTTCGCCTTTCTGGTCATCCACCTTTCCTGTTCTGCTGCTCATGGGCGGTTGGATGTTTTTCATGTTTCGCGGACAGAAAGGCGGATCCAGCGGTTTTGGCAAGAAAAAGATCGCCATGGATCCGGAAAAAGCCGGCAAGGTGACTTTTGACGATGTGGCAGGCATTCCGGAAGCAAAGGAAGAGCTAGTAGAGATCGTGGATTTTTTGAAGGACTCAAAGAAAATCACGCGGCTTGGCGGCAAAATTCCTAAAGGGGTCTTGCTGCAAGGCCCACCGGGTACAGGAAAAACGCTTCTGGCCAAGGCCATTGCCGGGGAAGCAGGCGTTCCTTTTTACAGCATCAGCGGTTCTGATTTTGTCGAGATGTTTGTTGGGGTCGGTGCTTCACGGGTGCGTGATCTCTTTGCGCAGGCCAAGAAAAGCGCGCCATGTATTATTTTTATCGATGAAATAGACGCTGTGGGTCGCAGTCGCGGAGCCGCCGGGGCCATGGGCGGGCAGGATGAGCGGGAACAAACCCTCAATGCCCTGCTTGTGGAGATGGATGGGTTCCAGAGCGATCAGACTGTCATCATCGTTGCCGCGACAAACAGACCGGATGTTCTGGACCCGGCCTTGATGCGGCCGGGACGATTCGATCGTCAGGTAACCATTATGCCGCCTGATGTGAAAGGGCGGCGCAAGATTCTTGAGGTGCATTCCCGTAAGGTACTCATGGATGCGGACGTAGACCTGCAGGTTGTGGCTCAGTCCACGCCGGGGTTCACCGGAGCCGATCTTGCCAACCTTATCAACGAGTCCGCCCTGATGGCGGCGCGCAAGGGTAAGGAAGGAATCCAGCTCAGCGATATCGAGGATGCCAAGGACAAGATTCTCATGGGGGTTGAAAGGACGGGGTTGGTTGTCAACGAACAGCAGCGCAAAGTTACCGCATACCATGAAGCCGGACACGCGATCATTGCCAAGATTTTACCCAACACCGATCCTGTACACAAGATTACCATCATTCCCAGAGGTCAGGCCATGGGCGTTATGCAACAGGTGCCCATTGATGACCGCCATGCCTATTCCAAGGAATATCTGACGAACAGGATTACCATTCTGCTTGGCGGCAGAACGGCGGAGGAAATCATTTTCAATGAATTATCCACCGGAGCCAGCAACGATTTGCAGGCGGCCACGGATATTGCCACCCGGATGGTCTGTCAATTCGGGATGAGTGAACGGCTTGGGCCAAGGGCTTTTGTCACTCGTGACCAGGGCTTTCTCGGCAACGGTTCGCAACAGCGGCCCTACAGCGAAGAAATAGCCAGGGCGATTGATGAGGAAGTCACCAGGATCATAGCGGAATGCTATCAGGATGCAATGATTGTCCTTGAAGGGAGAATAACCTTCCTGCACAAGCTGGCCGAAGTTCTTCTGATCAATGAAACCATTGACGCGGAGGAGGTCGATATCATCCTGTCCTGCTATACACTGGGTGAAGAAAATACAGTGCAAACCGGGCTGCTTGGATAGGTTTGTTCGTCACCGCGCTGCATCTGTCGCATGCAACACTTATGTGGCACCACATGTGTTGCATGCTACACTTTTTTACTACGTCGCATATTTTCATCACACAGGAAAAAATCTCCTCGCTGTAATTTATTTTTCTCATTCGGGATAATCTTTCCCTGCCTTCACTCAGCCAACAACTTCGTTTTTACCGACACCCGAATTTTTTTGCTGCAGTTGCCCTGTTTTTCCTGGTGGCGTCTGCAATAAATTTTTATCGGGGAGTGTGGCGGAAGCAGTTCCTGCAGCAAGTTCCAACGGTTGGCACAGGATGTGCTTATTCTGCTGACGGAACCCTAAAACGTCGTCTGAACGGGCTTGGCAGGAACAGTTCTGGCGCAAGGAATTTCCTGCTCAACGAAGAACGCACAGAGAGTTTGTTTTTTACGAGATAACTATTTTCAAGAGGAGACCAACATGGGAGGAAGAAAAAAGACACTCGTGGGGATGGCGGCGCTGATGCTTCTTACCGCGCCACTTGTCGCACAGAGTTGGGCCGGGGATGGCCCTGGTTCGGTGGAACTCGGCAGTCTGGCAAACCACTATTCCGCAGTGACATTTGATCATGCCATGCATACCGGAGTGGCAACAAGCTGTGCTGAGTGCCATCACCACACAACCGGGGCGTCACCCACCGATCCAACCTGCGCCCGTTGCCATGAAGCAGGAGGGAAATCACGAAGCGTTGCATGCAGAGACTGTCATTCGGACAAAAGGTTTTCCGCAGAAGACCTGGCAAAAATCGAGGAAACGCCGAAAATGTACCACAAGGGCAAGTTGGGCCTGAAAGGGGCGTATCATCAAAAATGCCTTGGCTGCCACACCACTATGGGCGGGCCGACCGGTTGTCAGGATTGTCACACCAGAAACGACAAAGGAGACGCCTTTTTTAATTCCGGCAAATATGCTCCGGCTCCAACCGCTAAGGCCGGGCATTGATTGCAAGCTGCACAGGCTTGGAGTTTGGGAGCCGTTACGAAATGGCCATCGGTGATACCACTACTGTTTTCTTGGCTATTCCGTTACTGCTCTTCATGCCGTTCTTGCAAGAAAGACAGCAAGGTTATTTTAGAAACAACGGCTTACGCTGAAACGATATCAGAGGGTTAGACTATGAAAATGTTAAACCGCAGAAGTTTCTTGAAAGGCGGCTTGGCCGGTGGCGCAGCCATCGCCGCCGTCGGGACAAGCAAACAGGCCGGGGCTGCAGGGCAGAGCTTTGGCGGTTACCCGGACAGCATGGGGGTGCTTGTTGATCTTACCAAATGTGTAGGTTGCCGGACCTGCGAAGCTGCCTGCAACAAGGAGCAGGGGTTGGAGTCGCCGGATAAACCATTCGACGATCTTTCGGTGTTTGAAGAAAAACGTGAAGGGGGGCTGCCGCGAAGAACAACGGAAAAAGCTTATACCGTGGTGCAGAAGTACGAAGTGGAAGGGCGGGAGCACCCGTTGTTTCGGAAGGTGCAGTGTAATCACTGCAACGAACCCGCCTGCCTGACTTCCTGTTTCGTCAATGCCTACAAAAAAACGCCGGAAGGGGCGGTTATGTACGACCCGACCGTGTGCGTCGGCTGTCGGACCTGCATGATTGCCTGTCCTTTTTATATTCCGGCTTACAGTTATTCCAGTGCCATCAACCCGGTGGTTAAAAAGTGCATCATGTGCTACGACACCCGTCTTAAGTTCGGCAGACCTCCTGCCTGTGTCGAGGCCTGTCCCCAGGAGGTCATGACCTTCGGTAAACGGAAGGATCTCCTCAAGCTTGCCCATCAGCGAATCGGTCAGAATCCTGAAGCCTACGTGGACCATGTGTACGGCGAAACAGAGGTCGGCGGCACTGCCTGGATGTATCTCTCCGACGTGCCCTTTGACAAAATCGGCTATGACACCCATTTAGGCGACCAGCCGATTATCAGCTATGTCAAGGAGTTCCTGGCGATAGTGCCGATGGTGCTCACCATTTGGCCCGCATTGTTTACCGGTTTTTATTTACTGAGCAACCGGAAAGATGCCCTGAAAAACGAAGATAATAAAAGCTGAGGAGAGGTGGACAACGATGAATAGCTTAAAATCACAAGGGTTCGCCCCGGTTGTCTCCGATCGCAAGAAGGATGGGAGCGAATGGACCGTAAAAGAGAAGATAATGCTGGGGCTCAGCCCCAAAGAGTATATGGCGGTTCAGTTGCGCAACCCGTTCAACTGGGTGCTCTGGGCCATTTACGCAATTGGGCTGCCGATTCTGGTTGGCCGTTTTATTTTTGGCCTTGGCTGGGTCACGCATTCCTCCTATGACTACCCGTGGGGTTTGTTCCTGGGCTGGGGGTTGTTCGTCATGGTGCCGCTCTCCGCATCCGGCTTTATGATGGGAACCACGGTGGAGCTTTTTGGCCGTAAGGATTTCAAGTCCATTGAGCGACTTGGCCTGCTGAACGGATTGCTGGGTTATCTGTTCGCGGTCGTGTTTCTTCAGGTGGATCTTGGTCAGCCCTGGCGTTTGATTTATCCGATGTTCGTATCCCTGGGACCGGCAGCGGTTCTTTTTCTCGTGGCTTGGCATGTGGCGACCTATCTTTCCTGTCAAGTGGCGGAACTGGTGCCGGCATTCTCGGAGTGGATGGGTTTTCCCAAGGCCAAGAAGTTTATTAAGAGTATCGTGCTCGGCCTGACCATAGCAGGGATCATCCTCTCCACCTTGCACCAAGGGGCGCTGGGGGCTTTGTTCACCTATGCTCCGGGTAAGGTCCATCCGCTTTGGTTCTCTTCCCCTTTTCAATGGTTTCATTTTTTCGTTTCCGCGGTTTTTGCCGGTCTTTCCATGCTCATTGTGGTCAGCACCCTCACCAAGTGGTTCATGCGCTGGCGGTGTGATGAAAATTATTTAAACAATCTGAGCAAATTGACCCTGGGGTTGGCAAAGGGCGCTTCCCTTGCACTGATCACCTATCTGGTAATCAAAATTATCGGCATTGCCCATGATAACGATTGGCAGTATCTGGCCACCGGCTGGGGGGGGTGGTTCATGTTTGAAATGGTAGTGGGAGTTATTCTGCCGTTGATTGTCTTCACCATGGCCGTGCGGAACAGCAATGCTTCCCTGGCCCGTTTCGGAGCCTTTCTGGCAGTGTTCGGCCTTGCTCTGAACCGGTTGAATACAGCGCTCATAACCTTCAACTGGCAATTGTACCAGGAAATTCCCCACTGGCGTGAAGTGGTGATCGTCATCACCGTCTATGCCACCTATATCGTGGTTTATCGGGCGGTTCTGGCCAGGATGCCGATCCTCTACACCTGGAAGGAAACCAAATAAGGACGCCATCATTTTTGATGGAGAATGGCAGGGCCGGGTCTCCGGCCCTGCCGACGGATACACTGAAATGGCCTTTCCGCTGAAAAAAACAATCAATGCCACAGCAGTATCGGTTGCGCTGATTCTTGTGGCTCTGCTGGGCCTGGGAATCAGGCAATATCAATTGTATCGCAGTCATGTGGAAGTAAGCCGACAGACTGAAAAATTGATCTTCCAGTTCGCCATCATCCGGGAACATGTAACCGAAAATCTGCTTGAAGGGCAGTACGCTGGGTTGACTCCGGTCAGTGCGGAACTGGAGGAGCTCAATCTGAATCTGGCTTCCATTATCGGGAACCGGTCCATAGACGACCATTATAAGCTCACCCTGGCCAACGCCACGGACCTGCCCGGACTTATCCTGCTCGTGAGAAAGATCAGCGCCGGGCCGGTCAGGCCTGAGCAACTCAAACAACTCAATACGGAAATACGCACACTGGGAGAGCGGCTCATGCTCTTTGACCGGGTTCTGGTCGAACACGGTAAACGCGAACTGGTCAGTTTTCAGAATGTGGTGATCGGTGCCTTGGCCCTGGTGGTCAGCCTGATCATTGTCATGCTTCTTTTTTTCCAAAGGCGACTGATTGTCCCTTTGCTGGATCTTGTTCAGCAGGTGAAAGAAGTGGCCTCCGGTGTAAGGCCGGGTCTTTCCATCCCCGGGAGAAGCGGGGAGGTTTCGGAACTGGCCTATTCCTTTCACGACCTTTTGATGGCCCGCGATATCACGGCCCAGGGGCTGGCAAAGTTTCAACGGGTTGCCTCGGCGGTTAAGGGAGCGCAGCTGGCTATTGCCAAGTGCAAGACCAGGGATTCCCTGTTCAAGGAAGTGTGCCGGGCCCTGCTTGCAAATCACGAGTATTGCCTGATCTGGATAGGGCAGGCCGAAGAGGGTGGCGATGTCATGCCGGTGACTGCCGATGGCGCGACATCCATGAGCAACAAGGAATGCGAAACCTGCATGGCCATCCTGCTTACTGAAGCTGAGGAAAAGGGGGTGGAGCAAAATCCTGCGGCGCTGGCGCTGCGTTCCAGGGCTCCGGTTGTGCGGATGGATATCCTGGCGGGGATTCCCAAAGGGTTGCTCAAGGGAACACCATTGGCCGACGGGCATGCGGCCTGCGCCGCCTTGCCGATTATCTGGCAGAATACCGCTTATGGCGTGCTTTCCATCTATGCCCTTTCTCCCTCGGGGTTTGACAACAAGGAGATGGAATTACTTGAGGGATTTGCAGGCGATCTCGGCTTGGCCCTGCATACTATTGAGGGGCAGCAGCACCTGGCCAGCAGGGAAAATCTGCATGCCCGACTTTTTGAGGCCTTGCGGGTGATTCAGCTGACCCTGACTCCGTCAGGAAATATCCTTGGCGCAAATCCTGTTTTTGCAAGCATTGCAGGCTCTGACGCCGCGCAGCTTTCCGGCCGTTCCTGGCGTGATTTTTTGACGCCGATCCAATCCGGCCTGGCCAGTGACACTCCCGAACTGTTGGAAAAACTTCGCTCGGAGGATGGGGTTCGGTTGGCGTTTTCCGGAGTCACGCCTTCCCGAAAATTTCTCTGCAAAATTGTCTTGGATCGGGAGATGGGCGAGGAGTCTGAACGGTTGATTCTGGTGGGGTATCCTCTTGCCCGGCAGGACAGTGTCGGGGGGAGCGAGGCAAGTCTGAGGTTGGAGATGATTGCGGCCCTTGCCGGTGGAGTTTCGCATGAGGTGGGGGATCTTGGCAACGGCCTGATCAACTATGCGCAGGTGTTGGCCGATGAGGAACAGCTTAAAAAGCCTGGGCAGCCGCAGAACGTGCTGCTTACTAAAATCATTGAGACCGGTGAGCGCATTGCGGAAATAATCCGGAAGTTCATCCTGTATGGCCAGGAAGAAGGCTCGGCTGCAGGAGAGTTTCTGCCTGTGTCCACTGTGCTGGAGGATGCCCTGTTGCTCATTGGCTATCATCTGAAAAGCGAGGGCGTCCAGGTTGAGACCGACCTGGAGGTTGAGCCGCCGGTTATTCCGGTGCACGCCCAGGAAATGCAGCAGGTTTTTTTAGGCATTCTCAACAGCGTTCGGGCCACTCTTGGCGAGAGGTATGCCGGCAGGGACCCGCGTAAAAAAATCAACGTTGCCACACAGACTGTCGTGGACAATTTCCAGGGGCGGATTTTTGAAATCAGCATCATGGATT
This sequence comes from Desulfurivibrio sp., assembly GCA_013791995.1. GTDB lineage: Bacteria > Desulfobacterota > Desulfobulbia > Desulfobulbales > Desulfurivibrionaceae > Thiovibrio. The sequence continues at coordinate 4,728 of VMSS01000024.1, read as the reverse complement.
TCGGAGCAGTGGTCCCTCCTGAAACCCAGCTGGACTTCAGTCATGGTAAGGAATTTTCGGCAGGGAGTTGGGGGAGGATGCTGGCTCTCTGCCGCAGGATTGTCGAAGACCATGGTGGCTTATTGTCGATCACCGGGGAAGAAGGGAAATATGCCAGGATAGCGATCCGTTTCCCGCTGCATGGTGATTGAGCGCGCTTTCCCTAAAATTAAGAGAAAACAAAAAGGATTGCCCATGCGATACCAAACCCATCCTTCGATCTACCGGATTTCCGCAGCGGCAGATATGCTGGACTTGCATCCGCGCACCTTGCGAAATTATGAAAAAGCGGGGCTTGTCACCCCGAGCCGCAAGGGCAAATGGCGGTATTACAGTACCGACGATATCGCCTGGATCCGGTGTATTTTCGGCATGATCCACGGAGGTGGTATCACCATTGCCTCCATGGGCAAGCTGCTCCACTATGCCCCGTGCTGGGAGGTTGCCGAATGCAGTACGGAAAAACGCAGGCAGTGCCCAAGATATCTTGGGCGCGGCAGAAATGCCCGCTGAACAGCGATGCCATCAAGGGGCAGACCTGTTGTTTACTGCCGTAAAAGGACCCAGGAGCACCAACGGTCGTTTCGTGTTCTTTCCAGAAAAGTGATTCCGCTGTGCGGGAGAGCGGCCAGGAGATCCTCTTCCATGCCGGGAATAAATCCGGAGAGCAGGTACAGCTTTGCTTGCCAGAAATCAGGATTTTGGAAAAGTTCAAGCATCAAGCCCTTGTAGAGATTGGCCATGACCAGGTCCACTCTGGTGTCGGGACATTGTCGGCGGAGGTCGGTTTCAAGGATGGTGACCATGTCCTCTACCCCATTGGCTTGGCAGTTGGCGCTGGCCACCTGGCAGGCCAGTCGGTTGTTGTCGCAGGCGGTAATCCGACTCACCCCCTGTTTGGCTGCGGCAATGGACAGGAGTCCTGTGCCGCAACCCAGATCAAGGGCGGTGTTGATGGTGATTTCCGGACTGGAGGTGTATTTGAGCAGCCCTTCCAGGCAGAGGCGGGTTGAGGGGTGGAAGCCGCTCCCGAAGATAACGCTTGGGTCCAGAGAGATGTCCGCTGCGGTTTTTTCCCAGATCGGTGCGACGGTTAAACTGCCCACCGTGAAGGGTTCTATTTCTCGGCCTGCTTCCCAGTCGGTATAATCCAGGTCGGCTTCATAGAGAACCTTGGCCCCTGAAGCTTCGCAGAGAGTTTCGACCAGTCGTTCCTTGGGTCGATGAAAAAAGAGGATGGCGGTTTCGTCCTCGATCCAGGTGCCGATGAGATCCGGATCGTTGATGGCCGGAAGATCCTTGAGGTCGAGATGGTAGGTGTAGAGGCGGTTGTACCTGGTATAGGGCGGGCGGAGCATGGGTTGTATCCGGTTCAGGGGGTAAGGGGTTTTTCCGTCCGGCTTTCGACCGGCGGGATGGCGATGTTCGGCAGATATTGTCTGACACCATTGGCAAGATCTTGAACAAGTGTGATGGTCTCTGCGGTTTTCAAGGCGGGGTCGGCGGCCGTGTCCGGCTCGGGGGTTTCTCCTTGTGTCGCCGGGTCAGGCTGGGCGACAGTCGGAGCCGGGACTGATTTGGCGGTCAGGCCTGTCGAGTCGTCAAGGGTGATCACAACCCCGTTGATCGTGGCTTGTAGACGAAAGGGCATGGCCGGGGCAGTGGCGCGGGGTGAGATGTTCAGGGTGATCTCCTCGGCATGATGGACTGTACCGTTCAGCTCATCGGTAAAAACAAGGCGGCTGTCGCTCACTGCAAAGGTGTCTCCAGAAAAACGGAGAGGGAGAAGAGCAGCGCTTGGCAGAAGAGCATCGATGAATTGGCCGAGATTATAGGTGCCGTCTTTCCTGCGAACCAGATGCAGAAAAAAATGGTCCGCTTCCACAGTACAGGCAACCTCTCCGTCCATCAGGCGATTGAGTTCAAATCCCAGGGATAGACGGGATGCGGAAAGCAGCGGGTCAACAGGGTCATGGGGTTTGGACAGTTTCGGGCCGATAATAAGATTGTGCAGGGTCAGGGTGGAGGTGAGCGGGTTGAATTGAGCCCGGGGAATGGTCACCGGACGGTCCAGGGCTGCGGCCAGGTGTTCAGCCAGAAGAGTGGTGGCCAGATAGGGAACCAGCAGAGGGCTGCTGAGCCCCAGAATGAGGGCCAACCCAAGCAAAAGCCCTACGGTTTTTTTCAGCCAGGCCCAGGGGAAAAATGTCTGCGGCCGTTTGGGCGATTGTGGCCGCAAGGCAAAACTGCCCGTGGGTTTGCCATCGCGGATGGGGATGGAGCCGAATTTATCTTTTGGTTTTAGCGTGTCGGTAATGCGTATCATCGTTCAGCCCAAAGGGCGCTTGTCCGGTGTTTGTGGTCAGTGCTTGGCAGGAGCACACAGGAATGCTAAGATGCCAGCACTGAGGGAAAAAGTAACTGTTCAACAGCGTCGTTTCGCTGATGCCCAGTTGCATTCTGTGGGTTTGTGTTCAATTCCAGCAGCACCAAAATCGAGCTGGATGGATGCAAAGCTGCAGGCAATTTTTTCGACACGATACCATAAAGATACCGGGGAGTCCAACGTGCTGACTTTTGTGAGAGGTGTTCTTGTTCTGGTGCTCGCGCCCATGCTGACCGGGGTGGTCAGCATCGTGGCCATCATCATGATTCTCGTCTTTCGTCGGTCGGCGGCTGATGTTCAGTTTCTTCCACGCGCCCTCGGCAGGATTATTGCCCGGGTCAGCGGGGTTTCGGTCAGCATGACGGGGATCGATCTTCTGGAGCCGGGGAAGCCGTATATTTTTGCCGCCAATCACCAGAGCCAGTTTGACATTTTTGTGCTCCAGGGCTATCTGGGCTTTGATTTCCGCTGGCTGGCCAAGCTGGAGCTTTTCAAGATTCCCGTGTTCGGCAAGGCCATGCATCTGGCCGGATACATTCCGGTGGACCGAGCGCATGGCCGTAAGGCCCTCAAGAGCCTGGACGAGGCGGCCCGGCGCATTGCCGACGGCGCTTCGGTCATTGTTTTTCCCGAGGGGACCCGAAGCCCGGACGGGAAGTTGGGGCAGTTCAAACCCGGCACCATGGTTCTGGCAATCAAGGCCGGAGTTCCGGTGGTGCCGGTGGCTATAACCGGTACCCATCAGGTTCTGCCCAAGGGCAGGCTTCTTGTTAAGCCGGGACGGGTGGAGATCCGGGTTGGCGCGCCCATTGCCACCAGCGATTACACCGTTAAGCAAAAGCAGGAACTGGCCGAGCGGTTGCAGGATGCGGTTGCAGGATTGCTGGCACGTCCCTGAGCAGGCTCGGGTATTGTCGCTTCCTCGTGCCGATGACGAGCTGCCAAAACTTTTTGTTGTTGTATGGCCCGCTGTCTATAACTAATTTCAAAATCTGTCGGTTTTCACATGGCGTAACTTAAAGTTTTTTCAGCAATTATTCTTAAGGAGTCCTGCTTCGGCAACCATGCGCCCTCCAGAGCAAAAAAATCCTTTTTCCGTTTTCAGCGATACAGTCCTGAACGCAATCACCGAAGGGGTCTTCACCGTTGACCGGAATTGGCGGATCACCTCGTTCAATCGTTCCGCCGAAGATATTACAGGAGTCAAGGTCAGCGAGGCCCTTGGCCGGAAATGCCATGAGGTTTTTTGTGCCGATATCTGCAAGTCCACCTGCGCGCTGAAAAAATCCATCGAAACCGGCAGGGAGATCATCAGCCACGATGTCAATATCCGCAAGAACGATGGGAGCGTTATTCCGATAAGCGTCAACACCTCGGTGCTCCGCAACGAGAAAGGTGAAATCATCGGCGGGGTGGAAACCTTTCGGGACGTCTCTGCCCTGGAAGCCCTGCGAGATGAAATCTCCCTTGATGTTTTCATCCTCGATTCCATTGCCGACGGGGCTTTTACCGTGGATAAGGATTTCCGGATCACATCCTTTAACCGGGCGGCTGAGGATATTACCGGAGTGCATCGCTGCGAGGCCATCGGCAGAAAATGCCATGAAGTGCTGCGCGCCAACATCTGTCAAGCGACCTGCGCGCTCAAGCAATCCATCGAGACCGGCAGGGACGTGATCAGCCACAAGGTGTACATTCAGGACATTGAGAATGGAGTCGTTCCTGTCAGTGTCAGCACCTCGGCCCTGCGCAACGCGGCCGGGGAAATTATCGGCGGCGTGGAAACTTTTCGGGATATTTCCACTCTCGAGACCCTGCGTAAGGAGGTATCCCTCGGGGATTTCATCCTTGATTCCATTGCCGACGGCGCTTTCACCGTGGATGCGGATCTGCGAATCACCTCCTTCAATAGGGCTGCCGAGGACATCACCGGGGTGCACCGCAGCGAGGCCATTGGCAAGAGATGTTACGAGGTGTTCCGCGCTGATATCTGTAAGTCCACCTGTGCGCTGAAAAAAACCATTGCAACCGGCAGGGACGTGGCCAGTCAAAAGGCCTGCATCATGGATGTCGAGAACGATCTTGTGCCTATCAGTATCAGCACCTCGGCCCTGCTCAACGAGCGTGGTGAGATCATCGGCGGCGTGGAAATATTTCGGGATGTCTCTGCCATGGAGGCTCTGCGCAAGGAGATTTCTGAAAAATACAGCTTTCAGGACATTATCAGCAAGAACCATAAGATTCGGAACATATTCGCCACCCTTCCGGATATCGCCAGGAGTGAGAGTACGGTGCTCATTGAG
>VMSS01000260.1 GCA_013791995.1 Desulfurivibrio sp. | reverse complement strand
TGAGATTTCCTGCATGGAGGTGGTGAGCTTTTTCATGGATTCGTCTGCGCTCATGATCACCGTGTTGGCTTCTTTCATCAACTCATCGGCCTGCCGGGCATGGTCCGCGTCCTGCTTGATCATGGCCCCGACTTCTTCCAGAGAAGCGGAGGTTTCTTCCACCGCCGCAGCCTGCTGAGATGCGCCTTCCGCCAGGGTCTGGCTGGAAGATGCAACCTCTCCCGCCGCTGCGGCGACCTGTTCGGCCCCCTCCTGAAGCGACAGACTCACCTGCATGATGGCCGAAGAAACCCCTCGAACAATAATAAAGGCCGCCACCAGTCCCAAGCCCATGGCCGCCAAGGCAATCACTCCAACCAATATCCGCGTTTTTGCGGCGGCACTCAGCATGGCATCGTCGGTGATCAACTGACCTTTCGCCTCTTCCCGGACTTTGTTCAACAGACCCTGCACGGACTGCAACGATGGAAGAGTCTGCGTGGTATACACGTCCATGGCTTCGCTGGTTCCGCCGCTGGCAAGGCTTGCCTGAATGGCAACCGCGGATTCATGAAGTTTTTTATGCGGGTCCTCGATCTCGGCAAACAGGGGCTTGAGGGCCGGAAGCAACTGTTCCGCATGTTTCCGCCCATCCCCGTAATACCATTTACCGAACCCGCATTTGCTGGGATCAGTCTCCACCTTCAACTCGGTGCCACCCTTGAGCAGCACGCCGGACACCTTTCCCGCCCAGTTGAGATGGTCCACTTCCCGTTGCGCCAGTTCGGCATTGAGACGCCCTCCTTCAATCACCTCTTCAGCGTTTCCAACTATACTACCAACCCCGAAAAAGCTGCTCAAGGAAAGGGCGACAACCATAAGCAACATCAAACAAAACCCAAGGGAAATCCTTTTACCGATACTTATGCCGTTCCAGTTCATTTTCGTCTCCTTGTACAAAATTTATCCAATCAATTTGTCCGACTACACCATTGACATCGAAATAACAGCACTGCTAGTCGCACTCGCATATAATGTTCAAATAATAATTATCAAAACTCCTCTTTGCGTCCATTGTAGAGCAAAGAAAGTGCCATTAACCAAAAAATATTTCAAAAAACCCATATCATACTGAAATTAAAATAAATTTTAGGTGGTTTGATTGGAATAGCAAGGCAGGAGTGACGACATAAATGTCCCTTTTCTCTGCCCTGAATAAGAGGGGAAAAGACGGTTGAAGGGTGAAAACAGCTTATATTCTAAGGGAAAAGAGGGTGCGACATTAGGGTCATGGGCGAGCGACCCAAATGTCGCCAAACAACCTTTGCCAGCGGCCGCGCTTTTCAGCGCAATAACCTTCCTTTACCCTGGCGGAAAGCAACTCGGAGAACCTGTGTCGCCAACGTGCAATCACCTTTGGACAGTTGAGTACTTCATTTCCTGCCTATCTAGGACCAAGCAGCGATTATAATCAAGCAACCAAATACACGATAACATCTTGAAATTGTACACAAAGACAGGAAAAACCTCGGGCAATCCCATGTTTTTTCATTGCAGGAAGAGGGGTTGTCCTGTAAAAGTGCCTGAGCGTTATTTGGGTGTTTTTTGATCGTTTTTGCTGGAAAAATTTGACGGATTGACCTGTCAGCAAAAACCATTCGATTATCTCCCCCTGGCATTCCAATCGGGTTGACGCCAAAAAATTTAGGAGCCGTTGCTGAATAACTATCCTAATTTTCACCATTTGTTACGGCTTCGTGGGTCGGTATCGGTATTCAATATTATAGCCATTTTTAAACGACGGCTACCGCAGCAGGGACATACGGTTTGCAAACTTATCCAGAAATTTCCAGGTTCCTCCCCCATCCCCTTGCCAGAATTTTCCTAATCCTGGCGATTGCCGCACTGAGCTTGGGCGGCTTCACTGCCTGCGCTCCACTGGAAAATCCCACCGTTGCCACAATCGGGCCAGAAACCATATCCCGAGCGCAGGAACCAAAAACCGCCTCATCTTCCTTGAAGCAGGAAAACGCCTCCCGTTCTGAAAAAAAGCCACTCCCGGAAGCGGAAGAGGCGGATCCTCAAGCGCTCAAGCTTGCGGTGAGTCCGGAGATAAGTGAACTGGCACAACTCAGCGCCTGGGATGTGCTTCCATTGCTCACCACCGGAGAAGAAACAGAATCCGATGATTTCCCGATCACCATCAATGACCAGGTTGAATACTACCTGAATTATTTCCAGAACCGCCACCGCAGGACCTTTGCCGTCTGGCTTGCCCGCTCGTCCCGGTATCTGCCCATGATAAAAAAGGAGCTCGCCGAGGCGGGCTTGCCCCTGGACCTGGCCTACATCCCCATGATTGAAAGCGGCTTCAACACCACGGTTTCTTCCCGGGCCAGCGCGGTGGGGGCCTGGCAATTCATGCGCGCCACCGGGCGCAGCTATGGTCTGGCTGTCAACGATTATGTCGACGAGCGGCGAGATCCGGTAAAATCGACCAAAGCGGCAGTGGCCTATCTTTCAAATCTGTACAAGGAATTTGATTCGTGGCATCTGGCGGTAGCCGCTTACAATGCCGGGGAAGGCAGAATCCGGCGGGCCATGAAACAGTCCGATGCCGACGATTTTTGGGAAGTTGCCCAAAGCCAGTATATCCACTCGGAAACAAAACTCTACGTCCCGCAACTCATCGCCGCCATCATGATTGCCAAGGATCCGGAAAAATACGGATTTGACAACATTGACTATGCCGAACCGCTGGACTATGAGACCGTCCATGTGCCCCGCGGGACCTCACTCAAAGCTGTTGCCGTGGCCTGCGGTCTTCCCGACGAGGAGATACTCGTCCTCAACCGGCATCTGTCCAAGGCCATCACCCCGCCATCCGAAGCGAATTATCCGTTGCGGGTCCCGACCGGCAAAAAAGAACTGGTGATCAAAAACCTCCCCAGAATCCGTTCGGTTAAAGTCATCGAGTTCAATGACCATGTGGTCAAGCGCGGAGAGACCCTGACAACCATCAGCCGGAAATACAAATTGAGCAAAACCACTCTGCTCAAGGCAAACAATCTCCAGTACGAAAGGCTTTCCCTGGGACAACGCCTGAGGATACCTTCCCAGACAACCGCCTACAAATTGAGCGATGAACCGCTGCATTTGGCCCAGGCAGGGGCCAGCGTCAACTTGTTTTCCATACACATGGAACCGTCCGACACCCCAAGCAAAAAGAAAAAGAAATCCACCAGTTCTAAAAAGAAAAAACGGCCGGAAAAATCTAACAAACAGATTGCCCCTTCACCGGCAAAGGTAAAGAAACCTGCCAGTCCTGCCAACAAAGAAAAAGTCAAAAAATCTCCGGAGCCATCGCCAAAAATCTCCGGCTCCGGCAAGAAAAAATAGCGCTCCGATAGCAAACACAGGCTTGGAAACGGATGAAACTTCAAGGAAAGACAGCCCTTGTTCTCGGAGGGGCCAAAGGGATCGGCAAGGGTATCGGCATAGCTCTGGCAAAGGCCGGGGCCACGGTTATCCTCACCTACTACGACTGGCCCGAAGAAGCTGCCCGCATGCAGGAAGAGCTTGGGGCCATTGGCGGCGACCATCTGGCGATCAAGGTCGACCTGCGCGACCCTGCCGCCATCCAGGAACTTTTTTCCACCCTCCGGACGCGATACACCACTCTCCACATCCTGATCAACAATATCGAGCGTGGCGGCATGCCGGTTGTCCACGGCGCCTACACCCCAGAGCAGTGGGAACTGGAAATGGCCACTACCCTGCGGGCCAAGTGGTGGGTCATGCGCTCCGCTTTGCCCCTCTTGCAGGAAAACCCGGAGGCAGCAGTAATCACCCTTTCTTCCATTGCCGGTATTGTCGGCCGTTCCGGTCCGGCAGGACTCATCTTCAACGACGGATACAGCGCTGCCAATCGCGCCATCTCCTCCTTTACGGAAACCTGGGCCAGACAAGGCGCTCCCGCAGTGCGGGTTAATGAATTGATGCTGGGATTTTTTGAAACCAGACATGCGGAGCAGACCCGTGGCTGGAACCTGCTCAATGCTGAGCAACAGGATGCCATCCGCAATCATATCCTGCTGAAACGAACAGGAAAGCTCGAGGAAATCGTGGCAGCGATTTTCTTTCTGCTACAGGACGCCACTTATATGACAGGAACGGTATTACGTATGGACGGCGGCTATGTGCTTGGCGGCGAAGAAATCCCGCCCATGCCCCATGGGGTGGAGTGAAAAAGGGACAGAAGAACAGATATTTTCTTCTTGTCTTGCAGGGATAATGAAATCGTGAAAAATAAACAGTGTCCGGACTGTGGACTGTGCTTCGACAGGCTCAGCAAGAACGGAACATCAATGCATTAAGATAATATCCGTTCGTGCTGAGCCCGTCGAAGCACTTTTTTTGCGACCTGCAGCCCTAGAGCTTGTTCGCAAAGAAGCTCTTACTTCTTTTCCAGACCCATTCTTACGAGCAGGTCCTCAACAGCCCATTTCGGAATCTGATGCAGGATCAGTTCCACGGCCTTGGCTTTCATGTCGTCTTCATTCCTGGGAACTCCTCCCTCGCTGGCCGCCATTTCGGCAAAAATATCCTTGGCGTCAAACCAGCAGATTTCCTGATCGTTTGTTCCATATACGGTCAACACCCGCCGGTTGGTTTCTTGGAGATGTTCCTCCTCCATGACTGCTCCGACCAACTTCTTGGCCACTTCATAGGGAATGCATTGCATATCTTCGCCGTTCATCGATTTCTCCTCGATCTTTTTTATAGTATGCTGGGTACTCACTACATTATTTTTTCGCGTTTTTCAAGCACTCCCTGGCACTCTCCACCAACGATCTTAGCCTTCTTTCCACCTTGACTGCTTTCGGGCAGACTGGTAATACAAAATCACCTCTTATTCAAGGGTGAAGCCGGGACTCCGAAATCAAAGAGCCACCAAGCGATATCTGTTGGAATCGCACCTTTTCGAAGTCCGCGCTTCTCTGCGATTGCAACAAAGGTTTTCCATGAATCACGAGACATTCATGCGTCTTGCCCTGCAACAGGCGCAACAGGCCTTGGCCAGCAACGAATTCCCGGTGGGCGCGGTTATTGTTGCCGAAGGCAAGCCTGTGGCCATGGGCAGGCGCGAAAACAGCAAAAGCGAAACAGCCAACGAGCTGGACCATGCCGAAATCGTCGCCCTGCGGGATCTGCTTGGTCGCAGGCCGGATATTGCCCGAAACACCCTTACGGTCTATTCCACCATGGAGCCCTGCCTCATGTGCTACTCCACCATGTTGCTCAACGGCATCCGCACCTTTGTCTATGCCTACGAGGACGCCATGGGCGGCGGCACGGACTTAAAGCTTACGCACCTCACCCCTCTCTACCAAGCCATGGAGACGGAGGTGTGCATCCTGCCCAATATTCTGCGCCAGGAGAGCCTGGAACTTTTCAAAACCTTTTTCACCAGCCCGGAAAACAACTACTGGCAGGACAGCCTGCTGGCAGAATACACCCTGGCCCAACCCTGAGCAGTCGCACCATGAACCAGCCTGTCGCCAAAACCCTGCACTTCAAACCGCACGAGCGCAACATCTTCTTCCACATTCTTACCGCCTGCAACCTCTCCTGCAAACATTGCTACATCAACCCGGACCAGCACGGCACCGCCACCGTTTCCCGTAAAACCATGGAACAATGGCTCGCGCTTTTTTATGATCCCCAAAAAGAAAGCAACGTCATCTTCCTGGGCGGCGAACCGACTCTGCATCCGGACTTGGTGCACGGCATCCGTTATGCCAGGGATCTTGGTTACAAAACCATCACCGTGGACTCAAACGGCTACCTGCATCACGACCTGCTCAACACGCTCAAACCAAACGAAGCGGTGCTCAGCTTCAGCCTGGACGGGCCAAATCCTACCATCAACGATGCCCTGCGCGGAATCGGGGTTTTTGCCACCTGCACAGCCAACCTGCAAAAGGCTATTGCCCTCGGCTTTGAGGTGAGCGTGATCTACACGGTGAGCCACCTGAACATCGAACATCTCCAGGAGATGCCCGAGCTTTTGGAGCGGTTGGGTTGCAAGCGATTTTTTATTCAGGTCATCGGTCTGCGCGGCAAATCGGCAAGCGCACATGAGGCTCGGCTACAGGTCACCCCGGAAGAATGGCTGGCCGTAATTCCAAGGGTGGCGAAGGATGCTGCCCAAAGAGGAATACACGTGATCTATCCCAAGGTTTTCCTGGAACCGGAGGAGGACTTTCACTGCGCAGGAAATGTGGCGGAGAATTATTTCATCTTCCCCAACGGGAGGGTCTACCTCTGTCCGCTGTGCGAGGATTTCCCCTTGCACACCTTCCGCATTGAAGACAATTGCCTTGTCGAAAACAGCGGAATCAGCGAGAAAAAACTTTTCTCGCTGGACATTCCCGAGGGCTGCGTGATGAACAAACTTTTGCAGCCCGGCAACATCGAGTACAATCCGGATGGCAGCCCACGTCACCGGATTTCCTGCTGCCTGCTCAAGCAGGAAATCCGGCCTGAACCGCAGCGCCAGCAAGAGTAGCCAACCGTAGCCCCAAAAAAAGGCGGTCGGGATTTTCGCCACAACCGCCTGTAAAACCTTCCAAGGAATCAATAGAGGGGGAATTGCTCAACAACTGCGGAGATACAATTCCTCCACGTCTTTTCTGACCCACGGGATTTTTCGCAACAAAGTCAGTCTCAATTTAATGCTGGACTCGGCAAAACAACAGCTGACGCTGATCTTCCGGCCCAACACCTCCCTGCTTGTCATTGCGGGGTGAACTTGGTTTTTTCACCTTTCTTGGCCTGCTTGGCTGCCTTCTTTTCCTTCATGCTCTTAGCCGGTTCTTTCTTGACTGCTTTTTGGGTGTCCTTGGCCTTACTCATGATTGGCGCTCCTAGATGGTTGAGGTTACGATCCCGCACCTCTCCTGGCGGACTGCAATGCCTTGGGAGCGGCACGACTCATACTTTTCATCATGCCTTTTTCTTTTCATAATGGCAAGCTTTACGCGCAGCCAACAACAAGGAAAATTCGCCATTGTTGCCTGCGCGTTAATCGTCTAATATAATGTTTTTCCTTTTCGCTCTCGGGGATGCATCCCCGCTTTTTCTTGGGAACAGCTATGAATATAACACTTCTGGATTACGGAGCCGGCAATGTCCGCAGCGTCCGCAACGCCATCAAAAAACTCGGCTTCACCGTTACAGACGCCAAAACTCCGGCAGATATCCTGGCGGCGGAAAAGCTGATCTTCCCGGGGGTCGGCAGCTTTGGCAGCGCCATGCAGCGGCTGCATCAATACGGGTATGTCGAGCCCCTGCTGGAATACCTCAGGGGTGACCGCCCATTTTTAGGCATATGCCTGGGATTGCAAACCCTGTTCGAAGGCAGCGAAGAAGCCTTGGGTGTGGCCGGGCTGGGTATTATCAAGGGCCAGGTCCGACGGTTCACCGAAAAAACCCTCTCGGTTCCCCAGATCGGCTGGAACGGCATCAGGATACAAAAATCCTCCCCGCTCCTGGCCGGGTTCAGGGATGAAAAACTCTATTTTGTCCATTCCTACAGGGCCGCCATTGAGTCCGGAAACGATGACTGGGTCCTGACCACCACCAACTACGGCGAGGAATTCATCAGCTCCGTGCAAAAAGGCAATGTGGCGGCCTGCCAGTTTCATCCGGAAAAAAGCGGCACAGCCGGGCTTACGATCCTGAAAAACTTTCTCGAAGCCACGGACCTTTCCGCCACAACCACCCCCAGCAATGTCACCACCTCCCCGGCGGAAACACGGCTTGCCAAACGGATCATCGCCTGCCTTGATGTGCGCAGCAACGACAACGGCGATCTGGTGGTGACCAAGGGCGACCAGTATGATGTCCGCGACAAGGGCGAGGTGCGAAACCTGGGCAAGCCGGTGGAACTGGCCCGGCGTTACTACGAGGAAGGCGCCGACGAGATTACCTTTTTGAACATCACCGGCTTTCGCGATTTTCCCATGAAGGACCAGCCCATGCTCGAGGTGCTGCAGCGCACCTCGGAACAGGTCTTCGTGCCGCTTACCATCGGCGGCGGCATCCGTGAATTCACCGACTCTGAAGGCAAATACTACTCAGCCCTCGATGTCGCATCGGAGTACTTCCGCTCCGGGGCCGACAAAATCTCCATCGGCAGCGACGCAGTGGCTATTGCCGAGGAATACCTAAAAACCGGCAAGAAAACGGGAACCAGTTCCATCGAGCAGATCTCGGCGGTGTACGGCAACCAGGCTGTGGTGATCTCCGTTGATCCGCGCAGGGTCTATGTAAAATCTCCGGACGACACCCCGCGACATGCCATCAAAACCCGATTCCCCGGCCCAAATGGTGAAGAGTACTGCTGGTATCAGTGCACGGTACGAGGAGGCCGCGAAGGCCGCGAGGTGGACGCTCTGGAGTTGGTCGCCTCCTGCGAGGCATTGGGCGCCGGGGAGATTCTTCTGAACTGCATCGACAAGGACGGCACCAATTCTGGTTTTGACCTTGAGCTGATCAACCAGGTGCGCTCGGCGGTTTCCATCCCGGTCATCGCCTCAAGCGGCGCGGGCAAGGTAGAACATTTCTCGGAGGTTTTTAAAGAAACCGGTGCAGAAGCAGCCTTGGCCGCAGGAATCTTCCATCGGCAGGAAGTGTCCATCAGCGCGGTGAAAGAACATCTGCGTGAGAGAGGGATTGAGACGCGATAGAGTCCGGAGCTGAGAAAAAACCCGAAGATGCCATTTACATAAAATTCTTTACACACTCGACCAAAAAAAAATTATCCGGAAGGTCCTCCGTTGATCGAGCACTTACGAGAATCGCTATGACACTCAAGCTCTCCGATATCGTCAATACCATGAGGAGAGTTCCTGTGGGTACACCCCTCATCAAAGACAGCCTTGAAGTTTCCCAGGTTGTGACTACCTGAAATGAATTGCCCTTCCATCCGTTTTCTGGACATGTAGTATGGGCATTTAATCATGCGTTGTTTCATGGTTTCCTTGCCTCCTCCTTATGCAGCCTGGCCGGAATCAGGTTGAATCCCAAAAAAAAGAGCAGAGCCAAGTCGGAACCTAGCTCTGCTTCATGTGGAGAGGTCGGGAAGGTCTCAAGGTTAAGCGTACGTTGCGATAACGCTGCCGTTTTTGTTTTAGTGTTAGACCTCCTCCTCTTCACTCATATGGTATCAGTCATTCTCTTGGGAAGTCAAATGCTAAAAACGGATTACTGGCCTGCCCCCAGAAAACCAATCCTGAACTCTGTTAAAAAGTTAGAACCAAATTTCAGAGAATACAGGTGCGTTGATCAACCAAGTCATTCGGCAGTATCCATCCCGGCCATGGCCTCAAGCGGCACGGGCAAGGAGGAGCATTTCTCGGAGGTGTTCGAAGCAACCGGCACGGGGCGGCTTTGGCGACAGGAATCTTTCATCACCAAGAAGTTCTTAATCAGCGCGGTGAAAGAACATCTGCGGGAGAGATGATTGAAACGAGGTAGCGACAGCCTTCAGCCTTCAGCTTTGAGCTTTCCTTTAAATGGCCGGCTGATAAGGATCCCTGCTTCATACAACCCGAAAAGCGGCACGGCAAGCAGGAGTGCGGACAAGACATCGCCTGCGGTCAAGAGAAAGGCAAGGACCAGAATGGCGAGATAAAAATATTTCCGTTGCCGGGCAAAATACCCCTTGGAGACAATCCCGGCCTTGGCAGTCATGACCATGAGAAACGGCACTTCAAAGGCCAGCCCGAAAGTAAGCGAAGTCCGGGCCACAAAGGTGAGGTAGGCATCAAGCCGGAGCAAGGGCTCAAGTTGCTCGTCAGCAAAGCTCAGCAGAAAAGAGAGTGTCTCCGGCAGCACCACCACATAGGCAAACACCACCCCGGCCACAAAAAGGGATGTTGCCAGAAAGACCACGGTTCGCGCCATCCGCCGTTCATGCCGGTGCAACCCTGGAGAGATAAACATCCAGAGTTCGTAACAGCAAACCGGAAAACCGATCATAAGCCCGGCCAGCAGGGAAATCTTCAGATAGCTGACAAAGGCCTCGGTCAGGTTGGTATACACGAGTTTGGCCAGATTAGGATGCCCTTTGATCAAAGGGACCATCAAAAACCGAACGAGCTGTTCGGAAAAAGCATAGGCGACGAGGGTGGCCAACAGGATTGCCAGAAAGGACACCATGACCCGATTCCGCAGTTCCCGGAGATGCCCGGAAAAATGTCCGGTCAGTACTGTCATCCCGGCAACTTCTCTTCTTTGGCCTCGGGTTCGACGGGGGGTTCAACGGGAGGGCCAACGGGGGGGCCGACGGGGGGGGCGACGGGCGG